>CALVAW010000003.1 GCA_944325655.1 Candidatus Gastranaerophilales bacterium
CTATATTATGTATGTGGAGGTTTAAATTTATATTTAAATTTACTTTCAATTTTATGTGATGGTAAGAATAAGTTATAAGGACAAAAGGGGATGACACAAGGCGTTGCTTCAGGTCTAAACCTAACGCTTATGCGTTTAAATTCTATAGAAAATAATTTTTCAGCCCTGCAAGGAATTTCAGAAAAACTAAATTCAGCAGAGACAGATTCTGCTTCAAATATTCAAAACAATGACTTTAAAACAATTTTAGAAAAGAAAATCTCGGAAAATTCTCCTTCAACCGAAAAACTTCCTGATATAGAAAAAGACACGATTTCAAAAGAAATAGAACCTTCAAAAAAAGAAGCAATTAATTTGAAATCAAAAATCGATTTAAAAGCACAAATGACAGATATTGATGAAATAGTTGAAACATTTTCATCAAAATATAATATTGATGGCGACTTCATAAAAGCCATTATAAAACAAGAGTCGGGATTTAACCCTAATGCGACGAGTAAAAAAGGTGCTATGGGTTTAATGCAATTAATGCCTTCTACCGCTAAAAGTCTTGGGGTAATTAATGCCTATAACCCTTGGGAAAATATAGAAGGCGGAGTTAAATATCTTAAAGGTCTGATGGATAGGTTTAATAATGATGAAAAATTAGCACTTGCAGCCTACAATGCAGGCCCTAATGCCGTTAAAAAATACGGAGGAATACCGCCATATAAAGAAACACAAAACTATGTTAATTCAATAATGTCTGCATATAACAAAATAAAAGAGGCAAAATCATGATTACAAGAGGAATTGGAACAGTTGCTAAAGGCATGCAGGCACTCATTGATTTTGAAGATGTGACTGCACACAACCTTGCAAACGTAACTACAACAGGTTTTAAAAGAACCAATATAACTTTTCAAGATATTATGCAATCGCAAATACAAGCTCAAAATGCACAAGGCAATTATAGAAATGTCGGTTCTCTCAGCATAGGAGCAAGAACAGACAGAACATACATAGATTTTTCACAAGGCGGCTTACAAGATACCGGATACAAACTCGATTTAGCCTTTCAGGGAGACGGTTTCTTTAAAATAAGACATCAGGACGTACCGGATAATGCACCTTATGATGAAAGTCATTATTACTACCAAAGAGTCGGTGATTTTGCACTCACCGTAGACAATTATCTTGTAAATAAAGATGGCGACTATGTTATGGACGTTAATAATCGCAGAATTAGAATAACAAGAGATCCTGAAACAGAAGACTTGAATGAAATGAACAGGCTGGATTTAACCGAAGATTTGATGATTGGTGAAAACGGTCAAATAGAATTATTAAACCATAACTACAGAGCTTTTCTTCAAAAAATTCAAGTTGTTGATTTCGCCGATAAAACTAAAATTTCAGGAATTGGCGAAGGAAAATATCTTCCAATATATGGTCAAGACCCGGGAATGTTTATAAAAACAGACGGTACATACAGCTTGCAACAAGGTATGCTTGAAATGTCAAACGCAAATACAATCGTTGAAATGCTGAATTCAATCAATGTTTCAAGAGGGTATGAATCAATGAGCACAATTTTAAGACAAGAAAGCGAATCTTTACAGCAAGCAATTAGCTTAGGTAATATTTCATCAAGATAAAGGAGTTTAAATGTTAAGAGCGTTAACCACAGCAGCAACAGGGATGATAGCCCAGCAAAATAATTTAGATATAATTTCAAACAATATTGCAAATTTATCTACATACGGATATAAAAAAGTCAGAGCAGAATTTAAAGATTTATTGAGTCAAATTCACAGAACGCCCGGAGCTCAAATGGGCCAAGGAACGTATCAACCGGTAGGCTTGGAAGTTGGATTAGGTGTAAAAACGGCTGCTACAACAAGAATATTTACAACCGGCACACTTCAATCAACAGACCGACAACTCGACATGGCAATAGCAGGAGACGGTTTCTTTCAAATTACTTTAGATGACGGCTCTTTAGCATATACTCGTGACGGCGCTTGGCAAATGGATGCAAACGGTCAATTAGTAACTTCGGACGGTTATCAATTACAACCTCCGATTACAATTCCAGTTAATGCAAAAGAAATCACCGTTTCACAAGCAGGTATTGTATCTTGCACAACAGGAACAAATTCCGAACAAACTCAGTTAGGACAAATCCAGCTTGTAAAATTTCAAAATCCTTCGGGTCTAATGGCAATAGGACATAATTTATATCGTGAAACTCAAGCGTCAGGAACTCCTTTGCAAGGAACAGCAGGTGAAGAAGGCTATGGGACAATCGAACAATGTTTTATAGAAGGTTCTAACGTCCAAACAGTAGAAGAGCTAATCGGACTAATCAAAACAGAACGTGCTTACGAATCTAATTCCAAAGTTATTACCGCAGGTTCTGAAATTCTTCAACAAACCAATCAAATAGTATAGGAAAATAAATGAAAAAAATAATTAAAAATTTAATATTTTTAATTTTTATGCTTGCAATAGAGCAGAGTGCTTATTGCTATACTTTAACAAACGAAGAATTAACAAACATAATTAGCTTAAATATTTCAAAAGAAATTAAATCGATGGTGTCCAAATATTCTGATGATATAAAAATTAATATTACCGGAATTCCAAAAGAAACAATCCAAACAAACGAAAACATCCGTCCAAAAATAGAAATTTTATCTCAAAATTCAAAATTTCAACCGAATCTATACAAAAGGATTGTTATAAAAGATTCTAAAAATAACATCATAAAGGCTTTTCCTATAAATGTTCGCACTTATGTATATAAAAATGTTTTGGTTGCAAACACTATAATCCCATATAATGCGGAAATTAACCCAAAAAACAGTAATTTGGAAAAAAGGGAAATCTCAAAATATTTAGACAAAGTTTTATATGATAATTCTAAAAATTATATAGCAGGAAGAAATTATTCAAAGGGAAGTATCATATTGAAAGATTCTTTAAAAGAAAAAGCACTGGTTTTGAAGGATTCTTGCGTTGATATTATTTTTCTTTCCAACAAAGGTTTAAAAATAACATTACAAGGTAAAGCATTAAAAGAAGGGGGAATAGGAGATACTATTCTTGTACGATCAAACAAATACAACAAAATTTACAACGCAACGGTAAATTCTCCAAATGAAGTAATAGTAAGGATATAAGGAAGATGAAAAAGTTAGCTGTAACATTAATTATAATTTCAACTTTAAGTGCCGGAGCAGAGAGCCTTTTTTCATTAAATGCATCTCAAAATGCGGTTATTGAACCAAGAGCGCTGTATTCGTCAGTCAGAGCAAGAGGAGTAGGGGATTTAGTTTCGATTGTAATTGACGAAGCACCAAGTATGTCTGATTCCGGAACTTATTCGACATCAAAATCAAGCTCGTTAGCAGAAAATTTTACAAATGCACTAAATACAATTTTTAAAACAAGCTTAAAAGGAGCGCTTGACGGAACAAACGGAACCTTAGAAGTTTCGGGCGGAACACAAATGACAAGAAGTATGGTGTTGACCGATACCGTTGTAGCTCAAGTTGTACAAGTGCTGCCGAACGGTAATCTGCTTGTTCAAGGCAAAAAAAGTTTAGTCAATCAAAACGAAAGAATTGATTTAATTATATCGGGTATAGTTGATCCAAAATGGATAAATCAATCAGGAGAAATCTTATCCAGCCAAGTTGCAAATCTTCAATTTGCAATGAACGGAGCCGGTACGGTATCACGCGGTCAGAACGAAGGTATTTTGGATAGAGCAATTAGGACAATATTCTAAAATAGGATGATAATAATGAAAATTAGAAAAAAAATAGCACTACTGCTTTTATTGATCATGACAATAATTGCACCAATAGCCCAAGTTAGCGCAATAACTGAACAGACACTCAGAATAAAAGATATAACTCATGTTAAAGGCATCAGAGAAAATCAAGTTGTTGGCTACGGACTTGTGGTAGGTTTGCAAAACACAGGTGATAATTCACGTCACACTCAAATGACAAGTCAACAAATGCTTCTGGCACTTGGCACAGTTATTGACCAATCAAACTATATTCAAAAAGGTACAACAGCCGCAGTTATCGTAACCGCAACAATACCGCCTTTTGCAAAAGAAGGAGACAAACTAGACGTTACGGTATCAGCTATGGCAGATGCCAAAAGTTTATCAGGCGGTGTTTTGGTTCAAACTCAACTAAGAGCACCAAATGGTGAAATAGTAGCAGTAGCGCAAGGTCCCGTAACTGTAGGCGGTATTAGAGCATCTCAAGGCGGAGCAAGTGCCTCTAAAGGAGTAACTACGACCGGAAGGGTTCCTAACGGAGCAATTGTGGAACGTGATATATTATCTACAATAGGTGATGAAAATTCTCTTACACTGCTTTTGGACAAAGCAGATTACACGATGGCAAGCAGAATTTCAAAAACGATTTCAACAAGGGTCGCTCCTGCAAGAGCTGTTGACGGCGGAGCAGTCGAAATCACAATACCCCAAAAATACAAAAATGACAGGGTTACATTCTTATCATTAATAGAAAATCAAATCGTAGGAGCTGTTAGTGAAAAAGCCAAGGTAGTTGTAAATGAGCGCACCGGAACAGTTGTAATCGGCGGAAACACAAAATTAATGCCTGCTGCCGTTGCCCATGGCGGAATCACAGTAACCATTCTTGCAGAAAATAATGTTGTACAGCCCAATGCATTCGCAGGAGGCAACACTGCAATAGTACAAAATGCCCAAATAGAAATTACCGAAAAACAAGGTTCTTTAATTCAAATGGAAGCTAATTCAAGTTTATCTGATTTAGTCAGTGCATTAAATAATATTGGCGTAACACCATTAGATTTAATTGCGATTTTACAGGCTCTATCCTCAGCAGGAAGCCTGCAAGCAGAATTAGAGGTGATATAATGAACAACTATATTGGAAACGTCGGAACAAGCTATATGCAAAACAGCTCAGATTTAGCGGAAATTGAAAACATAAAACGGGGGTCAAAATCCGAAAAAGAACAACTGCAAAAAGTAGCTAAGGAATTTGAATCAATATTTGTTGCAAAAATGTTAAATGAAATGGAAAAAACAGTTGATAAAGAAGGATCTTTGTTTCAAGAATCTAAATATTTAGATAATTTAAAATCATTTATGTATAATGATATTGCACGTACAATAGCCAATGACCCGAGATCAAGCATAGGTATAGCTAAACAAATGTACGCACAACTAGAAAAAACAGTTAAAGGTTAATAAAGTGGATATAAATAACAATACAAATGTCAGTTCATTAATTTCTTCATCAATTTCAAAATTGAACTTAAATGCTGCAAATAAAACATCTCTGAACTCAAAAAATGAAACAAATGAGAAAGATAAAAACGTTGAAGATTTTAAACAACAAGATATTGCTCTTATTGAAGAAAGCAATGTTAAAAATAAGATAGATGTTGATGAAATACAAAAATATGCGGAAATTATGGGCGAAAAATTGACCGTTGAAGATATAAACTACGGCATTATGTATGGAAGAAGCGTAATTGCAGATTATAGCGCATAAAGGATAAAATATGATATACAATGAAGTTTTAGAAGCTTATAAAGAATTAGAAAGCAACTTAATTGCAAAAAAAGAAGCAATAATCAAAAAAGATTTAGAAAAACTCAACAAAACCGATGAAAACTTAAAAGTTTTATGTGAAAAAATCAGCAAGTTTGATTTAAAAAATTTGCACAATAACTTTACGGATGAACAAAAAAAGGAATTAAAACAATTAGGAGAAAAAATTAAAATTATAGAGGAAAATAACGAAATATTAATAAAACATTCATTAGGTGTTATAAATGGTATATTATCTGGCATATTAAATATAGCGCAATCTGAAAAAAGTTCATACAATTCAAAAGGATTGAGCTGTAGCGATGATGAGAGTTTAGATATTTCATCAATCACGGAAGAAGCATAATTAAAAGGATTTATTATTATGTCGCTAAATCAAAGCATGAATATTACTTTAGGTTCCATGAAGAACAACCAATATGCGTTAACTGTTGTTGCGCAGAATATTGCAAACATAAATGTGGAGGGCTATCACAGACAAAGAGTAAACTTTGTTACAAACGAATATACAACAAGATGTCAAAATGTAATAGAGACTATAAAAGGCATGAATGGTGCAAGCATTTCATCTCTGACCAATTACATAGATGAAGGTGCACTTAATGACTTAATAGGCAAAAAATCGGATGCATCATATTACAACACTCTTGCAGATGCATTGAGCGGTTTGGAAGATATAGCAGATGACCTTGGCGATAATGGTTTAAATGCTCTGTTAAACGATTTCTTTACAGCAAGTGCAAATCTTGAAAAATATCCGACCGATATGGCTATAAGACAACAATACGTGCTTGCTGCTCAAAGCGTTGCGGAAAAATTTAATGACATTTCAACAAAATATGATAATCTCCAAGAGGACACCTTCCAAGATGTCGGCTTAGAAATTCAAAATATTAACTCTTTACTCTCAAAACTTGCCGATGCAAATACTGCTCATGCAAAAAATAATCAAAGCGGCGAAACTCAAGCAAATATAAATGCCATTTTGGAAGAACTTTCAAATTATGTTGATATTACAACAGATAAAAATGACAACGGTACAGTTAATTTATATATAGGCGGAATAGCAGTTGTACAGGGCGGTGAGCAGAAATACACGATTAATGCGGAATTTGATTCTCAAAATCCTGATCAGGCAGTTAAATTTACACTGCAATCTACAGAAAATCCCGACTATATAATAGAAAACGGAGTAAATGATTCATTTAAATCAGGTTCAATAAAAGCTTATGTTGATTTCTTGAACGGCTCAGGAGGCTCCTTTTCAAACATAAATGACATGAAAAATGCGTTAAACAGTGCCGCTAAAGCATTTGCAGAAGCTCTAAACGGAGTTCAAACCTACGACAACGGAGATGTTTTTGCAGCATCAATAACAACAGATGCAGACGGCAACCTGATTCTTGAAAAAGCAACAAATGCAATGTTTACAACAAAAGACGGTTCTCTTGATTTTAACGCTTCAAACATACAAGTAAATGCAGCAATTATTGAAAATCCGTTTTTAGTTTCTGCAGCAAGAATAGATTTGGCAGACTACACGGATAATCTTGGCAATGTTGATCCTAACTGGATAAAATCCATAGGGAACTCCGATAATGCAACAGAAATTACCGCACTGCAAAATGCAAAAATATGCAGCTATGGCGGTGGTGCAAATAACTGTACTTTATCGCAATTTTTAATAAATAATGCCGCAAAAAACGGCATGGATATAGCAGGTATTGAAGCTAAAGCAGATACTGCTCAAGGACTTGCCGATAGCGCAATAAATAATTATGCAAATTTAGTCGGTGTCAATCTGGATGAAGAATTATCAGACATGATTAGATACCAAAGAGCTTATGAAGCTTCCGCAAAACTGTTTTCAACAATAAATGACCTTATAGGCACAATTATAGGCATGGTATAGCAATAAAAAAGGATTTTTATTATGCGTATTTCAACATCCGTAATGACAAGTTTAGCAACTAACTCAATGAACAATGCATACAACAATTATGCAAACATTCTGGCAAAAATTGCATCTAACAAAAATTTCACAAAAGTCTCTGAAAACGTTGTTGATGCTACAAGAGTTTTAAAGCTAAACGACCAATTGGCAAAGTTAAATGAATATCAAAGTAACATAACACACGCAACAAATGAAATGAACCTTGCTTATGATACATTAGCAAATGTTACCGAACAATTAACTGAAATAAATTCCCTTATCGTCCAAGCTGCAGACGGTTCAACCACTCCCGACTCCGCTAAAGCAATAGCTGAAGAAATTAAACAAAGAGTTGCAACAATTAGCGATCAAATGAACACCAAATATATGGACAATTTTATTTTTTCAGGCACCTATGTTGAACAACAGCCCTATGTAACAAACGATGCAGGCGAAATAATATATGAAGGCAGTTCAAAAAAAGCCGGAGAAAGAAATCTTACCATATCGGAAGATACGATATTTACCTATAATTTCACCGGAGAAGCAATTTTTGGAGAACAAGACGGTGTTAATGATTTCTTCTCACAAATGCGTGATTTAGACAATTTATTAAATGCTGATGCGCTTGATTATGATGCTATAAGAGAAAAACTGAGCGTTTTAGATTCTGCTTCAAAGGCAATCACGCTTGCAAACGGGCAGATATCCGCAAAAGTATCAAAACTTGAATCAACATCAGAAATTAACAATGATACAATAACCTCTCTTACAGAAAAAAAAGTAGACCTTGAAGAAGTAGATATAACAAAAGCAGCAACAGAACTCGCGAGCGCTCAAGCCGCTCTCCAAGCAAGTTATCAAGTTGGAACGGCAATTCTGGGAAGCGTTTCTCTGCTTGACTACATCTAAAAATAATTAAATTTAACTTACCATTGTCCTCTTAAATCAATAAGAGGCTTTTTTTATATTTACATTATAAACCCAAAGGTGTATCTTTCCATAAAAATCATCTAAATGTATTACATTTTTTTAAATTCTTCAATCGAATAAATGAAGGCATCAACCAATTCTTTTGAATATTTTTTATTCACATTTTGTTTAATTTCTTCTATTGCTTCATCCGTTGTATAAGCTTTTCTATAAGGACGATAAGATATCATGGCAAAATAACTGTCGGTTATCAAAATTATTTGTGAAGTAGTAGGTATTTCTTCACCTTTTTTATTATTCGGATAACCTGTTCCGTCCCAATTTTCATGATGATGTTCAATAATGGGTATAATATTTGAAACCGAACTAATTGGTTTTAAAATTTCTTGAGCTCCAACTATAGGATGCTTTTTAATTTCATCTTTTTCTTTCTGATTTAAAGGCGCCGGTTTTTTCAAAAGCTCTTTGGGCATCATTGTATTGCCGATATCATATAAAAGCATTGCAATCTTTAATTTATCTATATCGGCCTTTGAAAGATTCATTCTCTTTGCAATTAAAGTTGCGAGAGTAACTTTGTTTTTCGTACTGCCTTCCTGATATAAAGGAAAATAAGATTTTGAAATTGAATCCACAATACTATACAACATTTCTTGTGTTGACGCACCGGAAGAGTCAGTTTGTTTAAGTTGCAGCTTTTGAATTAAATCTGAAGCAACCTTTTTATTAAAAGGAATTCTATGTTGAGTTAAAATATCAACAAACGCATCAATTGCAATGTCTTGCCATGATGTCATATTGTCCGTATCTGCAAGCGTAACCTGATTTCTGCCTTTTTGCTTTGATAAATACATTGCTTTATCGCACATTTCAAAAAGTTCATCGATATTGGTTGTTTGTTCTATAAAACTTGCAACACCTAAAGAAGCCGTTATTCCGCCTTCAAGACCTTCAACATCTGCAGATTCAATAGAAGCTCGTAAACGTTCTGCTGCAGCTAATCCGCCTTTTGCATCAATACCGGGCAAAATTATAAAAAACTCTTCGCCGCCAAAACGAGAAGGAATATCAACACTTCTTGCATTTTTTATGATAACACTTGCAATTGTGGCAATCGCTTTATCACCCATAGAATGTCCGTATGTATCGTTTATTTTTTTAAGATGGTCCAAATCAAGCCCGATTAAACAAAAAGGTTGTTTTGTTCTGAGAGAACGTGTTGCTTCCCTGTGAAGAGCATCTTCAAAAAACCTTCTGTTAAATAAGTTTGTCAAATGATCGGTTACCGCTTGTTTTTTAACGGTTTCAAAAAGATTAGCAATTGTTATAGCAAGCTCAATTTGCCTTGCAAAAAGATTTAAAAAACTTAACTCATCATCTTTTAATTCTTTTCTCGGAGAAAAAACCGATAAAAATCCCTTAAACTGGTCTTTAACTGAAATAGGAAAAATAATTATGGTTTTTACATTGTTATTTTCTATATATTCTTTATATTTTTCCTCTTTAATATCAGGTATATTTTCTTCAATAAAATCTTTTAAACTGACATAGTAGCTTATTTCTTTATTTTTAACCGCATTTTCTATTATTCCGTCTACTTTTGGATGAAGCTTGAAATCATAAATATTTTCTTCGGTTAAATCTGACATTTTCGTTGAAAAATCATTTTCAAGATAAGTCTTTAATGCATAACAAGGACCTTTTTCATCATATTGTTTTTGAGCTATAAAACTGTATATATAACCAAATTCGCCGTATAAACTCGAAACAATCGTCTCTAAAACACTTGAAAGAGGACGAGAAGAATTCATCATATCCCAAACTTGTTCTAAAGTTAAAAGGGTCTGATTTGCAAGACGAAGCTCTTCCGTACGTTGAGCTATCTCACGCTCAAGAATAACGTTTCTCTGGTAGACTTCATACACATCTTTTGTTTCTTCGCCTATTTTGCTTTCAACATCTTTAAGTTTCTTAGCAGATTGCGAAATCCAATCCAATATTCCCATAGAATGATTATAACTCAATATTTTATTAAAAGTAAAGAAAATAGTTTAAATTATTGATTAACAAACAATTCAAACATAGTATGCTATTAATTATAATCAGTATATACAGAGGTTAAATATGATAATTGAAGAAATTTTGGAATTAGCTGTTACAAAAAAAGCGAGTGACGTTCATATATCAGCAAACTTACCGCCGGTTCTCAGAATTGACGGAAAACTCTTCAGAACAAATTTACCTATTTTATCATCCGATGACGTTGAAACAATTATTTTTCCGATTTTATCAAATGACCAAAGACGTGAACTTGAACAAAATTGGGAACTTGATTTCGGATACGGGCTGCATGGAGTAGGTCGTTTTCGTGTAAATGTATATCGAGACAAAGGCTCTTATGCGGCAGCATTTAGGACAATTAATTCAACTCCTCCAAATTTTGATGATTTAGGATTACCTGATGTTATGAAAAAAATTGCAGAACGACCCAGAGGACTTATACTTGTTACCGGTCCTACAGGTTCCGGTAAATCAACAACTCTTGCTGCTATGATTGACTATATTAATTCAACAAGAGTAGAGCATGTACTTACAATTGAAGATCCTATCGAATTTATACACCAAAGCAAAAAATGCATAATACACCAACGTGAATTAGGACAAGACACAAAATCTGTTGCAAACGCACTTAAATCTGCTCTGCGTGAAGACCCTGACGTAATTCTGGTCGGAGAAATGAGAGACCTTGAAACAATGAGACTTGCTTTGACGGCCGCCGAAACAGGACACCTTGTGTTAGGAACTCTTCATACATCAAGCGCTTCGCAAACCATAGACAGAATTGTGGATATTTTCCCGGAAGTTCAACAACAACAAATAAGACTACAACTCTCAATCAGTTTAATTGCCGTATTTTCTCAATGTTTGCTGCCAAAACTGCAACCGAACGGCATGAAAAAAGGTCGTGTAATGGCACAAGAAATAATGATTGTTAACTCAGCTATTGCAAATCTTATTCGTGAACAAAAAACAGCACAAATATACTCGGCAATTCAAACCGGAACAGGAATGGGAATGCAAACACTGGATATGTGCTTAAAAGATTTGGTTAACAAAAAACTTGTCGACCCTATGGATGCAATTACAAAATCACAAAGACCTGATGAATTTAAACGCTCAATCGGCATGATTGACAGCGGCAGAAATTATATGTAATTGTTAAGAATCTATAAAATAAATAAAATTAATATTTGTAAAAATTTATGTTCCTGTTAAAATAAAAGCATAAATTAAAATTAATCAGAATGTCCTCAAATCGGGACATTCTATTAATAAGAAGATGTTAAATATTTTAGCCCCAAGAAAGGTAGTAAAAATGGGAATAAAGGGTAAAAACGATAAAATGGTTGTTCTTGCGTGCGAAGATTGCAAGGAAAGAAATTATACCACGACAAAAAATAAAAAAACAAACAAAGAAAGAATGGAATTAAACAAATACTGCCCGACTTGCAGAAAACACACCGTTCACAAAGAAACCAAATAATTAAGTTACGCTAAATTAGCGTCCTTAGTTCAGTTGGTAGAACGTCGGTCTCCAAAACCGGATGTCGAGGGTTCGAGTCCTTCAGGGCGCGATTTAAAAGATAAATAATCAGAAAGTAGAAATATGGCACCCGTTGAAAAGAATATACAAAATAAAAATTACAAAGAAATGCTTACAACTTATTTTAGAGGTGTGAAAGCAGAATGGTCAAAAATCTCTTGGCCTACACGTAAACAAGTCATTGTAGAAACCGGCATAGTTCTTGCTGTTGTCATATTTTTTACATTAGTAGTATATTTCATGGATATTATTTTTAAAGCTCTCTTAGGTTTAATTAAGTAAAGGTTGAAAAATGGCAGAAAAAGAAAACGAAATTCAAAACTCCGTTAACGAAGAAGTTAATGAAAATATTGAAGAAAACATTCGAATAAGCAAAGAACCGACTCATAATATTGAGAAGGCTCCGAAAAAAAGATGGTATGTTGTTCATACTTATTCCGGATATGAAAACAAGGTCAAAGTTAACCTTGAAAAACGTATTGAATATATGAACATGGGCGAAAAGATTTTTAGAATAGAAGTTCCGCAAAAAACAATTACTCAAGTTCGTGCCGGAAAGAAAACAAAAAAAGATGAAAAAATATTTCCCGGTTACGTATTGGTTGAAATGATTATGGATGATGATTCTTGGTATGTTGTAAGACATACTGCAGGAGTTACAAAATTTGTCGGTACTGCTAAAAAGCCAATTCCCGCTAAAGATTCCGAAATCAAAAAAATCATTCACAGAGGTCAACAAACAACCGCAAAAATTGAACTTGACGTTAAGGTCGGAGATAAAGTTCGCATTGTTTCAGGACCTTTTGCAGAATTTATCGGAGATATTACCGAAGTTTATCCGGATAAATCAAAATTAAGAGCTATGGTTTCTATATTCGGTCGTGAAACTCCCGTCGAATTAGAATATAAACAAATTCAAAAAGTATAATGTGCATATAGTGGAAGGGTGAAAACCCGCAATTACCACGAAAGGAGAATAAAATGGCACCAAAATCAAACAAAAAAATTACCGGCAAAATTAAATTGCAAATCGAAGCCGGAAAAGCAAATCCGTCACCTCCGGTTGGTCCTGCATTGGGTCAAAAAGGTGTAAATATTATGGATTTTTGCAAACAGTTTAATGAAAGAACCGCTTCTCAAGCAGGTTACATTATTCCTGTTGTAATTGATGTATATGAAGACAGGTCATTTGACTTTGTAGTTAAATCTCCTCCTGCGGCAGTTTTAATCAAAAAAGAATTAAATCTTCCAAAAGGATCTTCTGTACCAAACAAAACAAAAGTTGCTCAAATTACACAAGAACAACTTGAAAAAATTGCAAAAATTAAAATGAATGACTTAAACGCAACAACTCTTGAAGCTGCCGTTGAAATGATTAAAGGTACTGCAAGAGCAATGGGCGTAACTGTTGCGCAATAGTTAAGATGGGAGGCAATTTTTGCCGCTAATTACCACGAAAGGAAGAAAAAATGTCTAAATTAACAAAAAAACAAAAGAAAATAAACGAGATGTTGGAAGGTTTCACTCAACCCACATCTGCTCTTGAAGCAATTAAAAAACTTCAAGAAGTTGCAAATGCTACATCAAAATTCGATGAAACTCTCGAATGCCACATGCGACTTGGTATTGATGTAAAACATGCAGATCAACAAATCAGATCAACAACGGTCCTACCTGCAGGGCTTGGTAAAGAAGTAAGAGTTTGCGTTATAGCAAAGGCTGATCTTGTTGCTTCCGCTAAAGAA
Source organism: Candidatus Gastranaerophilales bacterium (assembly GCA_944325655.1). Lineage (GTDB taxonomy): Bacteria > Cyanobacteriota > Vampirovibrionia > Gastranaerophilales > Gastranaerophilaceae > RUG14156. Next base: position 13,827 of record CALVAW010000003.1, read on the forward strand.
GCAGGCGCTAACGAAGCAGGCTCTGAAGAAATCATAGATAAAATTGCAGGCGGTTGGTTTGAATTTGATACGCTAATCGCAACACCTGATATGATGCCAAAACTTGGTAAATTAGGTAGAGTATTAGGACCTAAAGGTTTAATGCCAAACCCTAAAACAGGAACAGTTACCGTTGACGTTGCAAAAGCTGTTAAAGATGCCAAAGCAGGTAAAGTTGAATTTCGTGCCGATAAACAAGGTATGATTCACGTACCTCTCGGAAAAATGAAATTTACAACCGATGACCTTATGAAAAACTTTGCAACCTTAGCCGATGCTGTACTAAAAGCTAAACCTTCAAGCGCTAAAGGAACCTATTTAAAATCGGTGTACCTGTCTACAACTATGGGTCCCGGAATTAAATTGGATGCAAAAAATACTCCGGCAGAAGTTAAAGCTTATGTCGGCTAATATAAAACAAAATATATTAAATAGCACAGCCTATAAAAAATTTAGGGCTGTGCTATCTTTTACCTTTCATTATCTTCATAAAAGATTCTTATGGGGTATATTTAAAAAAATTAATGAAAAATTTTTCAAATTTTTATTTGTAGGTTTTCTAAATACAATAGTAAGCTATCTTCTATATGCCTTTTTTGTAACAATCGGTTTAATTCCAAATCTGGCATTATTTTTTCAATATATTTTAGGTGTTCTTTGGAACTTTAAAACAACAGGTATAATCGTGTTTAAAAATCACGACAACAAACTTATATTTAAATTCATTGGAACTTACATTATAACATTTTTTATAAACAGTTTGTTCTTAAATATTCTTGCAGTCCAATTAAAGCTTAATGAATATCTTTCTCAAGCAATTCTTGTTCTCCCTGTCGCAGTATTATCTTTTTTATTGTTTAAATTTTGGGTATTTAAAAAATAATTTTTACAGACAATACATCAAACCGTATAATGTTAATATTCCAACCGAACTTATGATAATCCAAAAGTGGGTCATAGGGTGAAGATTATTCCAAATTTCTATTATAGTTGCTTTTAACATAGACTGATTATATAATCAATTCATTTGTTTTCAATCATCTTGTTATACTAGTGCATTCGGTTGAGTTTTTATTTCGGTTATTTGCCTATTTTGCCGTCACATAAACCATGATTTAAAAAATTAATATAAAAATAATTCAAAACATAATTAGCCATCATATATCCCGCTACAGCAGGCACAATCGGCGTTGAGGCAGGTGTGAACTTAATATATTCCGTTGTATTTCCTTTTTTATCAACTATATTCTCAACTGTTCTGATTTTTCTTAAATTTTTTGCTTTTTCTTCGCTCCAAACAACTGGCAAATCATCTAATATATTTTCTTTTTTTAGCTTTGATAAAACGTTTTTTGAAAAACTGTCATTTGGTTTAATTTCAGATAAATCACTTATTCTTAGCTTTGTACAATCTGCTCGATTTCCTGCTCCAAAACTGGTTATGATATTAATATTATTATTTTTTGAATATTTTATAAGTTTAATTTTTGATTTCAAAGTATCAATAGCATCAACTACAAAATCAGGCTTTTCTGTAAAAATTTCTTTATTTTTTTCTTCTGTATAAAAATCATCTATAATTTTTATTTCAATATTTTTATTAATATCAAATAGTCTGTTTTTAAATAATTCGGTTTTTTTGCATCCTACTGTGGAATTTAGCGCAATTATCTGTCTGTTTATATTGCTTTTTGAAACAATATCGTAATCCACAAGGGTAAACTTTTCTATTCCGCAACGGGCAAGAGCATCAACAACATAACCACCCACACCCCCTAAACCGAATACAAAAATATTTTTTAAAGAAAGAATATTTTGAAAATCTTCTCCCCAATACAAAATATTTCTTGAAAATGCTTCATCCATTATAAATCCATTCCGCCAAGAAGTTCTTGTTTAATTCCTTGACGAATTTCAAGAACATCAGTACCAAGATTACTTAAAACTTGCATAGCAGCGCATGCAGGCATCTTTGTAATGCCATAAAGAAGATTTTCGGATTTAATCTTTGTACGCTTATGTTCACGAGCAGTTTCGTATGCAACTTCCAAAATTTTTTTTGCTCTTTGACTATATGAAAAATTTTCTTTATTCATTTGGGGTTTAATTATTTTCTCAACTTCTTTTCTTACATCTTTAAGATTTATACCCAATCTTCTTAACGTATCGGCAGCAATTCCCGTCCCATAAGATAAAATCCCAAGAAGTATCATCTCTGTTCCTATAGTATAACTGTTTAAATTAATTGCTTCTTCTTTAGCCAGTCTTAAGATTGCAAGAGTTTCAGGAACTTTATCGTTCAATTTTTTCATAACTATATCTTCAAAATCAATTGAAGGCGGAATTAATTCCGATAAAATTTTATATGCTATACCTCTTTTAGACTTTAAAATCCCTAAAATAACATGCTCCGGCAAAATTCCGACACTTCCGGATTCTTTAGCGCAATCAAGCGCAAGCATAAGCGCCAAAAAAGCATTTGGAGTGAATATGATTTGTTTTTCCGAATTTTCAAACTCATCTTTTCTTGATGTAAAACTACTTAATTTTTCGGAAAAAGTTTCACTTGTAATTGAATATTTATTTAATATTTCAACAATAGGATATTCTTTATTATCTAAAATAGACTGTAAAATTTGTTCGCTGCCGACTATCTCATAATCAGATGTTATTGCTTTAGCTTTTGCATTTTCAAGAATTTCAGATATTATTTTTTCTTTAAAGAAATTATTTATATTAGAAAGTTCAGTATTTTCAATATTTTCTTCCGGATGAAGTGTTTTAATTTCTGAGCTTTTATCCAATATTCTCTTTAAATTTTGAATTATTTTTTCTTCATCAATATCAAATTTTTTCAATATTTGATAAGCGCCGCAATTTTTTTGCATAAGAATAGAAAGCGCTATATGCTGCGGCATAACAAATTTTGAATTTAATTCATCAGAAAGTTCAACTGCTTTTTTTAAAATGTCTCTGGCTTCTTTAGAAAAAAGAATATCATCATTTTGTTTTCTATTCGGATAAATTTCTGTACTATTATGAACTTCGATTGTTAATTCACCGAAATTTATTTTATCAAAGTTTAAAATCTTAGCTTGCACTCCCTTTAATTGGACAACAAGACCTAAAAGCAAATGCTGAGATAACACCTTGCTATGACAAAACTTCGCCGCATAATTCTGCGCACTCTGAACAACATCTATTGCTTTTTGTGTGAATCTTTCAAACATTGTTTTTAATATATACCAAATATGAATTTATTTGAATAGCTCTATAAAATTTTTCTTTCTGTAATTTGTTATTGTATCATAAGTCAATACCGTATTTTTATCAAAAACTTTATACGCTCTTAAAAAAGCGCTTGCGGTATCAATTGAAGTAAAGCTCGGGACTCCATACATTTGCGCTATTGTTCTTATTTGAAATCCGGAATGTTGAGAATTTTTTCCCGTAGTCGGAGTATTAATTATAAAACTTAAACGTCCGTTTTTCATACGTTTTTGAAGCTTATCAATCATAAATTTTTCAATCATTTTTGACGGAATTCCATTTTTTTCAAGAAATTTATGTGTGCCCCAGGTTGCCATTATAAAAAAGCCTTGTTTAAACAGTCTTTTTATAACAGGCAACGCAGGCTTTTTACAGTGATCATTCAAAGACACAAGAACTCTTTGTTTGGATTTTGAAAATTTATAACCACCCGCCAAAAATGCCTTATAAAGGGCCTTTTTATAAGTTGTATCAATTCCCAATACTTCTCCTGTCGATTTCATTTCAGGAGCAAGAGCAGGGTCTATTCTGTTTAGCTTTTGCCAAGAAAAAATAGGCATTTTAACGCTCACAAGTTTTGGTTTTTTATATAAACCGACTCCAAATCCGGCTCTTCTTATAGATTTTCCCAGTATTGCCCTAATAGCAATATTAACCATAGGAATACCGGTTACTTTACTCATAATAGGAACTGTTCTTGAAGCACGCGGGTTAACTTCTATGACATACACTTTATCATCTTTTATAATGAATTGAATATTCATTAAACCTTTAATATTCAATTTTCTTGCAATTTTTGTTGCATATTTTGTCATAATCTTTTCATTTTTTCGAGAAATATTCTGACTTGGATAAATACTCATAGAATCACCCGAATGAACCCCTGCGCGTTCTATATGCTCGCAAATTCCGGGGATTAATATGTCTCTTCCGTCTGAAATTGCATCTAATTCAACTTCTTGTCCTTCAACATATTGATCAATCAAAACAGGATGTTCATTAGAAAATTTAAAGGCCTCTGTTATATATGTTAAAAGCTCTTCATCATTATATACAACCTGCATTCCTCTGCCGCCGATAACATAACTTGGACGAACCAACACAGGATATCCGATTTCTTTGACTGCATTCAAAGCCTGTGCTGTTGACATAACGGCACAACCTTTCGGTTGAGGTATATTAAGTTCTCGAAGAAGTTTTTCAAATACTTTTCTGTCCTCAACAGCATTAATACTATCTAAACTTGTCCCTAAAATTTTAACTCCTTCGGACTGCAATTTTTCTGCCAAATTGATAGCCGTTTGACCGCCAAATTGAACAAGAACACCCTTAGGATTTTCTTTTTTTACAATGTTCATAACATATTCAGACTTCATCGGTTCAAAATACAATCTGGTTGCTATATCAAAATCTGTTGATAAGGTTTCGGGGTTAGAATTTATCATGACCGATTCATAGCCCGCTTTTAAAAGTTCATCAGCTGCATGTACCGAACAATAATCAAATTCAATACCCTGTCCTATTCTAATTGGACCGGAACCAAGAACGATTATATTTTCTTTTGCCTTTTTATATTCCGACTGACTTTTTTGTTTATATTCTTCTACTTCGTCTTCTTCGCCCCAGGTAGAATAAAAATAAGGCGTAGAAGCGCTAAATTCTGCAGCACAAGTATCAACCAACCTAAAAGCCGCCTCAAGATTAAAACTCTGTATTTTTTCTATTGTTGTTTGAGTTAAATTCATAATCTCATCATCCAAAAAACCAAACTGCTTGGCTTTTAAATACAGTTCTTTTGAAATCGGTTTAGAGGCAAGCTCTTTTTCAACGTCTACAATTTCTTTGATTTTTGCAACAAACCATTTATCTATTTTTGTAATTAAGCATAACTTATTTATTTCATTCCCGTTATAGATAGCCTGAGCAAGTCTGAAAATTCTTCTGTCATCTTGAATATACAACTCTTTTAAAAGCTCATCATTATTCATAGATTCAAATTCTCTATGCAAAAGACCCGTATATCTATCCTCTAGTGAAGCAACAGCTTTTTTAAAAGCAGCATGGAATGTCCTTCCTATTGCCATAATTTCACCTGTTGCCTTCATTTTTGTTCCTAAAATTCTATCACCGGAAGAAAACTTATCAAAAGGCCATTTTGGAATTTTTACAACAACATAATCAAGCGCAGGTTCAAAAGCAGCAGTTGTTTTACCTGTAATTGAATTTTTGATTTCATGCAAATTATAGCCTATTGCAATTTTTGTAGCTATTTTTGCAATAGGATAGCCGCTTGCTTTGCTTGCCAATGCAGAAGAACGAGAAACTCTGGGGTTAACCTCAATTACATAATACTGATTTGATATTGTATCAAGAGCAAATTGGACGTTACACCCGCCTTCAATTTTTAATGCTCTGATTATTTTTATTGCACTTGTTCTCAACATTTGAAACTCATTGTTTGTTAATGTTTGACTTGGCGCAACAACAAAACTATCTCCCGTATGAATACCAATAGGATCAATATTTTCCATATTACATATAATTATACAAGTGTCATTAGCATCTCTTATAACTTCATATTCAATTTCTTTAAATCCGGCAATTGATTTTTCGACAAGCACCTGATTTATTGGGGATTGCGTTAAACCTTGATGAACTATTTCTTCATATTCTTTTTCATTTCTCGCAATTCCGCCTCCTGCACCGCCTAGAGTAAAGGCCGGACGAATTATAATAGGAAATCCGATTTTATGACTAAAATCAAGCGCCTCTTGCCAATTTGACACTATTGAACTTTCAGGAACAGGTTCATCTATTTCTTGCATAAGATTTTTAAAAAGTTCCCTATCTTCAGCTTTTTTTATTGAATCAATCTGAGTTCCTAATAACTTAACTTTATATTTATCCAAAACTCCGGCTTCATCAAGCTCGCAAGCAAGATTAAGCGCGGTTTGTCCGCCCAGTGTGGCAATAAGCCCTTGGGGACGTTCTTTTTTTATTATCTCCGACAAAGAATCTAAAGTTAAAGGTTCGATATATACTTTTGAAGCAATCTCCTCATCTGTCATTATAGTTGCAGGGTTAGAATTAACAAGCACAATTTCAATTTTTTCTTCCTTTAATGCTCTGCATGCCTGTACTCCGGCATAATCAAATTCTGCCGCCTGTCCTATCACAATAGGCCCCGAACCTATTACAAGAACTTTTTTAAGAGATTTATCTTTCATCTTCTACCTCATTAATTTTATTTAATTTTTTTTTCATTATATTGACCCACTCATCAAAAATAACAGATGCATCTTCAGGTCCGGGATTTGCTTCAGGATGAAATTGAACGGCATAAACCCCAAGACCGGATATCTCAAAACCTTCCAATGTACCGTCGTTTAAATTCTTATACGTAGGCCTCATTGATTTTGTTATACTCTTAATATCAACGGCATATCCATGATTTTGACTTGTTATCAAGACTTTATTATTTTCCAAATTTATTACAGGATGATTAGCACCCCTGTGGCCGTATTTAAGTTTATAAGTCTCTGCTCCCGATGCGATAGCTAAAAGTTGATAACCTAAACAAATACCAAATATCGAAATTTTTCCCACCAGTTGTTTAATTTGAGATATTTGAAAAATGAAATCCGCAGGGTCGCCTGGACCGTTTGATAAAAATAATGCATCATAATTATTTTCAAGTATTTCATTTGCACTTACTGATGCCGGAAAAACGGTAATTCTGCAATTCCTTTTAGCTAAAGATGCCAAAATTCCCTTTTTAGCTCCATAATCAATAAAAGCAAGGTTCACTTTGCCTTTGGGATTAAATATATATTTACTTTTACAAGACACATCCAAAATAATGTCGCCTTTAATTTTAAAATCTTGTATTTCATTAATTTTTTTAGAAATAAAATCATCATCCAAATCATTAGAGGTAATGAAAGCGCTCATAGTGCCGGCTTCTCTTATCTTTTTAACCAAACTCCTTGTGTCGATACCTTCCAGAGCAACAATATTTTTACTTTTTAAATAACCGGAAATATTTTCTCTTGATTTATAATGACTTTCATTTTTGCAAGCATTTTTAACAACAAATCCAACCAAAGCAGGGTTATTTGATTCAAAATCAAAATCATTTATTCCATAATTTCCTATCTCCGGATATGTCATCACAATAATTTGTTTTGCATAACTGGGATCGGTTAAAATCTCTTGATATCCGGTCATTGAAGTATTAAAAACAATTTCACCCTCGTATCCTCCGATTGCACCGAAAGACTCTCCTTTTAAAACTGTTCCGTCTTGTAAAATCAACGTTCCCATTATTTAATTTCCTTTAATCTCTTCATATACTTTTTTTATTGCTTCTACAGGATCAAAAGCTTTCGTCACCGCACGTCCTAAAACAATATAATCAGCCCCGTCCTGAAGCGCACCCATGGGAGTTGCAACCCTTTTTTGATCATCTTTAGATGCCCACAAAGGTCTTATACCGGGGGTGAGGACAATGAAATCCTGTCCCAATTCTTTTTTAATCAAAGAAAGTTCGTTTGCAGATGCCACAACTCCGTCAAGACCCGCTTTCTTAGCGTTTGTTGCCAATTTTAAAACAAAATCTTTTGTTGAATTTGTGTTATCCAATTCATTTTTTAATATTTCATCCGATATGCTTGTCAAAACAGTAACCGCTAAAATTACGGGTTTTTTGCAATTATATTTTTCGCACGCACTATAGGCGCCTCTTTTTGCAGCTTCCATCATTTCTATTCCGCCTGTTGCGTGTACATTAAAAAAATTCGCTCCGTTTTTTATTATATTATAAGAAGCTTTTTCAACAGTATTCGGAATATCATGGAGCTTAACATCCAAAAAGAAATCAGCATTTTTTTCTTTAATATAATTAATAATTTCAAGTCCGAAACCGCAAAAAAGCTGCAAGCCAACCTTAAAAGTTCCAATATAAGGACTTAATTTTTCTACAAGATTTTTTGCTTCTTCTATTTCTTCAACATCAAGTGCAAGTGTAAGTTTCTTTTTAATTTCTTCATCAATCTTATTCATTTATAATTTTTCCTTTTAATTTCATTCCTTTATAGGGAGATACTTTACATTTTGTTTTAAAAAACTTCGGTACAACAACCCATTGTTCATCAAGTGCAACTTTTATCATTTTTTTATTCACTATTTTTAAAATTTTTCTGGGATTATATGCCATCTTTTCTAATGTTTTTTCCAGCCCCAAAAGTTGATACGTAAGAGAAAATGCCGTTTCAAGCCCTGTTATTCCGTTTGGCGAATCTATATAAGGCATTAACTTTTCTTCATCGCTATGCGGCGCATGATCAGTTGCAACAACATCTATGGTATTATCCATAAGCCCTTCCATAACAGCTCTCTTATCAGCTTGCGTACCAAGAGGCGGATTCATTTTAAACATACCGGTATTATCTATGTTCTCATTTGTAAAAGTAAAGTAGTGCGGCGCGGTTTCAGCTGTAATATTCACACCTTCTTTTTTTGCAAATCTTATCAATTCGACACTTTCTTTTTTTGAAATATGACAAAAATGCAATCTCGGGTTATATCCTTCCGCTAAAGCTTTTTTAAATATTTCAATCTGCCATTGAACTTCTTCTGCTTCATTTTCACAATGAGAAAGAATTAATTCCCCGCTCTTAAGAGCCTGAAAAAAAACATCCTTATTTAATATCGGCAAACCGTCATTTGAAAAAGCAACGGCACCTGCCTTTTTAAGTTCTGCAAAATCTACAAGTTCATCAGAGTTTAAATTTTTTGTTACCGCTCCTATTGGATATATATTAAACTTATATTTTTTAGCTTTTGACAAAATCTCCTTAATCACTTTTTTATTATCCGCCACAGGATTTGTATTCGGCATTGTGCAAACTCCCGAAAAACCGCCTGCAATAGCAGATTTAATTCCGGTTTCTATTGTTTCTTTGTATGTGTATCCCGGTTCTCTAAAATGCACATGCATATCAATTAAAGAAGGTATTTGAGTAATTTTAATATTTTTTTCCATATTTATAAACCTTGAGCGGTAAGTATCATATCCAAGACAGCCATTCTGACATAAACACCATTTTTAGCCTGATTTAATATTGTCCTTGCATTTTGCAATTCTAATACGTCGGAACTAATTTCTATATCTCTGTTTACAGGTCCGGGATGCATTAAAAAAGCAGCATAAGGCAAATTATCCTTAGTAATTTGATAATTTTTTATATATTCTTCAAAGTCAATTTTTTCTTGTATTCTTTCCCTTTGAATTCTCAAAGCCATTACAATATCTGCTTGTTCAAATGCTTCTCTTAAAGATGTAAAATATTCAACACCTTCAATTTTCTCGCCAATTAAATTTTCAGGTGCGGCACATCTTATTTTCATTCCAAATTTTTTAAGAAGATTTATATTTGAATGAGCTACCCTCGAATGTCCTACATCTCCTACAATTACAAGAGTTTTTCCATACAAATTGAGAAAATGTTTTTTAATTGTATAAAAATCCAAAAGTGCCTGCGTAGGATGAGCATCAGTACCGCTTCCGGCATTTATAAAAGAAATTTCCTGAAAATAACTCTTAGCGCACAATTTTTCTATTAACTTATTGTCGCTATGACGCATTATAACAACATTCATGCCAATTGCGGAGAGATTATTAATCGTATCATATAAATCTTCTCCCTTTTGAATAGAAGAAGTATCCGCAGTGAAATCATATTTATTTGTATGAATTTTATTTTCAGCCATTTCAAAAGACATCTTTGTTCTTGTTGAATTTTCAAAAAACATATTCACAACATGAGAATTTATATGATTAGCTTTTCTTATGCCTTTTTCAAATTCTAATGCACGATTATATATTTGATTAATTTCATCAATATCCAAACTATTTATGTTAATTAAATGTTTCATTTTACTTTCCGCTCCTGCTTCCCGGTTTAACTAACTCGACACCCTGTTTACAAAGAGGACAATTCTCAGGTTCATAAGTAACAGGTGAAGATTTTAAAAGAGAATATATCTTAAACTCGCTGTCTAATTTTCCTTGTGTCCTATCTACTATACAAGCAACTCCTTCAACTTCACAATCATATTCCCTCAAAGCCTCTTTTGTTTCAAAAATTGTTCTTGCTGTCGTAATAACATCTTCAACTATTATTATCTTTTCACCTTTTTTAAGCGAATATCCTCTCCTTAACTGCATTATACCATCTTTTCTTTCTACAAAAAGATTTCTTTTTTTTGTTTGACGTGCAACCTCATAACCAAAAATAACTGCTCCGATTGCGGGAGATACTACAGTTTCAAATTTCAAACCTTCAAGCTTTTTAGCAAGTTCACAAGCTAAAGTTTCCACAATATCAGGATACTGATATAACTTTGCACACTGAAAATAAGTATCGGAATGTAAACCTGAAGTAAGACAAAAATGTCCTTTTAAAAGTCCTTCTGCTTTTATTAATAAACTTTGAACATCACTCATTATTATGCTTCCCTTATCTTTCTTTTTAATTCTTCAAAATCCTTAAAATTATTCTTTACCATAAAATCATCAAGCTCATAAGCTAAATCACTGCATATTGAAGGATTAATAAAATTTGCCGTTCCTATCTGAAAAGCATCGGCACCTGCCGAAATAAATTCAAACAAATCAACCAACTTAGAAATACCGCCCATTCCTATAATCGGTATATTAACAGCACTTCTTATTTCTTCCACCATATACAAAGCGACAGGTTTTATACATGGCCCTGACAATCCGCCCTTTACACTTTTTTTATAAAATTTCTCACCGTCAAAATCAATTTTAATTCCCAATCCTCTTAATGTATTAACGGCGCTTATTGCGTCTGCTCCGGCATCTTCAACGGCTTTTGCCAATAATTTTATATCACTCGTATTTGGAGATAATTTAACGATTAAAAAACCGTCATATTCTTTTCTCACTTCCTTAGTTAATCCAAACAATCCTTCAGAATTTAAACCAAACTCAAGACACCCTGTTTTTACATTAGGACAAGATACGTTTACTTCAATTGCCTTTATATCATTTTGCTGTGCAATATGTGCAATTTGTTTATAGTCTTCAATGGTGTTGCCTGCAATATTTAAAATAAAATCAATTTTCTTTGATTTTAATACAGGCAGCTTTTCTTTTACAAAAGCTTCTATACCGACATTTTCAAGTCCTATTCTGTTTATCATCCCGCCTTGAACTTCAAAAATTCTTTCGCCGTCGTTACCTAACCTTTTTTCTAAGGTCATACCTTTTGTTGAAATTGCACCAAAATAATTAAAATCAACGAAATCCTCAAACTCATCATTGTAACCGTAAGTACCGCTTGCTCCAATTATGGGCGTTTTCAGCTCCAATATATGTTCTTTATTTTTAAGCGTTGTTCTTAACTTATCTAATCCCATAAAATTTCTTTTCCTTCAAAAACAGGTCCATCCTTACAAACAGAAGCACGAATTATCTCATTATTTTTTTTCAAATTAATTACACAACCTCTACAAACCCCAATTGAACAAGCCATAACTTTTTCCATGGCGACCTGACAATCAATATTGTGTTTTTCTGAAATTTCACATACCCCTTTTAAAACAGGAACAGGTCCGCAAGAATATATTATTTCAATATTTTTTTCTTTTATAATATTTTCAAGATTATCTAAAACACTGCCGCCTATAACTGTTTCGTCACTTCCTTCAATGGTTTCATCTTTTGATTTAAAGCCTGTTATAAAATAATTTTCTATGTGTTCTTTTTCTAAATTTTTTTTCAAAAAAAGCATAGGAGCAATCCCTATTCCGGCTCCGACCAGCAAAGCCTTTTTATTCTTAATTTGAAATCCGTGTCCCAAAGGAGCTAAGAACTTAACCTTATCTTTCTTTTCTAAACCGGCAAGATACTCGGTTCCTTCACCTTTTAATTTAAAAAGAATTGTAATTATATTATTATCCAAATTTGATATTGAAAAAGGACGCCTTAAGGTCTTATTTGGACAAAGTATGGAAATGAACTGCCCTGCATAGGCTTGTTTTAAAGAAGAAAAAATATCCATCTTGCAAGTATCTTTTGCAATTTTTTCAATGTTAATTATTTCTCCTGTAAAATCATTTTTGATTTTATCCATTTTTATTTAATACTCCAAAAAAAGAAGGCTAAAATACTTGATTTTGCCTTCTCTCTTTCATACTTCAATATTTAAAATCAATTCTTTTTTTATTCATAACTTATACCGACTTCAATCATTATATATGAAATTAATTTTTTAATAAATAATAATTAAAGCTTTGTTAATATATGTAAATAATTGTTACAAAAACCCTTTTAAAACCTAAAGCTTGAAGCAAAACTGACGATTAAAAAATCATAAGGAAATAGACAATATTGCGGGATAAGGTTCAATGAGCTTAAATTTAAATACAGCTTTATACAATTTAAATGGTGTTGATGTAAATAGCGTTAATCGTGTTGCCAAAGATATTTTAAACTCCGGTACAAAATCACAACCCGAGATACAAGCAATTGACTACTCAAAATTCAACAGATCAACCTTAGGAGTCGATTTATATTCCTCAAGAACAAATGTTGATTTGCAAAAACAAATTGCAATGACACAAGCGGGATTATATGCAAAAGCTGTTGACATTGCTAAATTAAATTCAAGCGCAGCGGCTAATTTATATTCAGCTCAAACAGTTCAAAAAAATGTTGAATTAACACAAAGTATTGCTTTGGGAGACGAATTAAAAGCCCCCAGACAACTTGAAGCAAACAGAAATGTAATCCAACTTTTTAATATTACAGACAAAAATTCAAATGCTTCTAACGGATTTAATCCTTTTGAAGCATCAGAAGAAGTATCAAGAGAGGAAAAAAAAGAAACAGACATTAATTTGTTTGCATAAATAAGAAAATTAAGTTTATTTTCTATACTTTTCCTTTCAATAACATCAAAGCTCCGAAAATTTTCGGAGCATTACTTTTTTTCAAACTTTTCTATAAATCCTTCTTTCAGTGCTTCTATTATTTGTCTGGTTGATAAATTAGGATTAATTTCATTTAAAGTTATGATGTTTTCTTTTTGAACTTTTTGATTAAAAATTTTTTCTATTAACTCAAAATCAAGACTGTAAGGAATTGACCCATGTTGCAAGAGATAACCTTCTTTTCTGTATTGAGCGGAACCTATAAATTTTTTGTCCTTATATGAAACATCCGCGCCTGACGATATATTCATACAATAATTAAAGTTTTTATGTTCTCCTGTTGCATAATTTAACTCTATTCCAAGTTTTTTAAAACCCAAAATAAGCGCATCGGAGATTTCTTTATAGCTTTCAATTATGCTTGAAGTAAAAACAGGTGACACAAAAGAATATGTTAATTCTCTATCATGCAAAAGAGCCCTGCCACCTGTGGGTCTTTTAACAACATCGATTTCTAGATTATCGCAACAATCATCCTTTTGATTTCTACCCAACGTGATGCACTTTGGATACCATTGATAAAATCTTACAATTGCATAATCAATTTTATTTTTTATCGCAAAATCCAAAGTGGATAAATCGAAATCCATATTAAATTTTCCGTTGTTTACAATGTTACAATTATCACTTATAAAATTGACATTCATAAAATAAATCATATCATGATAATATGAGGATGATACAAAAACTAAAACTTTTTGAACAAAGTGTCGTGTTTTTAAGATGGGCAACCGACGCTGAATTTGGCAAAATCCTATATGTCGGAGATGATTTTGTTGAATTTTTGGCACTCAATCCGGAGACTATGGAATACGGCGATAAAATTTTAATTAATTCTCAACTTATATTGGAAGTTATGGTTTCAGGCTATGAAATTTCAAGATTAATAGCTGAAATTTCGGCAAAAGTTTCCCCTGTTTCATCAGATGCCGATAATTTCTCTTTTTAAATCCCCTTTAAGTTCAGGAATTTTTAAATTAACAACAGCTGTATTTCTTGTTTTACTAAACTTTAAGTCAACCTTTGTTGCTCTTGATAATTTTTCACAAAAATCAAGTCCAAGAGAAAAATTATCGGTTACACTATCATAAGAATTTTTAAAATCAACGCAAATATATCCGCCTTTTCTGTATAACTCGATGACAGCAGTTTGATTTTTGCTGGCATGCAACGCTATATTTGAAATAACATTTCCGATTATGCTGGATAAAAATATTTCAATTGAATTTACCGTAAAATTTTCATCTTGAAAAATTATATCTATATGTATATTTTTATCCATAAAAATATATTTATAGTTTTCTATTTTCTTATTAATCAGCTTTTTAATATCACAAACCGATGTTTTATTTTCAAATTTACCCAATTTAAAACTGTAATTAACTAAAAAATTCTCAATATACTCAATCATATCAAGAGTTGTTTCAAATATATCTTTATTAAGTTCACAGTCTAATTTATTTTGTAGTGCAATTTTAATACTATACAAGGGACTTTTAATATCATGCAAAATATTTGCAATTAATTTTTCATTTTCATTAATTATCGTTAGTGTCTTGTCTAAAATTTTTTCCATAGTACAAAACTAAACCGTAAAAAGAGAAAAATATATTACCCAACAGGGTAATATATTTAAGTTAAAAGTATAATTTTTTAGATTACTAATTTTATAAAGATTTAATCTCAATTACTAATTTTTTTTAAAAGACTTTACGTAAAATTATCACTTGATACAATAGAATTAGTCGGAGTTTTAATTAATAAGGTGCAATAATGATTAAACTAGATTATACAAATATTTCAAATAAAATCATAGGCGACGAAGGACTTGATTTAGAACAAGTTTTTAATAATTACGCACCTAAAATCCAAGAAATAATAACAAACTTAAATATGAACAAGGACAAACCCGGCTCTTGGCTTCAATGGATGAATTTGGGCTATAACGAAGAAACCGTTTGGTATGTTAAAGAATTTGCCGCTATGGTTGACGGCAGATTTGACAATATTTTAGTTCTTGGCATAGGAGGCTCCGCCCTTGGGGCTCAAGCATTATCGGAAGCCCTTTTAAAACCGTATTGGAATTATCTAACCAAAGAGCAAAGAGAGAATTTACCGCGCATATTCTTTTTAGATAATATAGATCCGGACCAAATAAACGGATTACTCAATATCATCGATTTAAAGAAAACTCTTGTCAATGTAATCACAAAATCAGGCTCAACAGCTGAAACAATGAGTCAATTTATGATTATAAAAGACAAATTACAGTCTCTTTTGGGTGATGATTACAGAAAAAACGTCGTTGCAACAACAGACAAACAAGCGGGTATTTTAAGACAACTGGCTAATGAAGAAGGATATAAAACATTTGTAGTGCCTGATGATGTAGGAGGAAGATTTAGCGTATTTTCCGCTGTAGGACTTGTTCCCTTAGCTCTTGTAGGGGTAGATATAGATGAAATTATAAGAGGGATTAAAATCATGGATTTAACCCTCAAAAATACTGATGTCAATAAAAACATAGCGGCTCAAAATGCACTTATTCACTACTTAATGGACAGAGAAAAAGGCAAATACATATCGGTTATGATGCCTTATTCTTCAAGATTAAAATATGTTTCAGATTGGTATGTGCAGCTTTGGGCTGAGTCTTTGGGAAAAGAATTTGACAAAGGCGGAAACAAAATTAATAACGGCCCCACACCCATTAAAGCCCTTGGAGCAACGGATCAACACAGTCAAATTCAACTGTATAACGAAGGTAAAAACGACAAAATTATCACTTTTATAAGAGTGGATGAATTTGATACCAACCTTGAAATACCTAATATATTTGAATATACGGGTTTAAACTATCTGGGCGGAAAAACAATAAACCGTTTAATAAACGCAGAAGCGGACGCAACTGCAGTTGCGCTTTCGGATTATAAAAGACCTAATTTGACCATACATTTACCGAAGATTAATGAATACTATCTTGCTCAATTATTTTACATGTTTGAAATGGAAACGGCAATAATCGGAGAATTGTATAATATTGATGCTTTCAATCAACCCGGAGTTGAACAGGCAAAAAACTACACTTATGCATTGATGGGCAGATTAGGCTACGAAGAATCAGCTCATGAATTAAACGAAAAAATTAACAGAAACAAAGAAATAAGCGGTGTATAAATGCTCAAAGGACCTTTTTTATCAAAAGATTTCATAGGCGCAAATCCCGATTATAAAAACTCAAAAATCGTAATGCTCGGTATGCCGTATGATTGCACTTGTTCAAACAGAGCAGGTTGCCGTTTTGGTCCTCAAGCAGCAAGACTTGAAAGTATAGGGATTGAAACCTATTCTGTTTATTTTAATCGTGAAATGGAAGAAACTTTATTTTATGATGCGGGAGATTTGGAATATCCTTTCGGAAATGCTCATAAAGCACTTGAAATAACGGAAAAAAACGTTGATTGTATCTATGATGACAATAAAAAACTTCTTGGGGTGGGTGGTGAACATTTAATTACCCTTGCAAGCGTTAAATCAATTCTGAAAAAATTCGAAAATGTTGCAGTTATTCAATTTGATGCTCATACTGATTTAAGAGAACAATATTTAGGTGAAGAACTGACGCACAGTGGGGTTATGTATCAAATTGCACAACTTACAGGCTATGAAAATATTGCTCAAATAGGCTTAAGAAGCGGAGAAAAAGCGGAATTTGAAATTGTAAAAAAATATTCAACATTAAAAACAAAAAAAGAAGAATTGGATAAATTCAAAGACAAAAACATCTTTTTGACCATTGACCTGGATGTTTTAGATCCTTCTTTAATGTCCGGGGTCGGAACGCCTGAAGCAGGTGGAATGACATATAAAGAATTAATGGATTGGATAATTTATCTTAAAGATTTTAATATCATAGGAGCAGATATTATGGAGCTGGCTCCGGATATAGATATCACAAAAACCTCAACAGCAACCGCCTGCAAATTAATCAGGGAAGTTTTAATGCTTTTATAACCTCAATTACCGAAGATTTTAACTTTTTAATATCAAAATTGTTTTTAACAATAAAATCAGACTTATATTTGCCTTCTTGAGTTTGTGAATTTATTCTCAAAAGAGCATCTTCTCTGTTATAACTATTTCTTTTAATAAGACGTTCAATTCTTAAATTTTTATCCGCATCAACATATATTATTTTATCAAAAAGCTTATCAAAACCTGACTGAAAAATAAGAGCGCCTGAAATGAAAACTGCGGGTTCATCTTTATATTTGTCAAAAATTAATGCGATTTTTTTCTTTAAAACAGGATGTATTATATGTTCCAGCTTTTCTTTTTCTTCTTTATCTCTAAAAACAATCTTGCCTATTTTTTTTCTTTCCGTTGTTTTAAATTGATTTAAAATTTCATCCTTACATTCATTTTCAAGAACTTCATGAGATAACTTATCTAAATCAAAAACTTTATAATTAAGCTCCAGAAGAATTTTTTCCACTTCACTTTTTCCGGAAGCAATATTACCTGTTATACCTATTTTTTGCATATCTTTATTTTAACTTAAAATTGGTGTATAATTCAAATGAAATATTTTAGAGAAGGGGAGATTATGACATCCAATCCAATGTTAAATTCAAGAGTTGTCGAAAATGTAATCACTGATTCAAAACCGATGACAGTTCAAGGTGCAATTAATAAAACAATGATTCTTTTAGCGATAGTTGTCTTGAGCGGGTACTATACTTGGACACTATGTGCACAAGGCTTTGCGGATAAAGCATCACTTTTAGCTATGGTTTCTGCTATTGCAGGTTTTATTCTTGCTTTGATTGCTTCTTTTAATCCAAAATCTTCAAAAATAACAGCCCCTGCTTATGCGCTTTGCGAAGGACTTCTGGTTGGCTCCGTAAGTTATATGTATGCTGCGGTTTACGAAGGAATAGTTCTGCATGCCGTTGGAATAACACTTCTGACAATGTTTGTAATGTTATTTTTATACAAAACACGAGCAATCCAAGCAACAGACACCTTCAGAAAAGTAGTATTTATTTCGACCGTTGCAATTGCAATATTTTACTTAGCAGGTTTTATCGGCGCACTTTTCGGACATCCTATGACAATTTTCAACGGCTCTATGATAGGAATTGGGGTAAGCCTTTTAATATGTGTTATTGCTGCATTAAACTTTGTTTTAGACTTTGACTTCATAGAAAAAGGAAGCAACAATAATCTGCCGGATTATTTTGAATGGTACGGCGGCTTTGCTCTTTTGGTTACCGTTATTTGGTTATACTTTGAAATTTTAAGACTTTTAGCTCAACTAAACCGAAGAAATTAACATCTGACAGGAAAAAATGCAATACAGAAAAATTGTTATAAAAGATAAACAACAATCAAAAAGCTCAACAAAAGATTCTCTTTTGGATGAGCTTTTGGTTTTGAGAAATATAACCTCAAAAGAACAAAAAGATAAATTTTTAAATCCTTCAAGAGATTATTTTATTTCGCCTTATGCTTTTTTAGATATGGAAAAAGCAAAAAACAGGATTTTTGAAGCGATTGAAAAAAACCAAAAAATACTGATATGGGGTGATTTCGATTGCGACGGAGTTACATCATCTTCAATTTTATATAAAGCTCTAAAGTCAATTAACGCTAATGTAGAAGTTTTTATACCCGACAGACTGCTCCATGGTCATGGTCTCAATTCCAAAGAATTAATCAAATTAATTTCAAAAGAAAAAGTTAAACTTGTAATAACTGTTGATTGCGGCATCTCAAATATTAGCGAAGTTAATTTGCTAAAAGGACTCGGAATAGATGTCATAATAACCGACCATCACACAACAGAAGGTGAAATTCCGAACGCATTTGCAATAATTAACCCTCAAATAAAAGATGCGATAAAAACTGATGTTTCAATGGAGAATATAACTTCTCTGAGTTATAATTCAGGATCCGCTATAGCGTATAAACTTGCTGTGTCATTGTTGGAAAATATTGAAAATGATGACCTGAAAGACGAGTTGCTTGTAATTTCAGCCTGCGGAATTGTTGCCGATGTAGTCCCTTTAATCGGCGAAAATCGCTCTATGGTTTCTGTTGCATTAAATATTTTAAATCAAAAAAAAGAAAAATCTCATTACGGAATATATACGCTTTTATCAAAACACTGCAAAGAAGAAATCAAAAGCTATGATATAGCATTTATACTTGCACCGAGAATTAATGCTGTAGGAAGACTTGCAAATGCCTCTCTTTCATTCGAATTTTTAACAACAGGCGATAATTCCAAACTCGAAATTATAATTGAAAAACTTGAAAATTATAACAAAATAAGACAAGCAAAGTGTCAAGAAACATACAATGACATATTCTCGTACTTAAAAAATAATGAAAAAGAAGCAAATAATCCGGCTGTTATTTTAATAAATAAAGATTGGCACATCGGAATAATAGGCATTGCCGCAGCTAAAGCAGTTGAAGAATTTAATAAGCCTTGTTTTTTAATGACTGTTGACGAAAACAACAACGCAAGATGCTCCATAAGAAGCAATGAATTAATAAATGTTTATAAAATTATCAAAGAAAATGAAAAATTGTTTCTGGGTTTTGGAGGACACAAACTTGCAGGCGGTTTTAGTTTTGATTTAAACAAAATTTCATTTGAAGAAGTTAAACAAGCCCTTTTAAAAACAATAGAAGAAGATACAAAAGAAAAAAAAGTCGAAGAAACTTTATATGCAGATATAGAACTTCAGGCAAATGAAATTGAAACTGACATAATAGAAACAATTAATAAACTTGAACCTTTTGGAGAAGGCAATAAAATGCCATTATTTGCAATGTTTGATGTTTATTTAAAAGAACAAAAAGCTATAGGCAAAGATTTAAACCATCTTAGTCTTGTTATTGAAAAAGATGATAAAAAATTCAAATGTGTCAAATGGGGCGAAAATTTAGTTGAAATTCCAAACAATGCAAAATGTGACATAGCTTTTTACCCTCGTTTAAATTCTTTTAACGGAGAAACTACGGTGCAATTTGAAGTAGTTGATATGTTTTTTGAAGGTTTAAAAAAAGAAAAAAAATCATTCAAAATTTTTGATCACAGAAAAAAAACGGGTATCTTAAATTCTGTTTTAGATTATTTAAAAAAAGACACAATTGACATGGGAATTTGGGTAAAAAACCCTGAAATTAAAGAGAAACTTGTTTCAGTAAAAGAAAAATTTATAGAAAATTTATCTCAGCACAGAGGACTTATGTTCTTTGACTACCCTGCCAACAGAGAAGAATTTTTTGAAATTATATCAAAAATAAAACCTGAAAAAATTCATTTTATGAACATAAAAATCGATGAAAATCTTGAAAATTATATAAGAAAACTCAACGGAATGATAAAATACTGTAATAATAAACTGTCAGGTAAAATTGAAATTCTAAAATTAGCTCAAGCATTATCAGTAAGCGAAAATTTTGTTCAAATAGCTCTTGAAATATTGGAAGACATAGGATCAATAAAAATTTTAAACACAAATAAAATTCAATACATAAATTCTTTTGATTATGAAAAATTTCAACAAAATTCACTATATGAAATTTTAAACGAAGAATTTGAAATTATTTTAGAATTTAAAAAATCACTTTTAAATTGCAAAATTGAAGAAATCGAAGATATGATGATTAAAAATTAAAATATTTGATGTAAAATTTTGTAATAATTAGGTTTAAGTTTAATTCTATGCTATAAATAAAAATATATAGGGGAGTTATTTTTAATGCCTGAAGAATTTATTGAAAAAACAAACGATTTTAGAAACATATCTAAAGTTGCAAATGTTGAAGTGAAATTATGCGCTGAATTAGGCAAAACAAAACTTCTTTTAAAAGATGCAATAGAATATGATTCAGGCTCTATTATACCTCTTGACAGAAACGAAAATGAACCAATTGATATTTATGTGGATGATATTTTAATTGCGAAAGGTAAAATTGTAGCAATAGAAGACAGTTACGGCATTAAAATAGTTGAAATAATAGAAAACGAGAATTTAAAAAAGCAATAAAATGATTAAATTTGCAAGATACGAAAAAAATTTTGAAAAAGAAGGCATCACAAAGGAAGCTCAAGAACGTTTATTAGCTTCTAAAGTTCTTATTATGGGAGCAGGCGGATTAGGCTCAGGGGTCATTATGAACCTTGCGGCTATGGGCGTAGGTCAAATAAAAATAATAGATGATGACATTGTTGAAGAATCAAATTTAAACAGACAAATAATTCATAAATACAAAAACATAGGAAGAGCAAAAGTAATTTCCGCAAAAGACTGGGTACAAGAATTTAACTCTGATATTAAAGTCGAATTAGACAAAATAAATCTTAATGAACTTAACTATTTCAACGTTATTCAAGGTTATGACATTATTGTTGATTGCTTCGATTCTTATGAATCAAAATACATGTTAAATGAGATAGCTTTAAGACATAATAAAATATTAATCCATGGCGGCACTCAAGGTTTTAGAGGTCAAATAACAACCATAGTACCCTCAAAAACAGGCTGTCTTGCTTGTGTTATGCAAAAGCCAAAAATATTTAAAGAAGAACACTTAGCCTCACTTTCTCCTGTTGTAAATGTAATTTCTTCCCTTCAAGCACTTGAGGTTTTAAAAATTGTAACAGGAACAGGTGAGCCATTGATGAACAAAATTATGATTTTTGACGGTTTAAAATCCGAATTTAAAATTTTAAATTACGCAAAAAATATTGCTTGTGAAGTTTGCAGTGCTAATGAAAGGTAACCATGGAAGAACTTAGTTTGAAATACGCTAAAATTTTAATTGTTTTCATTATTGTGATAGCCGTCTCTTCAATTACCGTAAAAAATCATATTAAAACAATAACGGATGCGAAGAAAAAAGCTGAAGTATTAAAGGTTATCAATAAAGAACTTGAAAAACAAGCATTAGAAGAACAACAAGCACCTTCCGAAGAAAATATAAAACAAGTAAAAATCGCCGAAGAATCGCAAACAACAACAGAACAAAATTATAACAATACGCAATCCCAAGATATTCGGGCAAATAATTTTGAAAGCAAAGGCATCAGATATATGGCTGAAGGTAATTATGATGAAGCTATATATAATTTTGAACAGGCATTTGAAATAGGCGGTTTAGAGCTTAAGAGAAATGTTTTTAGGAGTCTTGCCGATTGCTACAGGCAAAAAAATGATATATCGGGTGTTATAAATACCTATAATAAAATGCTGCCATACCTACAAGATGCAAGAGAAATAAATGAAATTAATTCAAAATTAGCAACCAGCTACATTGAAATCGGAGATAAAGAACAAGCTCTTGCCCGCTATGAAGCAAATTACTCCATGGGTCAATCAGTCTATGATTTAATAAATGTTGCCGATTTATTGGTGGAACTGAATTACATCGATAAATTAAGAGATTATATCCAAACCCACATAACAAATTTTCCTCAAGACGAACAAACTCTTCAAAAATATACGGACATAATTAACAGCGAAAATATTCAACAATAATATTTTCAATATATTCACATGCATGCCCGTCGCCATAAGGATTTACGGATTTTGACATTCTTTCATATTCATTTTTATTATCTAAAAGCTCCTGAATAGTGTTTACTATTTTTTCCGTATTTGTTCCCACAAGCTTAACTCCGCCATATTCAATTGCTTCGGGACGTTCTGTTTCTTCTCTTAAAACCAAAACAGGCTTACCTAAAGCCGGTGCTTCTTCTTGTATTCCGCCTGAATCAGTCAAAATGATATGAGATTTTTGCATCAACGTGCAAAAAGGTGCATAATCAAGCGGTTCAATCAATTTAACTCTTTCAATATTTTCAAGAATTGGAATAACCGTATTTCTTACATTTGGATTTAAGTGCATAGGATACACGATTTCTATATCCTTATTTTTTTCAATTAATTTTTTAATTGCAAAACAAATATTTCTGAGCGGTTCGCCAAAATTTTCACGCCTATGAGAAGTTAAAAGTATTGTTTTTAAATTATTATTTAAACCTATAAAATCTAAATTTGCCGGCTTATTATTTACTACATACAAAAGAGCATCTATAACCGTATTTCCCGTTTTATACATTCCTTTTTTTATACCGGAATTTTTAATATTTTGAATTGATTTTTCGGTAGGACAAAACATTAAATCCGAAATAGAATCAACTATAACTCTGTTAATTTCTTCAGGAAAAGGATAATTTTTATCAAAAGTCCTTAAACCCGCTTCTACATGTCCTATTTTTGTTCTTGAATAAAAAGCACTTAACGCACTAAAGCTTGCTGTCGTAGTATCACCATGAACAAGAATTAAATCAAATTTTTGTTCTTCAAAAATCTCTTTTGTCTTAAGAAGAATATCGGACGACAATTCCCATAAATTTTGATTAGGTTTCATTAAATTTAAATCAAAATCAGGAACAACGTCAAACAATTCCAATACACTGTCAAGCATTTGCCTGTGTTGAGCAGTAACAATAGTAAAAACTTGAAAAATTTCATTCTCTTTCAATTTTTTAACTAAAGGACACATCTTAATTGCCTCGGGACGTGTTCCGAAAACAAGTGCTATTTTGATTTTTTTATCCATAACGTCTTAATTTTACATAAAGACAAATTTTTAATCAATCATTATTTTATATTGAATCTTGAATAAAAAAATTTCACTAACGATGCTATATTCTTAATTCCTCTCACATGAAAAATTGCCGGATTTTTATTATATAAAAAATCATGATAACTGATTTGATAATTATCTTGAACGGCTAAATCAATCCATAAATTTTCATGGAATTTTGTTTTACTATAATCATCAACAATATCTTTATAATAAGGAATATATGAAGTCAAAATATCTACAAAATTTTTTCTTCCGTTAAATTTAAGATAATTTTTTCTTGGAGAATAATTTTTTTGATTTGTAATAACTTTATGAATAGAATCGCATAAAGCTTCAGAACTATAATCAGCCAACTCACCCGAATTTTCTGAAAAAATAGGATAATTACCTCTTGCATACTGATTATGCTCTTTAAACAGCACAACGGGAGTATTACAGCTTAAAGATTCATTTATGGAACGATTTTTTCCCTCAAATAAAGAAGCAAGCACGCAACATTTTGCGCTGCTATAATATTTTGCAAGCTCGATATACGGAACAAAAGGTATTATCGTGATATATCCTTCATTTTTTATAATATCCTTAACTTTTTTTATCTCCAAACGATAATCTTCTCTTATGTCGGAAAAATCTTTTTTATCAGACTTCACCCCCATTACCCAAACCGCATTTAATATCTTTTTATACTTTCTTTTATACTCAAGTAATGCATTAGCAAGCATAGGAACATTCTTTACCTGAGCAGGAGTCGAAACACATAAAACATCTATTGTTTTTGGAGTATTAAAAGTAGGCGCCATCATATATTCATTTGTAAAATCCGCATCTTGCAAAGGAACAAAAATTATATCTTTTTTATTTTGGTATTTATTCTTATGATAAATTTCACGCTCTTTATTTTCATAACATGCAAGATAAATATCGGCTTTATCGCACCATGAATAATTTGACCACATTGTATAAGCTGCTGCAAAAAATATCTTTTTTAAATCAGGGAACAATTTCAATATATACTCGCACCCCTGTGAAAAAAATACTCCTTTTATAATTTTATTTTCATAATTAAGAGGCGGTATTGGAATTACAAAATCGATTTTATCATGCAAATCAATTTCCTCTTCCATAAATTCACCCGTATAGCTTTCAATATCATCCCAAATTTGCTCTATAGGTTTATTTACATTCGGGTTAAAAAAATAATCTGTCTGATATCTGCCTTTCATAGACTTTATAATATCAAATATTATATTTTTTTAAAAATTTTTTATATCAATTAATCTTTTTGCTTTACTTTTGCCTTTATTGTATAATATAAGCTATAAGACTAGACGAAAAGGAGTTTATTTTGGCTCAAACTAACCTATTTGATGATGGAAAAATTATTCCTGTTAATATTCGCGATGAAATGAAAAGATGTTATATAGATTACGCTATGAGTGTAATTGTCGGACGTGCGCTGCCTGATGTGAGAGATGGCTTAAAACCGGTACACAGACGTATTTTATACGCAATGAACGAACTGGGCATGACACCTGATAAACCCTTTAAAAAATGTGCACGTATAGTAGGTGAAGTTTTGGGTAAATATCACCCCCATGGTGACAGTTCGGTATATGAAGCACTTGTACGTATGGCTCAGGATTTTTCAACAAGATACTTAACTGTTGACGGCCATGGTAATTTCGGTTCGGTTGACGGCGACGGTGCTGCAGCAATGCGTTATACAGAAGCAAGAATGCACAAAATTACAACCGCAATGCTTGCAGATATTGATTGCGAAACTGTTAATTTTGTTCCGAATTTTGATGGCTCATTAGAAGAACCTGCTGTTCTGCCCACCAGATTGCCTATGCTTTTATTAAACGGCACCTCGGGTATTGCAGTCGGTATGGCAACAAATATTCCACCACACAACCTTGATGAAGTTGTAGACGGAACTATAGCATTAATTGATAATCCTGATATTACAACCGAGGGCTTAATGCAATATATCAAAGGTCCTGATTTTCCTACTGCTGCAACTATTGTGGGAACTTCAGAAATTAAAAAAGCTTATGAAACAGGCAGAGGCTCAATTAAAATGCGTGCCGTTTCAACAATTGAAGAATTACAAGGGGGCGCAGGACGCCAAGGAAGAAGCGCCATTGTCGTAACCGAAATTCCTTATCAGGTAAACAAAGCAGAACTTATCAGAAAAATAGCGGAACTGGTTAAAGATAATAAAATTCAAGGTATATCGGATTTAAGAGACGAATCGGACAGAGACGGCATGCGTATAGTAATTGAATTGAAGCGTGATGCTAAACCCGATGTTGTAAGAAATAATCTTTACAAACAAACAGCTCTCTCAACAAGTTTTGGATTTAATATGGTTGCTCTTGTCGGTCAACAACCGAGATTATTAAATTTATACGAAGTTCTCTCGGAATTTGTTGAACACAGAGTAGATGTTATAACCAGAAGAACCATATTCTTCTTAAAAAAAGCAAAAGCCAGAGCTCATATTTTAGAAGGCTTAATGATAGCTCTTAATTCTTTGGATGAGGTAATTGAATTAATCAAAAAATCCCCAAATACAGAAGTGGCTCGCTCAGGTCTTATTAACCGTTTCGGATTAGACACCGAACAGGCAAATGCAATTCTTGAAATGCAATTAAGACGCTTAACGGGCTTAGAGCAAGACAAAATTAGAGCAGAACATGCAGAATTATTGAAAAAAATCGAAGAATACGAAGAGCTTTTATCTTCAAGAGAAAAGATTCTTGCTTTAATTAAAGTTGAGCTTCTGCAAGACAAAGAAAAATATGGA
Source organism: Candidatus Gastranaerophilales bacterium (assembly GCA_944325655.1). Taxonomy (GTDB): domain Bacteria; phylum Cyanobacteriota; class Vampirovibrionia; order Gastranaerophilales; family Gastranaerophilaceae; genus RUG14156. Next base: position 40,639 of record CALVAW010000003.1, read on the forward strand.
GATGAAAGAAAAACACAAATTGTTCCGGATGAAGGTGAAGTTACCGTTGAAGATTTAACGCCTAATACACAAATGGCAGTGTTTATAACTCGCCAAGGTTATATAAAAAGAATTTCTCTGGACACATTTGTACGTCAAAACAGAGCCACAAGAGGAAAAGGCGGAATGAAAACCAAAGAAGACGATGATGTTGCTCATTTCTTCACCGCTATGATGCATGATAAGGTATTATTCTTCTCTTCCAAAGGACTTGTATATTCACTATCAGTATACGATTTTCCGGAAGGTTCACGTCAGTCAAAAGGTTTGCCTATTATAAATGTTTTACCTATAGAACAGGATGAAACAATAACAGCCATTGTACCTGTCAGTGAATTTAAAGAAGATTTGAATTTAATAATGTTGACCAAAAAAGGCTATATTAAAAGAATATCTTTAGATAACTTCAAATCAATAAGAAGAAACGGTCTTATTGCAATAGGACTGGAAGAAAAAGACACTTTGAATTGGGTAAAATTGGCTCACGGCAACGACGAGATTATAATCGGCACATCTTGCGGTATGGCAATAAGATTCCCGATTGAAGATTTAAGACCGTTAGGTCGTTCAGCAAGAGGTGTAAATTCAATGAAATTAAGAGCATCTGATGAAATAATCGGTTGCGATGTTGTTCCAAAGAATTACGATGCGGATCTTTTGGTTATAACTTCGGACGGCTTCGGCAAACGTTCAAAAATTTCAGAATTCAGAACACAAAACAGAGGCGGAATAGGCTTAATAGCAACAAAATTCAAATCATCTGCTTCAAGACTTGTTGATTTAAGCATAGTAAAAGAAACCGATGAAATTATGGTTGTAACCGCAAACGGAATAGTAACAAGAGTGAGCGCTTCGGATATCTCACGTCAAGGCAGACCTGCAACAGGCGTTAGAGTTCAAACGCTTGACGGAAATGATTATGTTGTCTCCGTTAATAAAATAGTTGATCCTGATGAAGAAGAAACCGAAAAAAAAGAAAGTCTTGCGGCTGCGGCTAAAGAAGAAATTAATTCAGGAATAGAACAAGTAAACATATTTGAAAAAACTATTGAAAACATTGATGAATAATTAAAAAGAGCAGAAATCCTGCTCTTTTTAAGTTTTTAAATCCAAAAGTTTACTTACTTTTTCTTTAATAATTAAGTGAATTTCCTCTTTTGGTTTTTTACCGTCTATTTCAATAAAATTATATTCCTTTTCAAGTTTCTTATATTCTTCCAAACATCTTTTTTGATAAATTTCAAAACTGTTATATATATCAGTTGAAAGTCCTATATCCCTGCCCGATTCAAAATAATCGAGAGCACCATTTTTTGCAATAAGTCTTTTTATTAAAGTCTCCGGTGCCACATTCAAATAAAAAACCAAATCCGGCTTTGGAGCAAAACTGTAAAGATTTTTCACCCAATTAATATCATGACCTCTCACAGAATCTCTAACATAAGCAGTGTAAATATATCTGTCCATCAAAACAACAAATCCGGCTTTTAAAGCTGGAATAATCTCATTTTCCAATCTATCCGTATAATCTGCTGCATACAATAGAGAAAACGTTGTGGTATTAAGCAAATTCTTCTCTTTCGCCTCATTTATTACGCCGGAGATAAGTCTCGATGTTTTCCACTCCGAAACAGTGCAACCATAGCATCTGTTTTTAATATATTCAGACAACATATTAACCTGTGTAGATTTACCGGAACCGTCCGTTCCTTCTATCACTATTAGCAATCCGTCATATCCGTGTGATTTATCTTTATTCATATATATCCTTTAAAATTATTTTATTCTTAACAAGCAATTCATTTACTTTTTCACGTATAAATTTTTGTTTTTCATGAATGCTTGCAAGGGCGTCAATCTTAATTAATCCAAATTCATCAATCATATTTTTATATTGTTCTACAATTCTGTTTTGAAATATAACATAACTTTTATATGGATTATTTGATAATTTCATATCCATACCTGCTTCATAGAATTTTGGTTGACGATTTGAACATATCCTATTCAAGCTATCCTTTGGCGAAACATCAAAATAAAAAGTCAAATCCGGTTTAATTGCAAAACCATACATATTTCTTACCCACTTAGGATCAACTTCTCTTGCAACATCTCTTGCAAATGCAGTATAAACATACCTGTCGGCAAGGACTATAAATCCTGCTTTTAGAGCCGGTTTGATAGTGCGTTCCAGTCTGTCTGCAAAATCTACCGCATGCAAAAGAGAAAATGTTCTGCCTGATAAAAGATTTTTTTTCTTGGCCTTTTTTGTTGTATTAGCAATCAGTTCCGATGAATTCCATTGAGTCAAAATTACATCTGCACCTCTTGATTTTAACCAACTGTTCAATAATTCAATTTGAGTTGACTTACCTGAACCGTCAATTCCCTCAACACAAATCAATACACCCGAGTAGGTATGTTTTTTTGAAAATCTTAACATTTCTTACCTTGTTTTTTTAATTGTTCGATACTAATATTAATAATAGATTATATCTTTAAAATTGTAAATCAAAATACTAATAAATGGTGACTAGCAGAGGAATTAAAATGTTTTCAGGTTTAATTAAAAAATCTTTTGATACGGTTAATGAAAATTCTACAATAACGTTGTTTTTGGTCTTATTTTTAATTGTAGTTAATTTTCTTTTGCCATATATATTCTCTGCAAGGTCTCTCACCACCTCAACCGTTTTAACGGTCTGCCTTTTTTTATTCACAGCTGTATTCATAGCGGGCTGGATAAATGTTTTAAAAGAATCTGTTAATAATGAAAAAATAAAAGAAAAAAATTTTTCTGCAATCTTTTTCGAAGGAGTCGGCAAAAACATTATCCCCGTTGCAATTACTTTTTTTATTTACTTATTCTTATTAGCGTTCGTGCTTTTTTTAACAGGCAAATTAGCTCAACAATTTTTTGGAAGTCTTGATTTTCTTTTTCAAGATATATTTAACTTAGCCCCCGAACAAAATGCATTTATGGATTACATAAAAACTCTGTCGGTCGATAAGTTATTTATAATATACGGCTGGCAACTGAGTTTTATGTTGGCAATTACAATTTTTAATTTTCTGTTTTTATTTACTGCTCCCGCATTGGCATGTGAAATTAAAACAAATGCACTTTTAAAAGCCTTTTTAGCATTTAAAAATTCTATTTGTTTCACTTTTAAAAAATTCTTCCCCGTGTTATGGTTATATTTTTTAATTTGTATATGTGCTTCATTCTTAAATATAATAAGAGCTCTTCTTTCATTCAACATTATTTTTGCCATTATTTTTCTTTTTATTAATATTTATTTTGCATCTTATGTAATTATGCTAATATTTAACTATTATGAACAAAATAATAGTAATAACGGGTCCGACTGCATCGGGAAAAACGGAACTTGCGATAAAACTTGCAACAGCGATTGATGCCGAAATCATCTGTGCGGATTCAAGAATAGTATATAAAAATCTGGATATAGTAAGCGCCAAGCCCACAATTGAAGAAAGAAAAGGAATAAAACACCATCTGATTGATATTTTGGAACCATCGAAAGAGTTTTCTGCGGGAGATTTTGTTTTGCACGCAAAAAACTCAATAAAAGAAATAAAAAAAAGAAATAAAAATATAATCATTTGCGGCGGTACTTGGTTTTATATAAAAAATTTACTCGGTGATGAAATTTTATTGGATTGCCCTTCTGATATGGAATTAAGACGAGAATTAGCAAAATCGGAAAGCAATATTTTGTGGGACAAGCTCAATTTAATTGATAAAAAAAGAGCGGAAAAAATCCACCCGAACAACAAAGATAAAATAATTCGAGCAATTGAAATGTGTGAATATTTAAAAAAACCCGTAAGCGAAATTAAAAGAATTAAAAAAAATGAATTCCAATCCGCTTGGTTTATGCCTGAAACAGAAAGGCAGGAATTATACAAAAAAATCAATAAAAGAGTTGATATAATGTTAGAAATGGGCTTATATAACGAATGGGAAAAAAACAGCAAAAAATATCCCGACTCCTCAATTTTAAAAAATACTATCGGGTATAGTGAATTTTTTAATTTAAAAGAAGGAGTTTATTCCGACTATAAAGAAGCTATAGAAAAAATAAAACAACATACAAGAAATTTTGCAAAAAGACAATTAACTTATTTCAGAAATCACAAAGAAATACAGTTAATTAAAAATTACGATGAAATTTTAAGGATAATACAGTGAAAAAAATTCTGTTTATATTTGTTATCTTTTGTTTAAACTGCTCTTTTGCGCAAGAAGCAGTTAGAGCGGGAATTAAATATAATGAAGCAAGCGCAAAAATAGAAGCATTTAAAAATGTTCAAAGAAAAATAGAAAAAACATTTTACAAAGATTACCTTAAAGATAAAGACTATAAGGAAAATCTTGATTTAATCGAAAAAAAAATTTATATAGTTAAAAACAAAAGAACCATCTGCCCTTTTTATTTTAAAAAAACATTATTAGCTTATGCAATTGTGTATGTCGATATGCCAAATAGAGTTTTTTACTATAATATTTTAGGTAACCTTGTTAAATTCGATATTACTGAAAATAACGATTTTCCAAGAAAAACTTTCGGATATTCCAGATATGGCAATTTGATAAACGTAGCATTTGAAGCAGATAAAGACGAACAATTTATTTATGACAAAAACGGCAAACTTATTGCTCACTGGTCAGGTAACATTATGATAGATGAAAAAACCAAATTTTTTAAAATCACCAGAATGCAAAACGAATAAAAAATAATTAAAATTGCAAAAAAAAATCTTTTTGAGTATTATATTAGTACTCACTCAAAACCTCGCAAGATACGTTAGTAATTTTGTGAAAGGAAATGAAAATGGCAAATATTAAATCTGCAAAAAAAAGAGTACTTGTTGCTCAAAGAAACACTGAAAGAAACACTGCTTTCAAAACAAGCATTAAAACTGCTGTTAAAAAAGCTTTAGCAGTTGCAAATTCACAAGATAAAAATGAATTAAACGCTGCATTATCCAAAGTGTATCAATTATGCGACAAAGCAGTAAGTAAGGGTATTTTACACAAAAATACCGCTGCCAGAAAAAAATCAAGATTAACTAAAGCTATCAATAAATTAACTTCCAAATAAGTTAAGATAGAAAAGTTATGATTTTATTAAAAAGCTCGGGAGTCATTAACCCGAGCTTTTTGTTATGCTGTTTTGTTTTCTTCGCTTTTAAAAAGCTTGGTAACCTTATATCTTTTACAATAATCAATTAAATCCCTTTTTATTTCAGGACACAAAATGTATAGCGCAATTATATTAGGTACACACATTGCTATCATCATCGCATCTGTTATTTCAATAACGGATTTAACATTCATAACGGAACCTATTACAATAAACACGCAATATATAAGATTAAAAGCAAGAGCTCTTTTTTTGCCTTCTCCAAAAAGAAATGTCCAAGCTTTCTGACCGTAATATGCCCAAGAGATAAGAGTAGATAAAGCAAACATTATTGCAACTAAAGACAAAATAAAAGGGAAAAATGGAATTACCGATTGAAATGCATTTGATGCAAGCTCAATACCGGATATTTCTTTTGCTGCATGGGTGCAAGCACCTGAAAAAATAATTGCAAAAGAAGTAAATAAACATAAAACCCCTGTTAAAAATGTCTCCAAAAGAGCAACGAAACCTTGAGAAACAGGTTCTTTTGTTTGCGCTGTCGCATAAACAATAGCTGCAGCACCTGTTCCTGCCTCATTTGATTGAACGGAACGTCTCAAACCAATTATTATTGTCCCAAAAACGCCTCCTGCAACTGCAGTAGGATGAAATGCTTCTCTTAAAATTAACGCAAGCGCACTTGGAATATTCATAATATTTGCAAATATAACAATTAATCCGGAAACAATATACATTATGCACATTGTCGGCACTAAAACAGTCGTAATTTTTGCTATACTTTTAATACCGCCTACTGTTACCAAACCGACAAGAATTGCTATAACAAGCCCAAATATCCAGCCGCTGCCGTGCATAAAGCTTTCAGTTCCCCCTGTAATAAACACGAATTGATGAGTAGATTGATTTATCTGAATCATATTACCGCCGGTTATACCGCCGCCTATGCAAAGTATTGCAAACAAAACAGACAAAGGTTGACCAAGCCATCGCATTTTACGACGAGTCAAACCATGAGCTATATAATGCATAGGACCGCCTGAAACCGAACCGTCTTCATTAAATCTTCTATATTTAACCGCAAGAGTAGCTTCAACAAACTTAATAGACATACCCAAAATAGCACCGGCAAAAATCCAAAATGCCGCTCCGGGGCCCCCTATTGAAATTGAAATAGCAACACCGGCTATGCTTCCAATTCCGATTGTTCCGGATAATGCCGTCGCAAGAGCTTGAAACGACGATACTTCACCACATCCGTTTTCACTTTTTTCCGCAGGTTTTGAAACTGTTTCAAGGGCATGTTTAAAGCCCCAAATTGCAATTCCTTTAAAATATATAGTAAAAAATATTCCTGCCGTTAAAATCCAAAAAATAATCAGAGGAACCTGTTGATTAAAGAAAGTAATTTTGTAAAAAATAATATCAGCTATAAAATCAGACACCGGTGCAATATTTTTATCCATAAAAGCATCAACATTCATCGCATTTACAGTGCTCATTCCAAATAATGTTGTTAAAACCAAAGCTAAAATCTTCCTCATAATTGAAAACCCTTTCTATTTTGTGGGGTAGGTTAATATTATCAAGAATATAGAAAAATTACTATTTTGAAACGCAATATTTTAACATTTTGTAAATTAGTAAGCAAACAAAAGGTTTTTATATTATTCTATACTTATGAAATTATTTTTTAAAATATGTGTGATTTTTGCTTTTTTTAATTTGTTAAATCTATCTGTTTTTGCTTCGGAAGTTAAATTTATCCAAATTACGGATATCGGATTAAACAAACAAAACGCATACAAACTCCAAGAAACAATAAAAGAATTAAACTCATATAAAGATGTTGATTTCATCATATTTGGCGGCAACAATATCCAAAAAGCCAATATAGAAAATCTTAATTATTTTACTCATCTTCTAAGAAAAGTAAATAAAAAATGTATTGTATTACTTGGAAACTCAGATGTTTTATCCAGTTCGGGAATAAACAAAGACTATTATTTAAAAAGAGTAAGGCGTGCCTTGTGGTGGCATCACAGCAAGAAACCAAATTATACATTCAAATCTAAAGGTAATTTATTTGTTGTAATGGATGGCTCCAAGCAATATTTTCAATCTTCTAACGGTTATTATTCAAAAGAAGAATTATTTTGGTTAAACAAAGTTCTTGAACAAAATAAAAAAAAGAAAATAATAATTCTGCAACATTTTCCTTTGCTTGAAACTAAATCAAAATGGTTAGAAACAGCAAAAACAGAAGATTATTATAACATTTTAGATAAATATAAAAATGTGAAAGTAATTGTATCAGGTCATTATGGAGATGATACGGAAATCTTGCAAAACGGAATTTATCACATAATAACCGAAAAATATTCTGAAACAGGCGCATATAAAATAATTGAGGTTGACTTAAAAAAAGATTTTATAGGAACTTATCTTGTTAAATAAAAATGATATTAAGGATGTATTAAAAAAATGTCATTTTTTAATTTTTTCGTATAGTATTTTTATTATATTTTTAAAACCTTGTTTTAAAAAAAGTTATTAACAAAAGAGGTATTTTTAGGAGGTAATATGTCAGATACCCAAGCAAAAAAATCAAAAATCGTAAAAATGTGTGAAGAAAACAATGTCGGTTTTATCAGATTGCAATTTTGCGATATAAACGGAACAATTAAAAATTTATCATTGCCAATCAGCCAGTTAAACAAGGTTTTAAATAATGAAATTATGTTAGACGGCTCATCAATTAAGGGTTTTCGTAGTATCGAAACTTCGGATATGTACTTTTTTCCTGATTTAGACACTTTTACAATTCTTCCTTGGTGCGAAAGAGACGGAGAAAACGTGGCAAGAATAATCTGCGATATTCATAATGCCGATGGCACACCTTTTGAAGGCTGCCCCAGATGCAATTTAAAAAGAATGATTGCGCGTGCGGAGAAACTGGGCTATAAAATGAATGTAGGTCCGGAAGCCGAGTTTTTTATATTTGAATTGGATAAAAACGGAGAAGCAACCACAAAACCCCATGACAAAGGCGGATATTATGATGCTGCTCCAACAGATATGGCTGAAGATATAAGACGCGACATTGTGGGCAGCCTTGAAGCTATGGATTTTGAAATCGAAGCATCGCACCACGAAGTTGCCGACGGTCAACACGAAATTGATTTTAAATACGCCGATGCTCTTACAACAGCAGACAACATAATAACTTTTAAATATGTAGTAAAAAGTATAGCAACAGAATACGGTGTCCATGCCACATTTATGCCAAAACCAATATACGGAATTAACGGTTCAGGTATGCATTGTAATTTATCATTATTCAAAGACGGAAAAAATATTTTCTATGCTCCGGAAAATGATTATCAACTTTCAAAAGAAGCGCTATATTCAATCGGCGGTGTTTTAAAACATGTTAAAGCTTTTACTGCTGTCACAAACCCTTTGGTAAACAGTTATAAAAGACTTGTGCCGGGATATGAAGCACCTGTGTATCTTGCTTGGAGCCTTGCAAATCGTTCAGCTTTAATAAGAGTACCTGCAAAACGAGGTGTTGCAACAAGAATTGAACTCCGCTCTCCGGATCCTTCTTGCAACCCATATCTGGCTCTTGCCGCTATACTTGGGGCAATTTTAGACGGTGTGGAAAACAAGATTGAACCTCCGGCTCCTGTTGAAGAAAATATATATGAAATGACAAGAAAAGAATTGAAAAATGCAAATATTCAATCTTTACCCGGAACTTTGTATGAAGCCGTTGAATTGTTAAAAAATGATGAGATAGTCAAAGAAGCTTTAGGTGAGCACATATACCATGAATTTAAACTTGCAAAAAGCATCGAATGGGATAAATACAGAACCTACGTAACACAATGGGAACTTGATTCATACTTAAATGCTTATTAAATTAAAAGCCCTTCAGAGGGCTTTTAATTTATAAATTCATACAAACATTAAACTATATAATTGCGTATTGTTTGCCTTTTTTAATAATTAAATTTGCCGCACGATTAAGCTCTTTATAATCAATATCTTTCATAACGCACAACCTTAAACGACATTCCTTTCGTCTTACTGCAGGATAGGTTACTATATTTACATATACGCCTTCAGCTCTCAATTCTTGATAAAGTCTAAAAAGCTTAGATTCATCATAAATCATAACGGGTATTATAGCACTTTGCGAATTGCCGATATTAAAACCTGCTTTTTGAAGTTTATCTTTCAAATAAGCGGTTTTTTTCATTAATTCCTCTCTGCCTGCTTTATCCCTTTCAAAAAGATTAAAAACTTCGATTAATCCCCCTGCAACAGGGGCGCTTATGGCGGTGGAAAAGAAATAAGTTCTTGCATACAATCTTAAATATTGTACAATCTCTCTTTTTGCCGCACAATATCCGCCAAGACCACCCGGAGCTTTTGATAGCATACCGACATTCAAATCAATTTTTTCTCTCACATTCCAAAATTCACTTGAACCTCTGCCTGTTTTTCCGACAATACCAATACCATGAGCATCGTCTACCATTATTTTGCAATTATATTTTTTTGCCAACTCAACTATTTCATTAAGCGGCGCAATATCGCCATCCATAGAAAACACGCCGTCAGTAATTATGAGTCTGCCTGTTACATTATCGGGAATTTTACTTAATATTTTTTCCAAATACCTCATATTTCTATGAGGATATATTTTTATTTGAGCGCCGGATAATTGACACCCGTCAAAAATAGAAGCATGATTAGCACTGTCATTTATTATTATATCTTCACTGTTACACAATGCGGAAATTACACCTATATTTGTCCCGTATCCTGAAGGAAACACGATAGCATCTTCCGTTCCGTAAAATTTAGCTATTTTTTCCTCTAAGACTCGGTGCAAATCACTTATGCCTGCATAATTAGAAACCGCACCCATGCCCATTCCAAATCTTTCTAATGCCTTCTTTGACGCTTTAAGCACTTTGGGATTATTTTGGATATTTAAATAAGAATTTGAACCAAGCATAATAACATCGTGCTTATAACCGTTCTTTTCTCTGAGTTTTACAACAGATGATAATCTGTTTAAACTAACCATTCCGAGCGCTTCATTCCCTGTTAAGACTCCGCTTTGCAAAATTTCATCAACTCTTCTTGTTTTTCCGAATAAATCTTCATTTTCAAGTGTATGAACAAAATTTTCAAATTTAATATTCCTTGTTTCAATTTCTAATGTAGACAATTTTACCTCGCTTTTTTTAATAAAGTATTAAAAAAAGCATGTATTTCCAATTCACTATCAGGATAATATTATCTTGTATTTTTTTTATTGTATAATTGTATATCGGGAGTAGTTATGGAACAAAAAACATTTGAAAAAATTTTTAAATTCTTTTGCCGCACTATAAATGTGAGCATGGTTAAAAGTATTATCCCTTCTGTGAATTTTATAAGAAAAATTAAAAACAAACCTCCGATTCCGCTAAAAGAGAAATTAGGAGAATTTACCTCGCCGAATTTAGGTGAAAAAGTTATTATGCTTCATGGGGTATCGGTTGGAGAAATAGTCTCTCTTGAAAATTTAATAAAAAAAATAAAAGCAACATTTCCTGAATATAAGCTTGTTCTTACAACAGGAACTTTAACCGGACAAGAATTAGCTAAAAAAAAATATTCGGAATTGACTGATTTTATAACATATTTTCCTTTAGACATTTATAGCGCAATTAAAAAATTTTTAAATAAAATTAAACCATCAGTTATTTTAATCACAGAAACCGAAATCTGGCCGAATTTTTCGTTTTGCGCTTCCGAAAATAATATACCTCTCTACATAATAAACGGCAGAATTTCAGATAAATCATATCCTTCTTATTTAAAATTCAAAAAAATATTTGAAATTATATTAAATTGCTATGACGGCATTTTTTCTCAAAGCGAACTGGACAGAAAAAGATTTATATCGCTTGGCGCAAAAGAAGAAAAAACGTTTGTAATGAAAAATTTAAAATTTGAAATTGAAAAAAAAGAATGCGACATAAATCTTGAAAACGGTTCTTCTAAAGTTTTTATAGCAGCATCAACTCACAAAGGAGAAGATGAAATAGCACTTAATGCTTATAAAAAACTAAAAGAAAAAAATAACAATATAAAAATGGTGCTTGCACCAAGACACTTGACAAGAATTGAGGAAATAGAAAAATTAATAAAAAACACAGGATTTAAATATGGTTTTAGAACAAAAAAAGATAATTTTAAAGATAAAGATATAATAATTCTTGATACGCTTGGAGAATTATCAAAAATATACGAAAAAATTGATGTAGCCTACATTGGCGGAAGTTTTAACAACACCGGAGGACATAACCCGCTTGAAGCTGCAATATATTCTAAGCCTACCATTTCAGGGCCATCGATTAAAAATTTCAGGGATATATACTCCATATTAGAAAGAGAAAATGCAAGCTTTGTTGTTAAAAACAAAACTGAATTTTATTCAATCCTTGAAAAATTATTTTTAGATGATGAATTTTATTCAAAAATATCAAAAAATTGTAAACAATGTTTTTCAAATCAACAAGGCGCTGCTGATTTTGTAATTAATAAATTAAAAGAAATTTTATAATTTAAAAGCTCCCTTAAAGGGAGCTTTTAATCTTTGATTAACACTAATCTTCAACGGGAGCAGTCGAGGGCTTTTATCTCCCCGAACGTCAACCCGACACAAAATTAGTTCCCGACAAAACAACTTTTATAACATTATTTTGTCAAATCTTTTAAATCTTTTACTCTTAAAGCTAAATATGGTTGAGTTTTACCTTTATCTATAAGAAACATTACAAAAGTTTTATCAAAATCAAAATTTCTTGGTTTTTCTTTTGGATCAACAGCGGGAAGTGCGCACATTTTTGTCATTATTGCAGCTTCTGACTTAACCTTTCCGCCTTTATTGTCCAATTGCAATTGTATGGTTTCAATTGCATCAGAAAACATAATATCGGTTCCTTTAATTTGTTTATTACAAAGTTCTTTATATTTTCTTTCAGACTTAATATTTAAGTTAGGAATTTTAACAGTATCTTGGGCTAAAAAGAATCTGTTTCCTTTGAACTTTTTACTTTGTTTTTGCATTTTTTCAAAAAGTTTATCAAAAGAATCATTTTTATCTGTTCTATACAGATAAACTATATCGTCATTTTTTGTGTATAGTCTTACTGCATAATCATCTTTGCCATCATAAAATAATACGGCTAAATTATCATCAAGAACTTTATCAGAATCATTACCTATACCAAAATATTCATATTCCTCTTTTGAGTTATTAAATTTTGAATTTTCCAATTTATCAAATTCATTCAAAAATTCAAATTCTTTTTTGAGCATTGCATAAGCATAATACTTGCCAAGACCCTTTGTCCAATCCATTGAATCTAAGATATCACTCGTTTCATTAAATTTCTCTTTAATTGCTTTTTTAATTTCCTCTTTTGCTTCAATTGAAGTTTCACCATAGCTTGTATAATATGATGAAGGATTTAACATCTCAGAAGTAAATTCTTCACTGTTAAGACCTTTTAAATCTTTTGTTTGTTTTTCTTTTACAAATTCAATATTGTGTTTAATAATATTGTTTTTCATATCATTAAATACAAGCTGGAATGTTCCGACCCAAATTTTATTATCGGCATTTGATTTTGTTGAAAAAAGTGTCAAAATATCCGTTTTGCCGGAAGCACAAAAAGCAGCTCCCGAAAGAAAAAGAACGGACAACAAAATTGATAATATTTTTTTCATATTTTTCTCCTCTTTCTCGTAATTTTAATATAGCACAAAATCTTTTTATTTTTTATGTTAAAATTTAGCCATGACAGAATTGTTAATGCCCGCAGGAAGCATAGAAAAAATGAAATACGCCTTTGAATATGGCGCAGATGCTTGTTATTTAGGTTTAGCGGATTTTTCCTTGCGAGCTTTGCGAAAAGGTGAATTAATTGATGAAAACAATATCAAAAGTGCCGTTGATATTGCCAATTCTTTAAATAAAAAAGTATACTGTACTTTCAATATTTTTGCTTATGATGACGATATTAAAAAACTCGAAGAAAAAATCGATATTATAAAAGAAGCATCACCCCATGCGCTAATCATAAGCGATTTCGGAATTTATAGAATAATTAAAAAATATTTACCAAACATTGATATACATATCTCCACCCAAACAAATATCTTAAATTCGGAAGCGGTAAAATTCTGGAAAGATATGGGAGCCTCTCGTGTAATTTTAGCAAGAGAACTTTCTTTTAAACAAATTGAAAAAATCAGAAAAGAAGTTCCGGATATTGAAATTGAAATGTTTGTCCATGGGGCTCAATGCATGGCATATTCAGGAAGATGCCTTTTATCGGATTATATGACAAAAGGCGAACGAAAGGCAAATCTCGGAAATTGCGCTCAAGCTTGCAGATGGAGCTACAAACTTTTGGAAGAAACAAGACCGAATGAACCCTATGAAATAATTGAAAATGAAAAAGGGACTCACATAATGTCGACCAAAGATTTATGCCTTGTCAGATATATAAAAGATTTAAAAAATATAGGAATTGATTCCTTTAAAGTTGAAGGAAGAACAAAAAGCTTATATTACGTTTCAACTGTTGCAAAGACATACAGAAAAGTTATTGATGGAATTTGGAATGAAGACCATGCATTTTTAGAGCTTAAAAAAGCAGGAAACAGAGGCTATAGCGAAGGATTTTTTCTTGGCAACAATAATTCATCAAGTTATTCATACGATATATCAAAAGGTCTTGCAGGAGCTGATTTTTTGGGAATATTTCTTGAAAAAATCAACAATAATCAATATGAATTACTTATTAAAAATAAAGTATGTTTAAACGATAAAATTGAAATAATCACCCCAAATTTCTCTTCTGAAGCTGTTGTAACAAAAATTATCCACGAAAAAAAGGGGGAAGTAGATGTTGCAAACACAAACGATAAAATAATCTTAGAATTTGACTATATAGATATGCAATGGTTAAAAGAATATAGCTATGCGCTTATAAGAACTACAGGAATAAAGGAATAAAATATGTTTATAGCTCCCGATTATAATATTGAATCAATTTATGATATTGATATTGAAGAATTAAAAAAAAGAAAAATCAAAGGTTTGTTTTTCGATTTAGATTCAACTCTAATGAAATCAAAAAGCGGTAAATTTGCATATAAAACAATTCAATTCCTTGATGATTTAAAACCAAATTTCAAACTTGCAATTATAACAAACAACAAAAACTTAAGCTATATTCAAAAAGCAAAAAATCAAATTGATATTCCAATTTATTCTAAAGCAGCAAAACCCAACGCAACAGTACTTTTTAAAGCTTGTGACGACTTTAACATCAAACCAAGTGAAGTTGCAATGATTGGCGATAGACCCTTGAGCGATATATTAGGCGGCAAAAAAGCAGGAATGGTAACTATCCTTGTAGATTCTATATCAAAAAACGAAGAAAATTTTATTGTTCGTTTTGCACGCTTTTTAGAAAGATTAACTATTAAAAAATAATTTTTATTTAAGCAAAAAACCAAGTACAAAAGTCGATACAATAAAAATACCAACAAAAAAATATGTAACTTTGTTTAAACCTTTTTCAGTTGATTTTTGAGAAGAAAATAATTGACTTGCAGCGCCTATTGAAGCCATCCCGTCGCCTTTTGGAGAATGAAGTAGTATAAGCATAACACTAAATACAGCGCTTATAATTTGAAGAGTATAGAAAAAAGTTGTCATTTTGTATCCTTTTTATAAAATTCTTATTTTAAAATATCATAAAAATATTTTTTCAACAATTCAAATTAAAACTTCACAAAAAGTCTTAATTTACCGTCATTTCCCCTGAAATTTATCCATCCTGTTTTTACCTGATTATTAAAATCATGAACTTTAACAAGAAGCCAGTTACCTCTAATAAGCCAAGGGCTTATCATTTTCGGAAGCTCAATCGAGCCTGTGGTATTAGATTGTTTAACAGGAGCAGCATACAAAATTTTATCAACCTTTTGAACATCCTTAAACATATATAAACCATATTTTTTACCGTATATATTAAAAAAATCACTCCAATTATAAAATTTATTTTTAGCATCTTCTTTTACCCATCCGCAAACGGGATTTTGAGATTGGTTAAAACAAACCAAACTCCATCCTTCGGTTTCATCCAATGCTGTTAAAAGAGCTATCTTTTTAGATTGACTAAACGCAGCAAAAACTTCATCCTGACTGCAACGTGTTTTATTTTCTATACAACTTGTTTCACCTGTAGAAAAATCAAAATTTAAAGAATCCAAAATTCTTCCGTCTTTATTCGGTGTTTGTCTTAAAACCACAGGACTTGTAACGCTGGTATATCCTATCCCATACCTTCTCAGAGAATTTATATAATATGGCAGAACATCCGCAAATGTCATATTGCAAACAAACAAAGATATAATTATCGAACTTATGATTTTTCTCATTTTAACTCCATATAAATAATGGCTCTTTTTCTTCCGAAAAACAACAGCATTAAAGGCTAGTTATAATAAAAACCATCCTCTTTCATGCGTTTAATTACCTCTGATAAATCGTTATCGGAAGCGACAACAGATAATCTTACATATCTTTTTGCATTTTTTGCAAATCCTATTCCCGGAACAATAACAATTCCCGATTTTTCAAGCAAATCATCAGCAAATGCCTTGCAATCAGAATATCTTTCGGGAATTTCAAGCCATAAATAAAATGTTGCTTTTGGCATTTTAACTTTATATCCCAAGGAATTCAGGCCATCAACAAATTTTTGGATTTTATTTTTAAATTTAACATTTTGTTCATCTATATATTTTTGTCCTTCCGGACTTTCCAATAAATCTGCTCCCGCATATTGTATAACTTTAAAAACTCCTGTATCCACACTTGATTTAACACGAGATAACATAGTTATAATATCTTTATTTCCGCAAGCCCATCCTAATCTCCAGCCTGTCATAGCATAAGATTTTGAAAAACTGTAAAACTCTATACAACATTTCATTGCATCTTTGCACTCAAGAGCAGAATGAGGCTTATAACTTTCATCATAATACATTTCGCAATACGCATTATCTGAAATTAATATAATATTATGTTTTAAACAAAAATCAACACAATGTTGCAAATAATTCAAATCGCAAGTACAACCCAAAGGATTATTCGGATAATTAATTAAAAGAGCTTTTATTTTTTCAGGATTATTTCCTTCCTCAATATACTTGTCTAAAACTCGCTCCATATCCGGCATAAAATCATCTTCTTCTTTAAGTTCAACCTCATAAGCTCTTGCTCCTGCTACTTTAATCATTTGAGTATAGGAAGCATAACCCGGAGAAGGAATTAAAATTACATCTTTTTCTTTTTCATCCTGTTTTGCATTTGTTAAAGCCTTGATTAAATTCGCTATACCTTCTTTTGAGCCAATGAGCGAAAATATTTCATTCTTTGGATTTAACACTACATTAAATCTTTCTTTCATTCTCTTTGCAACAGCTTCAAGAAATTTTACCTCGCCTTTCGGTGTTGTATATGTATGTAAATTATCCACATGCATATATTCTATAGCTTTTTTTATTACAAAATCAGGAACAGGATCAACCGGGGCACCCATCGAAAGAGGAATAGGCGCACGATTTTTAGCTTTCAATTCAGGAGTTAATTCAACCTGACGAGCTTTTATTTCAAACATAATATAATTTCTCATATTTTGTATTTCATCGTTAAAAAGTTTTTTAATGTTTTCTCCCATAACTACCTCAATTTCCTTATTTAAGTATTATACAACTTCATAAAAATTAAGTAAATTAATTTTACTTTCACTTAATTTTGCTTTAAAAAAAATTTAAAATGGGGTATAATATATAAATGCGAGATGGAGATAATCTGCGCTAGAAACGGAGAAAACTTATGCACATCCACGTAAACGGACGCAACATCGAAATTACAGATGCAATCAAAGCTTATGTCAAAGAAAAAGCGGGAAAAGTAGCTGCACATTATGAGCAAATCGATGCGATAGATGCTATTTTGTCCGTAATTAAAAACCCCTCCGTTAGTGATTCTCATATTGCTGAGATTAACTGCAAAATAGGCGGTGAAACAATCAGAGTCGAAGAAAAAGCTGAAAGTATGTATGCTTCAATTGACCTTGTTTGTGACAAACTGGACAGACAAGTAAGAAAATACAAAGAAAAAGGCTTGTCTAAATCCAAAGGCGGCGTTGAATCAATACGAACGACACAAACAGAAATCGAAGCATAGAAAATAAGATTTAAAGGTGAAGTTTCAAGCTTCACCTTTTTTAATTTCAATCTCTTTTAAAATTATTTTTCTGAATATTATTGCAGGATAATAATCATACACCATATTCAACACTCTGTTTATACAATCCAGCGCTTCTCCTAAATCATTTTTTAGAAAATAACATTGAGAAAGTATTAAAAATGCCTCAGGATCACAATAAAAAAGTCTTAAGCTTTTCTTGCAAAAAGTAATGGCAAGATCAAAATAACCGTTTGAATACAACGCACGAGCAATAAATTTGTAACTTTCAGGATTTGCCCTATACAAAAAATCACAACAACTTATAAGATTTTCCGCCCATTCAATTAAATTATTTTCAAGAAACAAATTAAGATATATTTCAAGTTGAGCCCTTGTCTCAAAAAAGCTGGGCAACACATCTGTTTTTAGCTCAATCATATTCAATACTGCAAGTCCAAATCTCGCAGCAGGAGAATTCTTTTTAACCTGAACCCAAAATTTCTTCGCCTCGTCTTTATTTTTTAACAATAAACAGCAAAGCCCTGCGGCGTACTTATCACCACATTCAACAAAAATTTTGAGGGCTCTTTCATATTCCTTATTATAAAAATATTCTCTAGCCTCTTTCTCGCCTTCAATCATTTTTTTGAATTTTCTTCATTAAATCAAAACTGCCCTGCTGTTTTGGCATTATTTCACTGATAGAATCGACATCTATTCCGATAGCTTGTTTATTGGATTTTTTAATTTCATTGTAGATTTCTTCTCGATATATTTGAACATTACTTGGCGCACTAACGCCAATCTTAACGGAATTTTTATAACTCTCCAATATAACAATTTCTATATTGTCATTTATAATTAATTTTTGATTTATTTTTCTTGTCAAAATCAACATAATTAATCTTCCGTATCTTTTTCAAATAACTTATGTCTAATTTCAAAATCCGTATTCTTCAGCACCAATTGCATTGCCTTTTTATTCACAAGATTTATAATAATCGGAGCCATCATATTAATCGTTGCTCCTTCGGGATTTGAAGAAGGTATATTTGCAATGTTACATACCAATATATCGTCAGCGTTTTCTATTTTTAATTTTTCCGCTTCTTCATCAGGAATATCGAATTGATAATCTATTCCAAAAAAACTACATAAAGTTATTGGAAAAGCCAGCTCCCCATCTTCCATAGATTGCAACCACTTAAAAGGAGAATCGGGTTTATAGTCAATTATCGTATATTGTTTTAAATTCTCAAAACCTATAATAGGAGAAACAAAATCAAATACAGAATTTTTATCTACATCGACCTCTCCAAATTTTGCTGTTTTAATTTTAATTATATCATTTTCCATATTCTACATTCCGTAATTTGTCAGGCTGTTTTGTTGTCCTGTTAGAGCATTAAATAAAAACATCTTTGTAATTTCAGGATTTTGTTGAGCGCCGCCCAACATATTTTCATACATATTATTATTCAAAAGCATCATAGGATTTATTTGGTTTAAAGGCAAAGACGAGCTAAGATTAAAAGCTGTTTGATTTTGATTAAAAGGATTAATGCCTATTTTTGATAAAGTATTCAACGCAAAAGCTATCTCTTCATTTGTCGGCATTGAAGCATCCGATTTCAAAGGTAAACCCTGTGCTTCTTGTTGCTTTCTCAAATATTCACTTTCTTGAAGCTTTCTTTCCATTCTCTCCTTTGTTATTCTATCCATTGCCGCCGGATGAATTTTTTGTCCCGATTCAATAAATTTAGACATATCATCAAGTCCCTCTTCAGAAGAAGTCATTGAAGGCTTAGTTACTTGACATTTAGCATTATCAGGGTCGTCCAGACAATCAAGAGCTCTTTGTGAATAATGTGTAAGAGATTGATTATCATTTTTTTCAACAATTTCTTTATATAAAGTCTGAGCTTCATCCTTATATCCTAAACGAGTATAGCACAATGCAAGATAATACTTGGCAAGCGTATTATTTTTTTCTTTTTTCAAAAGCTCTTCTATATCTTGCATAGCTCCTGTATAATTTTGTTGTTTATATTTTGTTATACAAGGTCTGAGTGCCGGTGAAACATAAGGAGCTTTCGGAACTACATAATTATATCCGACATTTGCAAATGTTTCTTTAGAACTGATTAAACCTGCTAATACTACAAACGTAAAAATAAGTAAAAATATTTTTCTCATTTATAAATCCTTTTACTTTTTATTTAATAAATTTTTAAAATATGACAATATAATATTATTATATCGTAACATTTCTATTATACTTAAGAATAATCTTGTTTTTTCCTCTAAATAGTTGAAGTAAAAAATATTTGATTTGTAAAAAAAATTTAAATTAATATATAATCAAATATTATGAAAATAAAAATAAAAGAAACGGCAAAACTGAAAAAAAACTACAGTCTTTACCGCCTTGCAAAAGAATTGAAACTTCCTCAACAAACCGTATATTCATGGGCAAGCGGAAGAACTCAACCTTCATACTTAAACTTAGACAGATTATGCAATGTTTTGGAATGCAAAATAGAAGACCTGCTGGAAGCAGAACCTTTTCAAAATAAATTATTTTAAAAGAGGGCTTTTATAATAAAAGCCCTCTTTCTTTATTATATGAAAATAAATTAATAATGTTTAGTTTTTGTTGCATGATCTACATCTGCATTTTTCAAATTTGCATTTATTTTACCTTGGATTGTTCTAAATGCTAAAACACCCAATGCAGCAACAGTAGCAAGCACAGCCGTTACTTTATTATCTTTTAAATAATTTTTATAAAACTTCTTCGGAAGTGATGCGACATTGCTTAAATTTTTAATCGGCGCTTCAGTCAATAAACCGGGTATTGATTTTAATGTTGCTCCAACAACAGCACCTATATCTTTAACCACCCCCCATAAAGTTTTAAAAATGTTAGATTTTGCAGATTTTATATTCTTTCCTATAAGTCCGACTAATCCGGCTGCAAATATACCTTCTACGACACCTCTTGATACTCCTTGAACAGTATTTGTCGTTGTATTAAAAACCTTAATAGCGTCAGTAAATCTGGTCTTCAAAGAAGGTTTTGAATTTTCCGAATTAACATTCGTATTAGCTTTAAAAGATAAACCTGAATTATATTTTAATGGTTGAATCATTATAACACCATCCTTTTACACTTTCGTCTCCTAAAAAACACCTAAACTTTAATTTTTGCCCTTATATAACTATATTTTACAAAAATTTACAATGAAAATCAATTCCAAAAAAGATTATTTATTGAATTTATCCTAAACCCAATTTCGCTTTTTCTTCTTCAAACTTGCTTATTAAAGCAGGAGTCAACAAAGGAGAAACTCTTCCTCTCTTTATTTCAGCTATATATTCAGACTCTTCGGGATATTGATACCTTAACAAAGTTAAATCCAATATATCTATTATGTCTTTGTTAGAATATAAAGATTTATTTTTAAAAAGTTCTTCCAAAATATTTTCTGTAGCAACTATAAATTTATTTTTCTTGGCAAGATAATCTTCTATTATTTTTTTGGCATCTTCGACACTGGCGGCAGGAACCGGAATTTTATCCGGAATAATATCATTCGACAAAATACTTTGATCTATATCAAGGGGATAATTTGTTGTTAAAAACAAAGTACACTTATAATCCTTTGCACAAGTTTTTATAAAACTCCTTAATTGCTCTAATATCGGGGACGACTCATAAGAAATAGTATCGAACTCATCAATTAAAATTATTGTTCTTTTTTTATCTTCGCTTAACTCATAATTTTTCTTGGCAGCTTGCGCTTTATTAAGAACTTCTTGCATTATTTCTTCAGGCTGTTTTGAACCGGCAGAAATAATTTCTATATTGCATAATGACTGTTCTGCAAGCGCAAGCGCAAATGTTGTTTTACCGCACCCCGTAGGTCCAAAAAATAAAAAAGCGTTAGGAATTTCAATATTTTCGGACATTTTTTCCCTCAACATTGTTTTTAAAATGAAGCTATCTTCCAGTTGTTTTTTTATATCTTCATAACCGCTTATTCTGTTAAAACCTTTATTATTTTTTGCAAGATTTTTTACACCGTCAAAATAAGCTTCTGCAGCATCAAATTTCTGAGCTTGGTTATTTTTTTGAAAACCTTCCAATCTGTTTTTTGCTTCTCTAATCTGAGTCATATATCTGAAAAAATTTTGACAAGTATCTTTTACTGATTGCTCCTGTCTTGCAATGTCATCCTCAGACATTTTACTTATTCTATCTGCAGCATCATACAAAGTTTGTTTCTCTTGTTTTAATTCTTCCGCTGTTTTTCCTTTAAATCCGGTTCGAAAAAGTTTTAAAAAAGTATTATTTTGAAATTTATACAATGGCGCTATTTTCATTATTTAAAACCCTACACACATGCTTCAATATGTCTTATTATATTTTCGACTTTATAATTAAAACTGATTTGACTGTTTTTAATTCCCCATTTTTCAAAATTCTCAGTCAAAATAGTATCTGAAGTAACAAAAGTAATTTTTTTATCCTTAATATATTTAAAAAATTCTACAAAGAAATTTTTTATTTCTTCACTGTTTCTTGAATCACATCCAAGACCATTCCTGCCTTTTTGAAACATACACACAAAAGCGCGCCCGGAAGGATTAAACTTCTTTTTAAATTTCTGAATTTGTCTTACAAAATCATTAAAATTACCATCATAAGACACATTTACAACATTTATACCGGAATCTCTTAAATATGCGTCTATGAAACAAGCAAGAGAATTGCTTTCCATCTTTTTAAAAATCATTAGTTTCGGAATTTCAAATGCTTGGGGAGAATTTTCAATTTTATCTGACAAAAGAATATATTGCAAAACTTGCAAAGATTTATAATTCTCTTTGCTTCCTCCGACAAATTTGCCTATATTTAAACTTATTGGAGAATTTTTAACAAAATTTTCAATTTTAGCCTTAAATTCCGGATTTTCATCCAGTAATTTTAAATATCTCTCGTATAATTCATTTGTCTCAGCTTTGCAAGCTTGGTTATTTTTATATTTTATAAAACTGCCTATTGCAACTGCCGCCAATGCAAACAAAGCACCTACTTTTAAAAACTTTTGCAATTTGTAATTTTTATTTTTTGTATCAACAGCACCTTCAGCAGAAGTTTTTGAAGTGAAATTGCAAAATCTTTCCGGTGTCATTTTCCTATATTTTGGTATGTCAGTTTGAATACTCTTTATGTTCATAAATTAATAGTCCATAAATAAATCCTCAAAAGTAATTTTTTCCTTTTGCGGCGTCGGCTCTGTGGGTTCATAATATAATTTATATTCGTTATTTAACACAATAAATACATCTTCGTAATCGCTGTCTGCCTTTAACTCAGGGCAATACATCTGAGCTCTTACGCAATAATCCTGCAAATAATACTTACAATCTTCATAATATTTATATTCTTCAATCAATTTTTCCAATTCTTTTACTTCTTCGGGCGAAATAGAATTGTAATCTAACCTTGCTTTTATACCAAAACGCTGTCCGCTAATCGACGATGGCTCGAATTCTTCAACTTCTTTATCCGTTTTAATCAAAAGAGTAACATGATGCTTTGAAGCATTTTCAACCAAATTTTTAAATTGACTGATTAAAATTCGATTTTCTCTTGAATTATATTGAGTTAATAAAGAATCAAATTTAGATATATCAATTATAGTCCTTTTACCTGTTATAGACCAATATGATTCCGCTTCCTGTATTGCTGAAGACAATTGCTCCATTGCATTTCTATAATTATTTCCTGCGAAAGAAATTTGTTTAAAACGAAGCTCAGAATGTGCCTTTATCCAATCATACAAATCATCTTTTGCATAAGCCGCTTTTCCGAATATAAATATCCCGTTTGGTACTTCAACTTCAGGCTCCCTTTTTTCTATAGCATCAAAAAGCCTTGATTGTATCTCTTGTTTTTGTATAACAAGCTCACTGTCGCCTGCGAGAAATTTCTTGTTAAGTTTGCTAATCAATCCGGGAAGTTCTCTAATGCGTTTTTTAGCTTTTACAATCTCTGCTTTATAACATTCAAATGCATTTTCTCCATTTTCAATGCTGCATTTTTCCGAATATGAAAAATTTCTGGGATTAAAAATCTGTCTTTTAATTGTTTCATAATCAAGATGAGCAATACAATCAATAAAATACTTCATTTCTTCATCTTCATAACATAATACTGCAAATACAGAACTATTAATCATCCAAGAGCTTGCTATACCGTTTTCTTTGTCATAATGCCAATAGAAATCATCACTGTCAAGATACCCCTTTAGTCCCTCTGCTGTGACTCTTTTTCTGGCTTCAATTACATGTCTTGAAGTATAATCTCTCGGATTCGACGTATAATTTTTAGAAAAATAATCCGAAACTACACAGCCCATTTCTTCACTCCCAAATTCAGGCAAGGAAGTACTGATAAAACTACTAATGGTTTTTATATCTTTCAATGAAAAATTAGGTTTAATAAGACTTGCACCTTTAATTTTATATTCTCCCTTTTCAGGAGTATGCTGCACATTAAATCCGTTTTCATTCAGTCTTTTTAATCTCAATCCTCTTACAACACGATTAAAATATTCATCTACACTAAAGAAAGAAGAATCTGCAAAAGATTTGGCAGAAGGGTCATCTTTTGAATCATCTATAAGATCATCATAGCTCTTAAAGCCAATTTCTCTATTGATTTGTCTTCTTCTTTCGGCTTCTTCTTCATCTGCTTCACAAATTTGAACAACCGGTTTCGGTTCCGGTTCGGGAACATAATTTGGATCGAATTGCAAATGAAATCTTTTTGCGATACTACTAAACGCCAACCTGTCTAAAAAAGAATAACGATGACCATATTCGTTATCTTTCGAGGATTTAAAAGATATACTTTTGCCATCGGTTACTCTCTGATATTTTCTTGGTGTGGCAAAAATTGATACAGGATATATTTTCATTTTTTTCCTTTAATATTTTCTCGTATCCTTAAATTAATCATATTCCTAATATAAGAAAAAAACCTACAAATCACTCAAACAATTAATGAAAATTTACATAAAAAATTTAATGAATTATATCTTGAAAAAAATAATTTTAATGTTCAAAAATTTCTCTTGATTATGATTTTTATTTGATACAAAATTATTTTCGTTAGCTGAGTTATTAACAAATTTTAAAGAGGATATATGGATAATTTTTTTATAGGAATTTTTATTCTGTTTTTTAGCGGCGTTTTAACGCTTTTTATTAAAAAACCTGATTTCAAACTTAAATTCTTGACATTAGGTTCATTTATTGCACTTTGTTTTTGCTCAATTGATGCTGTAAGAGCTTTTGTTTTCAATAAGCAAACATGCAGCATTTCTCTTGGCTCAATATTTAATAATATTAATTTTTCAATGGATTATCTCAGCGCTTTTTTTGTAATAATAATTTCAGTTATGTCCTTTTTGGGACTTTTATATGCTAACGGATATTTAAAACCTTATATATCAAAAAATAAAGACTTAAGCGCACATTGTTTATTCTTACCGATGTTAATCGCTTCAATGCTTTTGGTTGTAACCGTGCAAAACGCTCTTATGTTCCTTATAGTTTGGGAATTAATGTCTTTATCTTCATTCTTTCTTGTTATTTTTGAACACGAAAAAAAAGATGTTATTAAAGCAGGAATTAAATATTTAGTTTATATGCATGTTAGCGTAATATTTATTATTATCGCATTTGCACTTATGTCAATTCAAGCTTCAAGCTTTGATTTTGCACAATTCAAAGATATCTTGAGCTCAGATACAACATTAGCAAACACTATATTTATTACAGCTTTCATAGGTTTTGGAATAAAAGCCGGATTTTTCCCTTTTCACAACTGGCTGCCTGATGCGCATCCGGCGGCACCAAGTCATGTTTCGGGGATAATGTCCGGAGTTATGATAAAAACAGGCATATACGGTATATTAAGGATTTTATCCTTAATACCACACCCCGAAGTACAAATCGACTATTTTGTATTGATTATTTCTGTTATTTCAGCACTATATGGAGTTTTGTATGCTATAAGCCAACATGATATAAAACGTCTTTTGGCTTATCACAGTATAGAAAATATAGGAATTATAGGAATAGGTATAGGCATCGGAATGCTTGGCTTGACATTCAACTGCACTCCGATTGCAATTTTAGGCTTTGGAGGAGGAATTTTACATATTCTAAATCACTCCATATTTAAAGAACTGTTATTTCTTGCGGCAGGTTCAATTTATACCAAAACTCACACAAGAAACATTGAAATTCTGGGCGGTTTAATTAAAACCATGTCAAAAACTTCAATATTGTTTTTAATTGCTTCAATTGCAATATGCGGTTTACCGCCATTTAACGGTTTTGTAAGTGAATTTTTAATATATTTCAGTATGTTAAAAGGATTAACCATTAACAATATATCAACATTTATAATTCTTGTACTCGCTATCGCAGGTCTTGCTCTTGTCGGAACTATGGCAATTCTTTGTTTCACAAAAGCATTTAGCATTATATTTTTAGGACAAGCAAGAAGCGAAGCGGCAAAAAATGTAAAAGAAGATACTACTATATCTTTTATATTTCCAATGTCAATTTTAGGTTTATTTATTATTTTAATAGGTGTTTTTCCTCAATATGTTTTTGATTTTATGTTAAAACCGATAAGTATTTTTACGGGCGAAATTACTTTTGATGTTTCTCCAATTATTAAATTAATGCAAAACATATCTACAATTGCTATTTGTTTGATTGCTTCAATACTTGTAGTTTTTGCCATTAAATACATTTTAAAAAACAAAAACGAAAAATACGTTACTTGGGGCTGCGGTTATAACAAACCCACAAGTCGTATGCAATATAGCGCATCTTCATACGCTTCTCCTTTTATAACAATGCTTACGCCATTATTTAAAAAAGTTGCGGATATTAAAAAACCAAAAACAATTTTTCCAACTGAAGCACACTTTGAAATGCACATGGAAGATGTAGAAGAAGCTTACTTTTTAAAACCTTTATTAAAATCACTTGAGAAATTTTTTGCAAAATTCGAAAAAATACAAAACGGAAATATACAGCAATATATTACATACGGTCTTATATTTCTTGCTTTAGCACTTATTTGCGTAGTTATACTGGGATAAAAATATGAATAATGACAAATTTTTAATTTTATTTAATGTTTTAATTCTTTTAATTATGCCTTTTATTACCTTGGGGGTAATTAAAAAAACAAAGGCTTTTTGGTCAGGAAGAAAAGGTGTGTCAATTTTACAACCATTATATGACACTATAAAATTATTTAAAAAAGATAAAACCATAAGCTCAACAACTTCTTGGATATTTAACTTTGCGCCGGCAGTAATATATACTACCACGCTTTTTGCAGGACTTTTTACACCAATGATAAAATGTCACTCAATAATTGATGTTGCCGGAGCATTTATTATATTTTCATATATATTAGGATTGGGCAAATTTTTTGCTCTTATTGCCGCAATGGATACAGGAAGCAGTTTTGAAGGTATGGGAGCAAGCAGAGAAGCATCTTTTACAACAATAGTGGAACCTGCATTTTTTATAATTTTAGCTTCATTGACAGCATTAAGCGGAAATTACACTTTTGCGGCACTGACCGATTTAATATCTTCAAACGGAACCTTCGGAATCTTAATTATCATAATGGCTGTAGTTTCTCTATTTATTATGTTATTGGTTGAATGTTCCAGAGTTCCCGTCGACGATCCTACCACCCATCTTGAATTAACAATGATTCATGAAGTTATGATTTTAGATAATTCTGGCGCTGATTTGGCTTTAATAACTTGGGCAAACGGAATAAAAATGGTAATATTAATGGCATTAATTTCAAACATTATAATTCCGCTAAATCTTGATTTTAATTTAAGCTTAATATTATTTATCTTAATGTTTCCGATTTTAGGAATTATTGTCGGCACAATAGAATCAGGTATAGCAAGACTCAGAATGAGCCATGTATTTGAATTTGTATTTGTAATGTCGTCTTTTGCACTTGTTGTAGCATCACTTGCAGCGGTAAAAATGTATGGTATTTAGGAGTTAAATTGTGGAAAACGGTTTTATTATACTATTTGGTTTAACAATGTTGTATCTTTCGGCAACAAGCAGACTTATAGCACATGTAAAAACAATTATAATCCAAGGTATATTATTGTTTTTAATTTGCTCAACGGCATTTTACCATTTGCCGTGGTATACAATTGCTTTTTTAACAATTGAAACACTTTTAGTTAAGGCGATTTTAATTCCTTTATTTTTAAATAAAGTACTTAAAAAAACTCATTCAAATCGTGATACTGACGCAAACATCGCTCATTTTTACTGTCTGTTAATTTCAAGCATAATTTTATTCGGCGGTTTTATGCTGTCTGTCATTGAAATACCTTCTCTATCAATGATTAACCCGTTTTGTTTCGGCATAGCACTTGCTGTAATAATTATAAGCTTGTGGCTCATTACAATTAAACACAAAATTTTATCAAATGTAATTGAATTTATAACAATGGAAAACGGTATTTTTCTTTTATCGTTATCCGTTGCAAAGGAAATGCCTATGTTAGTTAATATAGGTGTTTTATTGGATGTATTTATAGCAATTTATATTCTGGGCTTATTCGTTTCTGAAATAAACACTGAGCTTGGAGATATGGAAGTAGCGCATTTATCTGATTTAAAGGACTGTGAATATAATGATTAATTTAGTTTTATTAACTCCGATAGTTTTATGCATAATAATGTTTTTTGCAAAAAACAAAAATTTAAACAACCTGTTGATTAACATATATGCTATATTGCATTTAATTACAGGCTTGGGATACTTTTTAAAACCCTTGCAACTGTTTAATAATCAATATTTTAGTTTAAATTCTTCAAACATTGTTTTCTATTTAATTTTATCCGTAATATTTATAGCTGTTTCAATATATAATTGCGGATACAGTAAAAATCTGACTTTTTCGGATAAAAAAATGATGCACTATAGCGTTATGCTTCTTCTTTTTGTATTATCCATGACCGGCAGCATTTTAAGTAATAACTTAGGATTAGCTTGGATTTTTATTGAAGGCACAACTCTTGCAAGTGCTTATTTAATATATTTCAACAAAACCAAACATTCAATCGAAGCAGCCTGGAAATATGTTTTTATTTGCTCGATAGGTATTGCGTTAGCATTTGTCGGCATAATACTTTTAACTGTAGCTGAAGGTAATTTAAATTCTTTAAATTATTCGGATTTATTAAACAATGCTGAATCGTTTAATCATTTCTGGCTAAACGTATCATTTGTGTTTATTTTATTTGGTATAGGAACAAAAATGGGTCTTGCACCTGTTCATTTTTGGCTTCCTGATGCTCATGCTGAAGCTCCGAGTCCTATTTCCGCACTGTTATCCGCAACACTGTTAAATTGCGCATTTTTAGTTATTTTAAATATTTATAAAGTTGTTGTAGCGGCAAATTGTTTTGCTTATGCAAAAATAGTTCTTTTTGTTATGGGATTTTTATCGTTATTTATAACTGCTGTATTTCTATACCACACCACAAACTATAAAAGAATGCTTGCATATTCTTCTATTGAAAATATGGGAATATTGGCAATTGCAACCGCTCTGGGCGGAATAGCATACTATGCTCTAATTATCCATATAATAGGACATTCCTTAATCAAAGCATCTTATTTTCTCAGCTCGGGAAATATTCTTGAATTATTCGAAACAAAAAGAATAAAATCAACAAGAGGTCTGATTGATGTAGACAAAAAAACTGCATGGCTTTGGATAGTCTCATTTTTGGGCATTTGCGCATTCCCTCCGAGCTTACTGTTTATAAGTGAATTTTTAACCGTAAAAGCAATGTTAATACAAAAACATTACATTTTATGTGTTTTATTTTTATTTTTACTCACAATTATTTTATATTCAATGGCAAAAACAGTTATAAAAATGGTTTTTGGAGAAAAAAGTGAAGAAAAATTTGAAATTGCAAAGAAAAATATTTCTAAAATAACATTCTCAATGTACGCTCCGCAAATAATTTTGCTGACATTTGCTTTTGTTTTAGGGATATACATGCCGGAAGTTATAGACATTATTATAAAAAATACATTTGTAGGTTAAGGAGAGAAAAATGAATTATTATACAATGAAAAACAATGAAAGAATTAATCTTCTTGATATACCCACAATTGATTTTAATGCTTTAACAGCTCAACTTGCAGCATCTAACCTAAGACCTGTATCATTTTTTGGTTCGGATTGGGGAGAAAATATCAAATTATACGTTATTCTCGCAGATGATGAAAACAAAAAACTGCTTGTGACATCCTCTTTAATAAACAAAAATATTAAAGAATATGATTCTATAACAAAAGAAAATCACCAATACCACATGTTTGAGCGTGAATTTTATGAACAATTTGGCATAAAACCTTTGGGACACCCTTGGTTAAAACCCGTTAGAAAAAATCAAGACAATTACGAATTTTTTGAAATGCAAGGTGACGAAACACATCAAGTTGCAGTCGGACCTATTCATGCGGGAGTTATTGAGCCCGGACATTTCAGATTTATGTGTCAGGGAGAAAAAATATATAACCTTGAAATAATGCTTGGATACCAGCACAGAGGTGTCGAAGATTTGATGCTTAAAAAACATTCCAATCAGTTGGCTGAATCTATATGCGGGGATAGCGTTATAGCATACAATATGGCATATTCACAAATTATGGAAGAACTCTCCGGCACGCAAATTACTCCAAAAGCAAAATTAATAAGAAGAATAGCACTTGAAATGGAAAGAATTGCAATCCATATAGGAGACTTGGGAGCAATTTTGGGTGATATTGCCTATTTAATGGGAAAAGAGGTATATGGTGTTACAAGAACCCTCGTAATAAACACCATGCTTGAAATATCAGGCAGCAGATTCGGCAGAGGATTAATTACAACCGGCGGTGTTAATTTTGATATAGACGATAATTTGTCCAAAAAAATTGTCGATATTTTAAATAATGTCAAAAATACCGTAGAAAAAATGACACATGCTGCGCTAAAAAGCTCAACTGTTATGTCAAGACTAGAAAAAACAGGAACCGTTAGCTTAGAAACCGCAACAGAATTGAATCTTGTAGGTATGATAGGAAGATCTTGCGGAATAAATTTAGACAGCAGATTTGACTTTTTGGATGATTTTTACAAAGATTTAAAAAGAAAACCGTTCAAGGCAACAAATGATGCATATTCCAGGTTTAAAATAAGATATAAAGAAATTATTGAATCAATTTCTTTTGTAAAAAAATTTTTAAAAGTTCTTGAAAAACACAAACAAGAAAATCTGTGTGTTTCAACAAAAGATTTAATTCCAAACAGTTTCGCAATAAGTATAGTTGAAGGCTGGAGAGGCGAAATTGTTCATGTTGCAACTACTGATGAAACAGGCAAACTGTCTCGATATAAAATAAAAGACCCTTCTTTCAACAACTGGTACGGCCTTTCTATGGCAGTAAGAAATAACGGTATTTCCGATTTTCCATTATGCAATAAAGGATTTGACCTTTCATATTGCGGATTTGACTTATAGTATAAACTAAAAAGGATAAAAAAATGTTTGATACCTTAAAAATGAAATTACATCAGAAAAAACAATATATTCCGGACATTAAAAATGCTCCCATGAGAACTCAATTCAGAGGATTGCCTGTATTAAACAATTCAATTTGTGATAAATGCGGCAAATGCAAAGATGTATGTCCTACAGGAGCACTTAATATAAATCCTTTGTCTATAGATCTTTCCAAATGTACTTTTTGCGGAGCGTGTAAAAATATATGCAAAAATAATGCAATTAATTTTTCTTCTTATTATAAATTAGGAACCGATAAAAAAGAAAAACTAATCGTAACCCAAGAAATTACACAAGAAGAATACAACAAAAGAGCAATAGAAGTAAGAAAAGAAATATATTCTGTCTTCAACCGTTCCATTAAGTTCAGGCAAGTATCGGCAGGGGGTTGCAACGGTTGCGAAATGGAATTAAATGCCGCAGGAAACGCAAATTTTGATATGGGACGTTTTGGAATTGATTTTGTTGCATCCCCTCGTCATGCAGACGGCATTGTAATAACCGGACCTATTACCAAAAATATGGCTTATGCTCTTGAAGACTGCTATAAATCCACTCCTAAACCAAAAATAGTTATCCTATGCGGGGCTTGTGCGCTGTCAGGCGGTGTTTTTCAAGAATCAAGCGAACTCAATCGTGAATTTTTAAACAAATATAAAGTAGATTTGTATATTCCGGGTTGTCCTACGCATCCTCTAACTTTTATAAATGCAGTATTAGATTTCATAAGAAAAAAATAATCAACTTAAAAATTTTTTAATCCATTTAACTATATCGTTAATTTCATACGGTTTAGGCATATAGAGGTCTGCACCTGCTTTCAAAATTTCTTTTTTATTAAGATAAGAAGATGAAAAAATTATTTTAATATTATCTTTTGATATTTTTTTTGCTATATCAAGATGATTTTCTTTTTCTTTATTGCCCCAGTCTATGATAACAACATCAGGTCTAAAAATTTTATAAATTTTTTCAAATTCTTTTTTATTAAAAGTAACTTCAGTTTTAATTCCTTCAAGCTCACACACGTTTTTTAGCAACAAAGACAATGCCTCATCAGGCTCTAAAATAAGAACTTTGTTTTTCTTTTCACGTTTTTTTACTTCACCTCTAAGCTTTATTCTGTCTATAACATAAGTTGAACTTAAAGAGTTTTTGCACAATTCAATTAGTTCGTTCAAATTATTTAAGATTTCTCTATAATCACTTTCGCTTTGATTTTTTTCCGCAACAGCAATATTAAGCCTCATTAGAGATTCTTTTGTTTCCTGTTTTGTTTCATCTGATTGAATAGTAAAATTATTTTCAAATTCATCATCGGAATAAAATTTATTTAAAATATTATCGAAAGCAAAAGCAAGAAAAGACGCTATCTTTTCGGCTTGTGAAGTATTTGTAATTAAAATAAATTCACTGTCTTTAATATGTCCTATAAAATCTTCCTGCGCAAGCATTGAATTTATTATTGCGCTCAATGTCTGCAAAACTTTCTCAAAAGCAATTTCTCCGTGCGTTTTTCTATATAGATTTATCCCCCTTATTTTTATTAACAAATAAGAACATTCTCTTTTTTCAAAAATGCTTTTTTTAATTGCTTTAATCGTAATATTCTTGTCAATCACTCTTGTCAAAGGATTTAAAGAACTTTCTATATACCTTCTGAGATGAGCTTTAAAACGCATTTGAAATTCTGTTTTGGTTATTTCTACCCCCCAAAAATCATCAGCTCCCGCTTCCAGCGTTTCAAGTTTATCTTCTAAATCATTTGATTTTGAAACGGCAATAATGATAGGACGGGTATTATAAGTTAAAATTCTTATTTTTTTTATAAAGTCGCTTAATTTTTCTTTAATTGTATCCGAAATTATTATAAATTCTATTTCTTGATTTTGAATAACGGATATTGCATCAGATAAATTCTGAGAAATTATTGCAACTTGATTTAAATTTTCAATTAACTTTTTATATTTAATTGAAAGCTCTTTTCTGTTTGATATAATTAAAATTCCGGCTTTATACAAGACTTTCTCCCTTAATGCCGATATTTCGAGTCAATTTTTCAACCTCATATACAGGTAAATAAACAAGAAATTCACAAGTCATATTTTTTTTATCAGATACAACTTCAATTTTTCCGTTCATTTTATCGGCTAAATTTTTTGCTATATACAAGCCAAGACCGCTGCCTTGCGTGCTTGACGAAATATAAGAATCAACCCTGTAAAATTTATCAAAAATTTTATTAATATTTTCATCAGAAATATAAGAACCATAATTTTTTATCGAAAATACATTATAATCACCCTGATTATAAGTTTTTATATCAATAACTTTTGAATTATTTGAATATTTAGCAGCATTATCAAGAATATTAATTAAAATTTGTTGAGTTTTGTCATTATCAGCAAGCGAAAAAATTTCATTTTTAGATTTATCAAATTTGAAAGAAAAATCTTTATGCGCCATTTGAACTATGTTTATACAATTTTGCATTATTTGGTTAACATTTATTTTTATCGGAATAAAATTCTCTGAATTGGAATCTATCTTTGCAACATTTAAAACATTTTCAACCAAATTAATAAGTCTTTGTGATTGATCTAAAATAATATTTAAAAATTCTTTCTTTTTTTCATCCGATAATTTATCCCAAGACGACAGCATAGTCTGAGAAAAACCCTTTATACTCGTTAAAGGAGTTCTTATCTCATGAGACAAAGTTGAAATAAATTCTTCTTTAATATTTTTCATAAAAATATTATATCGTTTTTTAGTTTAATTCATCAAGATTCTTTTTAATAATTTCTAAAATTTCACTCAATCTGTTCTTATCCGTTAAATAAAGATATCCTAAAACAACCTCAAAAGAAGTTGCAAGAGAATGAATTTGAGGATTATTTTTCTTGTTTATGGTAATTTTTAAATTTCTTCCTCTTTTTTGAATTTCTTTTTCACTGTCATCTAAAAAATCCGTAATTAAATTTAAAATATCGGCCTGCTTAGAAGCGCAGACATACTTGATTGAAAGTTTATGCATTTTGCTTTGAGAAGCGGTTTTTTTGATTACCAATTCCCTTATAAAAAGCTCCCAAACAACATCTCCGATATACGCAAAGTGTTTTAAATTATATTCCATTTCTAAATGATAACAAAAAAAACAATATGAGCAATTTTTTATTTCAAAAATACTTAATTAATATAAGGAGTTTATTTTATGTCTAATGAAAACATACAATCAAATGCAACTTCATCTGCAGCATCATATTTGACTTTTCCTGCAATTACAACAGGAGTGGGTGCTTTAAATTCAATTAAAAGAAATCATGGTGTTAAAAATGCAATTGCTGCTTGCAGAAGACAAGACTTTGTAAATCTGCAAGGTAAAATTGATGCGGATTGTTTCACAAAAGCAACAACTTTAGCTGAAAATTATGAACATTATAATTCCTTAGCAAAAAAAGCAAGTAAATTAGCAAAAAAAGCAAGTAAAAAAGATATATCAATTTTTCAAAAATTCTTTAATCTTTTCAGAAGTCAAGATAAAAAAGTAACCATAGATACAATTAAGAAAAACAGCAGCGAAGCTCAAAAATTATTAAATAGTGCTACAGAAAACTTAAAAGAAGGTAAATTTTTAATTAAAGAAACAACCGAAAAAGGCTTAAAAAATAATGCCGCTAAATTCTTTAAAAACGAAATCAAAAATCCCATAGTTATAGCTATGACAGCACTTGAAGCTGTACCTGAAATAACAAGTAAAATTATTCCCACCTTCAAAGAAAAGGGGTTTGTTGAAGGTATAAAACAAACAGGAAAATCAATTTTAAAAATAGGTTCTAACTTCCTGTCGTTCGCCGCAGGCAGTGCACTCGGAAGAATAGCAGGTGCAGCAATAGGAAGTATAATATGCCCGGGAGCAGGCAGCGCTTTGGGTGCTAAAATTGGTGATATGATAGGCGGTATGTTCATAGGCTCTAACGTTACAAAAGTTGTAAATAAAGTTATAGGCGAAAATGAACAAACCACAGAAATAAATGAAACCCAAAATATTCCGCAAGAAAATATTAACGACAATAATAAAGCAATGAAAACTTATAACGCTTAATTAATAACCGAACCCAATGCAACAAGATTTTCATAAGGAATACCGGCTTCTGAAAGCTCTTCTGCCGATATGCCAAAAAGGCTTATTTTATTAAGGGCATCAATAAAATCTAATTTATGCTTCTTGGTATTTTTATTAGATTTCTGTGTGATTATGTTAAATATATCACTAACCGCTTTTTCTCTTGTCATAAAAGAAGCGTCTGAAAACGAATTTGATGTCTTATAGAGAGTTCTTCTTTTGCATTTTCCCATAACTTAATTTTGCAATATTTTTTTTTCTTTGTAAATGAGTTGTGTATAATTGTAAATCTTTTAAATATTCTTTTAAAATTTATGCAAAATTTTTTATGTTTATAACTTGTATCCTTGGAGGAATAGATGCAAATTTTAAACAGAATATATCCAAGTTTTAAACCAATAACACAACTTAAAAAAAATAATAAAGTCAAAGAACCTTTATTTAACTCCAACAATTTTTCAAATCTGGCACCCCTGAAACAAGACACAATAAATTTTGGCGCATCTTATAAATTAAACAGGGGTTTATTAGAAGTTGTTGATATAGAACTCTGCAATTTTATTTATGAAAATACGGATGTGCCTGCTGAAAATTTAAGAAAAATATTGAGAGAAAGCTTATCTCAATTTGTTATATCGGAAAAAAATCCGGATGGATTTATACAAAGAATTTCTACAAGAATAAAATTTCCCGAAAGCATCAGAGAAAAAACAGCAGGCAAACTCGGGGAAGCATTTGAAAAAGATATGTCAAAAGTATTTAACCCGAAAGATTTAAATGATATTAAAAAAGTTTGCGGAGATATAATTGGCGCAAGAGTTATACTAAGAAAATCAGAACTTGATAAAACAGCACAAATAATCGATGCTTTGATTAAAAAAGTAAAAACGGGAGAATTGAAAATAACCAAAATAGAAAATTATGTTTCAGATGATCCATCATCCGGATGGAAATATTTTAGAGAAGAAGATTTACAAAGATTATGCGATGCAGTGAATGAAACAAGAAAAACCGAACCGCCTATTGAAATTATTACAACTAAAAAAGAAACCGGATATATGGCACTACACATAGATCTTGATTTATCAAATCCCGAATACAAAACTAAAAACAACAATTACAAAGGCGAAATTCAAATTCTGGGATGTGACGTCGCAAAATTAAAAGACGTAGAAGATTTTTGCTATAAATTAAAAGACGATAAAGATCTACACAGCGGTAACAGCTCTTATAAACCTTTTGTTGAGTACTTTTTAAAATTAACGGGCAAAGACCATCCAAATGCTGAAAAAAACTTTATCGAATACACAAAAAGAGCATACATGTACCAAAGAAGAAAAGAGCCTGTAAACCCTTCCAATAGAAAAAGAAAAGATAACTCACTGCCTACAATTTCAGAATGCTCGATGACAGGCAAAATACCGGAAGGCCTTGATTTCAATGTCCTCGCTTCTCTTAAATTATATTGCGATAAAATATACGAGATAGTTTCAAAAATATAAAAAAATTAAAATTTGAATAATTAATCTTGTAATTCATTTATATTTATCACATCATTATAAATATAAAAAGTTTTATGGAGAAAAATTATGACAAATTCAACGGTTGAAGTAGTTAAAAAATGTTGTTGCGGACAATTTCGTGAATTATCCGCTAGTGCAGTCGCAGATATTAAAAATCGTGCAGGCAGAGACGGACAATTCTTAAATTGGATTGAAAAATTGCCAAATATACAACTTGAAAATATCGATAAAATGGCAGAAATGGTTAAAACTGCAAAAGGTGATAAATACACAGATATCGCAATTCTTGGTATAGGCGGCTCACGTCATACAACTGAAAACATAACAAAATTATTGGGAATTGACAAAAACGTTCACTTTTTCTCATCAGTTGAACCGCTCAGTTTTGAAAGATGGATTTCGCGTCTTGATTTAGATAAAACGTTATTTTTAGTAGTTTCGAAATCAGGAGGAACACTTGAAACTACCGTAGGTTATGAAAAAACAAAGAAAGCGTTGGAAAAATACACAAATAGTTCAGATACATCAAAACAATTTGTCGCTATGACAGATAAAAATCCTGAAAAATCAGCTTTAAGAAGAATAGTTAATTCCGGTGAAATTTCACTATCAGGCTATGTTCATGATGATGTTGGCGGAAGATTTTCTATATTTGACGATGCAACTATATTTACACTTTTGTTTTTAGGAATTTCAAAAGAAGACGTTAAAGAACTTTTGGTTGCTTCTCTTGATGCTCAAAAAGAATTTTTAAATCCGAATATAGAAGAAAACGAAGCTTTACAACTTGCAAAATTCAACGTAAAAGCAAAAAATATGGGTAAAAATAAACATTTTATAGAATATTTTGGAGACGAATTTTTTGGTACAACATTGTGGGAAAAACAATTAAAAAATGAGTCCTTAAAATCAAAAATTTCAACAGATACAAACGTAGGACCGGGATACCTACATTATAATGCAGAAGCTGATTTAGACGTAAATAACACTGACTCATTCTTCACTTTTGTGTACGTAAAAACTGATGATAAAATCATGAATGCTGTTATGGAAGGAGTTATAACTGCTTATAGCGCTCAACATCCGGTTTCAAAAATTGTATTGAATGATTTATCAATGAAATCAATAGCAAGATTTATTGAATTAAAACATTTTGAAACTTTATACACAGGATGGATTTTAAGAGCAAGTAAAGGAGATATAACTCCAAGTGACGTTGCTCTTGATGAAGTATTACAGCCAAATGTTGAAAAATATAAAAAAGAGGTAAAAAAAGCACAAGCCCGTATATAAAATTTGAATTTAAAAATTTGCTTAATAAAAAACGTCAAGTATTAAAACTTGGCGTTTTTAAAACATATATTAAAAATTGTAACAAATTAATATATAAAACATCTTTTTTTCAAAAAAAAATTTTTAATAAAATATATTAAGACAGCACACACATATAGAGGAGAAAAAATGAGCGATTTTTTAGCATCTGTAGTAAACGGAGCAATTGGGATTAAACAACCCATTTCAAAACAAATTCAAAAAACGGTAGACAAAAATGAAAACTTATTTGAACAAACAAAAAGATAAAGAAGATAAAGAAAGTTATTTATTTCCAAAATATTCCATTATAGGAGCTATTGAAAGAGTAATAGAGCCAAATAAAGAAGAGGGCGAATATAATTTTTCAAAATATTCTTTTGCAGGAGCTATTGAAAGATTACTAAATCCCTCTGAAGAATAAAATTAAATTACAAATAATTTAAAACAAAAAACCTGAGAATTTTCTCAGGTTTTTTTAAATTTAGGAGCTGGCAACGACCTATCTTCCCGGGAGGCTAC
>CALVAW010000004.1 GCA_944325655.1 Candidatus Gastranaerophilales bacterium
GGAGTTGCAGTAGGACCGCCTGTCGGAGTTGCAGTAGGACCATCGGTTGGGGTTTCTTGCAACATGCTTAACATTCTGTTTTCATCCAGGTCAAGGTCTAAATGCACGTATGCCAAGGGCTGTAGATTTATTTTTGCATTTTCCGGGTTTGATAAATTTAATCCTATAGGTGAGTATAAATCTTCAATTTTTATAACCCTGTTTCCATATATAGAAATTAATTCATTGTTATTATCTATAATTTGTCTGAATGCTGATGTTAATAGTGATTCATATTTTTCAGGTTCAAGATTATATGCTTCTTTTAAACTTATATCATCTGTAAGTCCATACAAATCAAGAATATCCAGCGGGGTAGTGAGTGCGCCGTTAAGTTCTGAAAGATTTGCAACTGTTCTGTCAGATGTTATATAACTTACTGTCGGCATTTCTTCTCTTTTGTCTGTCAAGAATTTATTCCAATCAAAAGAACTGTTATTTAATGCATCTTTAGTAATGATGCTTATAGGAATTTTAGGACATACAATTTCAAGTTTTCCGCCGTTTTTTACACAGTTTGAAATTGCATTTTTATAATTTTGTTCACTTGTATATTTGAATATTTCATAGTTTTCTTTTATGAGGCTTATTCCATGCCATATTGCATCACCTGCGTATGAATCCATGGTTTCGATATTATATGTTTTTGCTAAATAATTGTTTACTAATTTAAGTAATTCATCGTCATTTGAAGTGGCATTAATTTGTTCTTGAGGGATGGTGATTGTAGTTTTACCGTATGCGTTAGAATTATTTGGAGTTAATTCGGTATTAAATACCATTGCGCTGTTAAAGTTTTCTGATGTTTCTTCGGTCATACTGAATACAGGGACTACGATCGGTCTTTCTCCTCCGGTTGTGTAATCGGTGGCTCTTATTAATTCGGGATCAATATTTGAAACATCACCTTGTGTAAAGTCAATCATTCCGCTTGTAACTTTTTGAGCCATCCAAGGGTTTGTTTTAATATTTGCAAGTGCAGACATGTTTTTGTAATTTTCATCATCACTTGCATTTTCATATAAAGTTGCCGTTAAATCATCAAGATTTGTAAAATCATTATATGCATCAGTGTTTTTTGTTAAATATGCTAATGATGTGGTGGGTTTATATGTTTCAGCTTCCCAGTTGCCTGTTAAATCAAATGTTATTGAAGGAGCATCAAGTGTTTGAGCTAATTGGAATGCGTTATCTTCTTGTATTTCGGTTATTGCATTGGCAGTTAAATTTGAATAGTCTTTTATTCCTTTTTCAAATGATGCCGCTGATGTTTTAGTGGGGTTAAGAAGCGATGTAATAGCTAATAAAGCAGATGTTAAATATGCGGCATATTTATTTCTGCGGTTATTTTCTTGCCTGCCGTTAAAAGAAACAGAATTGTAATTAGGTTTAATATTGATTGGGTTGTCGGCTCTGCGCACATTTGGTGCTTTATTTGAGGCAATCAGCGAGATTTTATTTACGTTCATTATCAACGACTCCTATAATGTTATTTGATGTTTATATAAATATAATGAATGATATTTGTTGCTCATAGCATAAGAAAATGCTTTTTATTTTTTACAATTCTTAATATTAAAAATTAAATTACGACTCATTAATTTTATACGGTGATTATAACATTTTAGTTTTTACTGTCAATTTAAAAAGAATTATTTTGGTAATTTTAGTGTATTTTATAAAAATTAAAAAGGAGATAATTTGCTTATCTCCTTTTTAATTAGCGGAAGACGAGGCTCGAACTCGCAACATCCTGCTTGGAAGGCAGGTACTCTACCAATTGAGTTACTTCCGCATTATTTTAGTTTTTTCTGTATTTTTATTTAATTATAAACAAAAAATATTTGCAATATTTTTATAAAATTTTGTCTAACCTTTCCATAGCTTCTTTTGTGTTTTCATTAGTATTAA
Source organism: Candidatus Gastranaerophilales bacterium (assembly GCA_944325655.1). Classification (GTDB taxonomy): domain Bacteria; phylum Cyanobacteriota; class Vampirovibrionia; order Gastranaerophilales; family Gastranaerophilaceae; genus RUG14156. The sequence goes on from CALVAW010000004.1 coordinate 1,951, forward strand.
AAGAAGTTAATCTAAAAAAGCCTTCTCCGTTTTTTCCGAAGCCTGCTCCCGGTGTTCCTACTATTCCGGCTTTTTCAAGAAGAAAGTCAAAAAATTCCCAACTTGTTAAATTATTAGGACATTTTAGCCAAATATAAGGAGAATGCAGTCCTCCGGTAAACCAGATATTATGTTTTTTTAGAGTGTCGGCTATGATTTTAGCATTTTTTTTGTAGTAATTAATATTTTCGTATATTTCTTTTTGACCTTTTTCGCTAAAAACTGCCTCAGCCCCTTTTTGAACAATGTAGGGTACGCCGTTAAATTTTGTTGTTTGTCTGCGAAGCCACATTTTATTAAGACTCATTCCGTTATATACTAATTCTTCTCCGACAATAGTATATCCGCAGCGTGTTCCTGTGAAACCTGCAGTTTTTGATAGCGAACAAAACTCTATAGCGCAAGTTTTTGCACCTTCAATTTCAAAAATGCTTTTTGGTAAATTTTCATCAGAGATGAAGCATTCGTATGCTGCATCAAATAGGATTATTGCTTCATTTGCTTTTGCCCATTTTACCCATTGTTCGAGTTGATTTTTATTATATGCTGCTCCTGTCGGGTTATTTGGTGAACATATATATACTATGTCAGCTTTAATTTCATCTTTTGGCAAGGGAAGAAAATTATTTTGTTGATTTGCTTCTAAAAAAATAATTTTTCTATCTTGCATTGTATTTGTGTCAACATAAACAGGATATACAGGATCGGGTATAAGAACAGTATTTTCTTTTGAAAATAAGTCTAAGATATTTCCCAAATCAGATTTTGCTCCGTCTGAGATAAAAATTTCATCCAGTTTTAAGTTTACATTTCTTTTTTTATAATAATTTTGAATCTTTTCCTTTAAAAAATCATAGCCTTGCTCGGGGCCGTATCCTCTAAATCCTTCCGGAGTGCCCATTTCAATTACCGCCTTTTGCATTGCTTCCACAACGCTTTTGCATAAAGGTTTTGTTACATCTCCTATACCAAGTCTTATAATTTTTTTATCGGGGTTGTTTTTGCTGTATTCGTTTACTTTTTTAGCTATCGTAGAAAAAAGATAACTTTCTGCAAGTTTTTTATAATTCTCATTTGTTTTCATTTTACCCCGCTTTCGTTACTGGAATTATACTTTTTTTAGCGTTTTTTTGCAAGTAAAAGAAAATCAGTTCATTTCTGCACTTAAGGTCACTTCAACAGATTTTGAAATAATACCGTGACTTGGCGGCTTCATATAGGTGAGAGTGTCTGTTATTACTTTTTTAACTGTCGTATCAATCAGTTCGGAGCCTGATGATGCTACTACTTTAATTGAATCTACATTTCCGTTTGGCGATATTTTTATGTCAATCTTAACAATTTTATTTATCGGAATATCATTAACAAGCAGCAGTTCATTTTGCAGATTAAGTTTGATATTTTTACCTGCCAGTTGAAGATATTTTTTGTATGAATCTTTTTTTGTAACGCTTTCAGGAGCTTCCCAAGCTATTCTTGTAATGGTTGGAGAATACACAGGCTGGGATGGGGCAGGTTGTTGTATGGAAAAATCTTCTATACTGTTTTCTTTTGGTATTAATTTTGCTTGTCCGGGTGTGTAGTTATAGTCATTATTGTAATTTTCGTCATAATCTTCAAAAGGCTCTTCAAATGAAGCTATTTCTTTGTTTTCTTCAATAATGTCAGAAGTTCCTTTAATTGATATAAGGGCAAAACTTCCTAAAATAAGAAATATTACAATTGTAATTAATACCATACGTTTATTTTTTGCACTTATTATTGTTTTGATGGGAGGAAGTTCAACTTTTGGAATTTCATCAAAAATAGCGTCTATTACTTTTTTGCTTATTTGTTTTTTATCATTTTTGTCTGATAAATCAAACATTTGGATTGTTTTAGGTTTATCGTTTTCAAAGGTGTTATCCGCATCGTTAAAAGACTTGATATTATAAGTGTCATCTATATCGTCACTTTTTAGTTTTATATTGCTTTGGTATTGACTTTCCGATGAAGCATTATTTAAATTTTCTTCAAAAGTTGCGAATTTGCTTTGTTTTTCGAAGTTTGCATTGACTGCTAAAACCGGTGTTTTTATTTCATTTTTTCTTATTAAATTGGGATAATAACGGATATTATTTGCAAGTTTTTCAAATTCAATTGCATCTATAAATTTTGCTCTGCAAGAATCACAATTCATAAGATGTTGAATAAGTTGTCTTTTATATACTGAAGAAAGGTCGTTATCAATAAATTTCAGAAATAAACCCAAGCAATCCACATGTTTTCCAAGAAGAGTTTTGGTTGCCATAGAATGTTTGGTTAAGGAAGCAAATTTTTTGATATCAATGATAAAATCCAGTGTAGGATAATAAAATTTTGAATCATGCGAGCAGGACGGTATATTTTTTGCATCAATAAAGCCTATCATTTTAGCTTCTTTTATTTTTGAACCTATTTGGACAATGAAATAAAAATGAGGCATAATATCCATATCCATGTGGATTTTAGGTATTTTTACCGTTTTTTCCTTATAAAGAGTTATAACATCTATTCTGTAATTTCCGTAATAAATGTCGCTTAGTTTAAATTCTTCGAATAACATGGGGATTTTATATGCGCTTCTTCTTGTGTCTATTTTAAATTTTTTGGCACGCAGGTAGCTAATGGCGCAAAAAATTCCAAGTATTTCAATCATGCCTCTTTTTCTTATTTGAGGGCTTGACAAAGCACTTGCTAAAAGCTTGGCGGAATGTGCCTGTTCATCATTTATTTTAATAATATCTAAGTCCAACATTATTCTAATTTTAAATTAAACCAATAACTCTTATTATATAATTTGACACATACAAAAATATTTTTCAAAAAATTGGCGTTGTTTTTTTATGTTTTGTTGCATTTTCTTAATAAAAAAAATTAATTTTATATTTTGTTTTAAATTTTTTTATACTACAATTCTACATTATGAAGAAAGATTTTTTATTGGAAGTAAGGGTTCAGGAGCTTCCCTATAAATTTATTCCGTCGGCGTGTAATCAATTGAAAAGCTCTTTTGAAAAATTATTTAAAGAAAATGCACTAAATTATGACAAGATAAATGTTTATGCTACACCAAGGCGTCTTGTTGTATTGACAGAAGGTTTGTCTTTTTGTCAGGAAAATATTGAAAAAGATGTCAGAGGTCCTATTTTAAATATTGCAAAGAATGACAAGGGTGAATATACTCCTGCTGCTCTTGGTTTTGCGAAAAAAAACGGAGTCGATGTTTCGGCTTTGTACGAAAAGGATAATTATATATGGGCAAAAATAGAGATAAAGGGAAATTTAGCTTCGGACATTCTCAAAGACAACATTGAAACACTTATTTTAAAACTTCAAGGTCCTCATTTTATGCGCTGGAAGGATTTTGAAGAAAAGTTTTCACGCCCTATTGAAAATGTTGTGGCTATTTTTGGGGATGAAGTTGTTGATTTAAGCATTATGGACAAAAAGGCAACAAACAAAACTCAAGGACACAGGTTTTCTTCCAATCGTGATGTCACAATAGATAGACCGCAAAATTATATTGATTTGATGAGAAAATCAAATGTTATTGTGAATCAAGACGAAAGAAAACAGGTTATAGTTGAAGCTGCGCTTAAATGTGCAAATGACAAGAATTTATCGGTTAATTTTGATGAAATACCCGAATTGCTTGAAGAAGTTACATATATAACCGAATGGCCCGTTGCGGTTATGTGTGAATTTGATGAAAAATATCTTCAAATTCCGGCAGTTGTCACAACAACTGTTATGTCCAGTCATCAAAGATATTTTCCGCTTTGGACAAAAGACGGACAACTTTCAAACAAATTTATAACCATGGCAAATTATACGGGAGATGATTTTTCAAATATAAAAGCCGGTAATCAAAGGGTTATAGCGGCTCGCCTTGAAGATGCCATCTTTTTCTATAATGAAGACACAAAAACAAAGTTAGTTGATAAATATGATAAGTTAAAAGGTATGACGTTCCAAAAAGGCTTGGGAACGTTGTTTGATAAAACTCAAAGAATGTCAAAGCTGGCCGATAAAATTTGCGATGAATTAAATATAAATGATAAAGAGGATATTTTGCGTTGTGCTAAGCTTGCAAAATGCGACCTTTCAACAAGTTTAGTGTTTGAATTTACAGAACTGCAAGGTTTTATTGGCGAAAATTATGCTTTTAAAGATGGTGAAAGGCATAATGTTGCAAAAGGAATATGTGAACATTATTTTCCTTTGGGCGCAGATTCGGCACTTCCTTCAGGTATTGAAGGACAAATAGTTTCGATAGCTGATAAAATTGATACAATTTGTGCTTTATTTATTTCAACACAAGGAGATAAAAAGAAAAAACGTCCTACGGGTTCAAATGACCCTTTGGGCGCAAGACGTGCTGCGATAGGAGTTTTGAGAATAATTATTGAAAAAGGTTTGCAGGTTAATCTTGATGAGATAATGGATTGTTCTTTAAGACTTTTGTCGGATGAATTTTCAATTATTTTGGAAGGTTCGATAAAGAATGATTTGAAAGATTTCTTTATGCAAAGATTATTGGTAATGTATGAAAAAGAATATGACAGAAAGATTTTTCTTGCATTAGAGGGTGTTAATCCTTTTGTCAATTTATGTGAATTTATTAAAAAAGCAGATATTTTGAAGAAAAATTTGAGTGATGAGAATTTTATAAATATAAAAGAAAATGCAAAACGTGTTTTGAGAATTCTAAAAGATGAACAAAAAGGCGAAGTTGATGAGTCTTTGTTTGCTTTAAATGAAGAAAAAAACTTGTATAATGCTATAAAAGCCCACAATGAAAAGATTGATGATTTGGAAAAATATATAAAATCTTTAAATTCTTTGACAAAGCCTACGTCGGAATTTTTTGAAAATGTGCTTGTTATGGACAAGGACGAAAAAGTTAAAAACAATCGTCTCAATCTTTTGAGTATTTTAAAAGAAAAATATTTAGCAGTATGCAATTTTGAAAAACTTTAGATGAAGATATTAATTGTAAGTGATTTATATCCATTGATTGCAGATAGTACGATACCTTCTGTTGTTGAGGAATTTGCGCTTGCATTTAAAAAAAGAGTTGAAAAAGTTGTAATAATACGACCGAATTTTTTGTTAAACACATTTATTCGCAAGCATAAAATTATTAAATCAGGTGAATATTTAAGGAATGGAATTAAAATATATAACAGAAATTTTATTTTGCCTTTTATTTTTGAAGATGAGGACTTTATTTCAAATTTTAAAGATTTTGATTTAATAATTTCTCACATGCCATCGGGTCATATATATGCGGATTTATTAAATAAAAGGCTTAATTTGCCTCATATAGCAATTGTTCATCAAAGCGATTTTGAGGTGATTACAAGTTTTAAATACTGTTTGTATTTTAAAAAAAGGCTAAAAAAAGCGCTCTATAATTGTTCTTCTTTGGGCGCAAGAAATAAATTTTTGGCGGAATATTTTAATTGTGATTTTATTTTGCCCTCTTTTGTTTATGAAAAAAATATAATTAAAACTAAGATTTTTAAAAATAAGAAAATTAAATTTATTACTCTATCTAAATTAATAAAAAGAAAAAATATTAATTTGGTTATTGAGGCTCTAAAAAGCGTTGATTTTGATTTTGAGTATGATATATACGGAGAAGGCAGGCAAAAGAATGAGCTTCAAAATCTTATTTTAAAATTAAATCTTCAAGATAAAATAAAAATTCATAATTTTATAAACCACAATGAAATATATGAGAAATTGGACGAAAGCGACATTTTTATTTTACCTTCGATAAAAGAATCTTTTGGAGTAGCTTTTTTTGAGGCGATGTCCAGAGGCTTAATAGTTATTGCAGGCGTTGATACCGGCATGGATGGGATTATAAGAAATGATGAAAACGGATATTTGGTTGAACCCGATGTTAAATCCGTCTTTAAAGTTTTAAGCAAATTAAAAGAAATTGATTTTGAAGATATAAGCAGAAAAACTATTGAAACAATCAGAAATTTTGAAGAAGGAAAAATTATGACGAAATATTTTGAAAATATTAAAAAAAATCTATGAAATAAGATATTTTTTAAATATAATAGTTTCAGATTAATAGAAAAGGAATTAAAAATGCAAGCAAGACGAGCAAGCAGAGAATTAGCTTTAATATTGTTTTCGCAATTGGACAAGAATTTAGATAAATATAAAAATGAAGATTTTACACAGATTGTTTTAAAATCCGTAAGAACATTGATTTCAAATTCTTATGATGAGGTTTCAATGAGTGTTTCGGATTTGACAAATATTAAAAATCAAATTATTGAATTTGAAAATAATCACGAAGATAATTTATCCCGTCCTATAGATAGTGAAAATATTCCGGTACAAATTCCTTTGACTTCTGATTTGGAAGGCAAAATTGATATTTTACTAAACGTTGCTGAAAAAACATTATCGGCTCTTGATGTTGCTGAGTTATGCACTCTTGCTAATAAAGAAGATGTTCGTGAGTATATTATAAAAATTTGTTTTGAATATCAAAAAAACAAGGAAGAAATTGATAAAATAATAAGTGAATTTGCCTTTGGATGGGACATTGACAGATTATTTAAAATTGATAAAGATATTTTAAGAATTGCAATAACAGAATTGGCTTTTGTTAAAGATGCTCCTCATAAGGTTGTTATTGATGAAGCGTTGGAATTGGCGAAAAAATATTCTACAGACGATTCTCCGTCTTTTATAAACGGTATATTAGCAAGAGTAGTTGAAAAATATGTTTAATTTTTTTAAAAATAAAAAAGAAGAAAATACAGAAAAACCCCAAAATATTCCAAATTTCGGGGTTTTAAAGAATATTTTAAAAAAAAGCGCAGATTCTCTTGTGGGAAATATTGTTAATCTAACCACAGGCGACAGTCTTGTTGATGAATTTGAACTTGAAGATATTGAGGCACTTTTAATTAAGGCTGATTTAGGGGTTGATTTATCGGTTGAGCTTGTGAATAAAATCAGAAACGAAAAAATTAAATCATCCCAATTGAAAGATTTTCTTCGTGCGGAATTTAGCAATATTTTAAATGTTCAAAAAGATGAAAAATTAAAATTTGATAAAGACAAATTGAACATATATTTCGTTGTGGGCGTTAACGGTGCCGGTAAAACTACTTTAATCGGGAAGCTCGCTAATAAATTTAAAAAAGAAGGCAACAGGGTTTTGATGGTTGCAGGAGACACATTTAGGGCTGCTGCAGAAGAACAGCTTGATATTTGGGCTAAGAGGGCAAACGTTGATATTTTGCGTGAAGACAAGGCGGATAGTGCATCTTTGGCATATCGAGCGATTGATTTGGCAAGAAAAGAAAATTATAACGTAGTTATTATTGATAGTGCGGGACGCTTACAAAATAAATATAATCTTGTTGAGGAATTAAAGAAGATAAAAAATGTTATATTAAAAAAGCTGGATGATGCAAATCTTGAAACAATATTGGTTTTAGACGGTTCTCAGGGGCAAAACGGTTTAAATCAGGCATTAGTATTTAATGATGCTGTAGATATAACATCAATTGCTATTACGAAGCTTGACGGAAGCTCAAAAGGCGGTATTATTTTTTCTATCGCTAAAAATTTAAAGATACCAACAAAATTAATAGGTATTGGTGAAGGAATTGATGATATAAGTGATTTTGATAAAAATAATTTTATAGCTGCTCTATTTGATTGAAAATGGAAGAAAAATTTTCACAAACGAAGTTATTTACAATTTTATTTTCGATATTTTATGTATCGGGTTTAGCGTCTTGTTTTTATAATTGTACTTTAATATGTTCGATTTTCGCTCTTATTATCTTAATTTTAGTAACCATATTTTCAAATTTAGGTTTTAAAAGAACAATAATACTCTATTTAATGTTCTTTGTCGGAATTATAAGAGCAAACAGCAGTGAAAATATAGATAAATCTTTGCAAAACGTAAAGGCTGATAATGTTGTTTTATCAGGAAGAATAGTAACTTCGAAAGATATTTCAAACAGATATAAAAGAGTCAGATTTTATTTGAAGGCAGATAGCGTAAGAATTTCGGGTAAAAAGTTTAAAAATTTAAATTCAAAAATTTTAGTAAGTTACATTAAAGATGATAAAAATGAAAATAAAATATCTATAGGAGATTTTATAGAAGTTCAAGGAAGGTTGTCTCCCGCTAAAGAGGCTAAAAATCCTTATCAATTTAATTACAGAAGGTATCTTTTGAATAATGATTGCACAAATGTTTTATATGCAAAACCCGATACTATACATATAATTAAAGAACCGGTTTTTGATATTCATAATTGCAATGACAGTTGGTATTATATTTTGAAAAAATTTGAATCAATCAGGCAAGATGTTATTCTTCGTCATTCAAAATATATTAAATCGCCCGAGCTTGAGATATTGGGAGGTATTGTTTTTGGTAATGAAACTATAAATCCCGATGAAAAAATAAAAGAAGATTTCAAAAATTCGGGCTTGCTTCATCTTTTAGCTGCGAGCGGTTTAAATGTTGCTTTGATTTTTGGAATTTGGTGGTGGATTGCTATGTTATTGCGCATTCCTTATAATTTCTCTATTCTTTTAGGAGCGTTTTTTGTTATTTTATATACTTTTATGACAGGTTTTCCGCCTTCTATTTTAAGAGCTTCTTGCATGCTTTTATTTGTTCTTTTCGGAAAATTAATAGACAGAAATGTAAATTCCGTTGCACTTGTCTTTTTTGTTGGATTTTTGATTTTATTTTTTAATCCAAAGATGTTGTTTGATGTCGGTTTTCAATTGTCTTTTGTTGTAACAATTGGTTTAATTGCGTCTTGTCCTGTTGTTGTATCTAAAATAACAGATAAAGATAAAAAGTTTAAAGAAAAATTTAAAAATTCGTCTTCTATTGTGAAATATTTTGTTTATGCATTTTCTCCCGTGAATATTGTTTCTGCTCTTGCGGTTCCTTTCTTTGCGCAACTTTGGGTAATACCTTTACAGATGCATTATTTTAATAATTTTGCACTTTTTAGTGTAATTGCAAATATTGCAGTTATTCCTTTTATAGGAATTTTGAGTTTTATTGGTTTTATAAGTTCAATTATTGCACTTGTTCCTTATTTGAATGAACCTGTTGTACATTTGTTTGATATTATTGCTAAACCAATGTTAACTTTGTTAGCAAAAATTAGCGAATTTTTCGCTTCATTTAAGTATTCAATGCTTAATGTATACGGTTTAAATATTTTTCAGATGTTTGGTGTTTGGGTTTTAATTTTACTTTTTCTTTTAAATTTAAAATTTTCTTTTAAAAATAAAAAGAGTTTAATTTCGATGATTTGCTTGATTTTTATTTTTGTGCTGAGTTTTGTTAAAACTGATAGTTTTAAAAATGATTTTGAAATTGTTATGTTTGATGTTGAAAATGCGGATAGTTTTTTGATTAAAACTCCAAAGAAACGCTATATTCTGATAGATACCGGAAGAAAACCGTATAAGGGGTTGTCGAGTGGTGAGATTATTTTAAATCGTTATTTTAAAAATGAAAGAATAAATAAACTAAAAGCTCTTATAATTACACATTTTGATATGGATCATTGCGGAGGTGCAATTGATGTTTTGAAATCAGTTAAGACCGAAGAGGTTATAATTCAAAAAGATAAAGCAAAATCAGAATTGTCTAAAGAGATTTTAGATTATATAAAAAGTAATAATTTTAATTATAAAGTTGCAAAAAATAATGAAATTATATATTCAGAACCTGATTTAGTTGTTAAAACTTTCACACCGAAACTTAAAACCAAATCAGATAGCGACAAATTTGATAATGAAACTTCAATTGTCACGCTTATAACATATAAGAATAAGAATTTTCTTTTTATGGGAGATGTTGGTGTTTTAGGTTTTAATTCAATTGAAAAATATTTACCCGAAAAGACGGATATTTTGAAAGTGGGTCATCATGGCGCTAAAGATGTAATAAGCAAGAAGATGTTAAATCGGATAAAACCTGATTATGCTTTAATTTCAACAGGAATAAATAAATTTAATCATCCTCACTATTCCACAATTAATTTACTCAATGATGGTAAAATCAAAACAATTTCTACCAGAAATTATGGTTTTGTGAAAATTGTTTTAGATAAGAAGTCCGATTTTGAATTTTATCATTATGACGGTCTTTCAAAAAAGATTGAAAAAATCTTATTTGATAAAAAGAACCCCGTTCCTTTTTGTAAATCCGAATATGTCCAAAATTTTATAAAAGCTAATCTATAGCAATTTTTACTATTACTTTTTTAATGTTTTTCGGTTGTTTATCATATAGCATAGGTGCGTGTACATCATTTGGAAAAAATATTACAAAATCACCTTCTTTAAGGTTTATATAGTTATATACTTCACCTTCTAAGAATTCAATGTCTTTTTCTTTGTCATATTCTGTTACTTTTGTTTGAAAGTCTTTTAAAATTCCGTAACCCATGCACTCATGTCCATGTATTAAATATTGAATATCAATATATTTTCTGTGCACTTCCCATTTTTGCTCGGATTTTTCTTTTGTGGTCAGCGTTTGGATGTTTGCAAATATTTCTTGTCCTTCTATTTCGTATTTTCCTTCTTTTAGGTTTTTTAAATCGCTATTTAAAAGAAAATCAAAACCTTTTTTTAATTTATTATTTAAAGCACAATATTGTTTAGCATTATCTAAACTGTCAAATATCATAGTCTCTCCTTAATTTTTCAAATAACATAGTTTCAAAAATAAATTTTTCAATAGCTTTTTCTTTTGCAAAAATATAACCGATTTTTCCGTTTAAAAACGCTTTTTTAATAAAATACCAATATAAAAATACAAAAAACGGTTTTATAAATACGGATGCTTTTTTTGATTTATTGTTTTTTAGAATAAGTTTATTTTTTTCTATAATTTGATTAATTCTTTTTGAGATATCGTTTTTTATGTATTTTAGTTTATATGCATTTTTTGTTTTAAAATTTTTGTTAAGTTTATGGATTTTTCCTGAAATTAATTTTAAATTTGAGTTGGGGTTATCTGAAAAAATTGCTGCTTCTTTTTTAAAGAAGCAAAGTTCTTCTTTAATTTTTGCCGCTTTGATTTCCTTGTTTAAATAAAAAGTTTTTTTACTTAATGTTAGTGCGTTTTTATTTTTTTTAGGATTTTCTATATAATGTTCAAGTTCAAAAATAAGTTTTTGCGGTATAATTTCGTCATCCTCAAGGACAAGAATCCAATCCGAAACTGCTTCATTAATTGCATTATTCAAAGCAGTCGAGCTTTCATTTTTATCTGCGTATATTATTTTTGTTTTGTATTCTTTTGCTATTTCAATAGTGTCATCTGTGGAGTGAAAATCGACAAGAATAATCTCGGTAACATCTTTTATTGCCTCTATAACTTCGCAAAGAGTTTTTTCCGAATTGCAGGTTTTTATTATTGTGCTAAATTTTAAATTGTCTTTTACCATAAAGAGATTTTAGCAAAAAATTTTGTTTTGGGCTAAATTATTCTTTAGGAATTTTGATACTTCCTCTTACATCCTTGTTGATGCCTACTGTTTCAAATAGCGAATTAGAAAGATCTTGCTCGTTTTGTGCGCTTAAAAATTTACCGCTTGTCATAAGAGCCGTACATCTTAGTTGATTGTTTGCTTCAATATCATGGATGTCAAATGCTATAACGTCTATTTTAACATCATTTCTTGTTTTCATAAGATTTATAACGTACGTACAAGGGCTTTCATCGCAATTTTCTCCGCCATCAGTCAGCAGGATTATATGTTTTTTGCCTGTTGTACCTGTAAAATCATTGTTGATTGCTTGTTTTAGAGAGTATGTTATCGGCGTCCAGCCTGTTGCATTTGTTTTGTACAGACTGGTTAATATTTCCTGATAGTTCCTTGTTGCTAAAGGTACGGTTAAAGTTGATGCCTGACAGCCTTGCAGATATGTAAAGCCTGCTTTATGTCCGTATACTCTTAATCCTGTTTTAATATCCGCAGGAATTTTTGGCAATATTTCGGCTAAAGTATTTCTTGCCATGTCTATTTTTGTTTTGCCATCTATAGTATCATTCATTGAATTTGAAAAATCCACAATAAATATAATTTGAGAATCTTTTTTTGCGACTGCAACGCTTTTGCTGACTTCCGTTATATTTTCGGGAGTATAAATTTTATAATCAAAATTTGGTTCGGTTTTTGCTTTTTGACATAAAATTACTGTCAGAAAGAATAAAATTAAAAATGTGAATATATTTTTGTTTTTCATAAAATACATTATAATTTAATTTCCTGGTTGTTTTTATGCAAGAAAAGTTATTATCTCCTACTCTTAAAGCGTAACCATAGTGTCATTTGTCAATTCTTGTCTCAGTTGTTCTACCGTAACTTTTTCTATGGGAGAAAAATTATCTTTTCTTAAGTAAACTGTTTCAATTCCGGATTGTACAATAAATCTTTTGCACAAGATGCATATCATATTATGTCCCCAGATATACATTGCCCCTTTTTGGCATCTGTCTTGACCTGCTTGTATGATTGCATTTTGTTCTGCGTGTATACTTCTGCATGTTTCATATCTGGTTCCTGAAGGGATGTTGTTTTTTATTCTGTAGCATTCTCCAAGCTCCATACAAGATACTACTTTTGAAGGTACTCCGTTGTAGCCTGTTGCTTTTATTTTTTTGTCAGGACCCACTATAACTGCGCCTACTTGAGCTCTAAGACAGTTAGAGCGTTTTGCTACCGTATGAGCTATTTCTAAAAAGTATTCATTCCATTCTATCGGTTTAGTTTCCATATTTATTTCCTTTATTTAGTAAAATGTTAACATAAAAAGCATGCCAATTTGACCTCATTAATTCAACATATTAAGAAATATTACGCTAATTACAACATGTCAAAACATGCTCCATGACATGATTTTGGCATGTTTTTAATTTGCTTGAAAATGAGTTAAATTAATTTTTTGCAAGTTGAAAACAATATTTTATAATTAAAAAGAAGAGGCAATAATGCTTCTTTGATGCGAATAATTGGGAGTATTATTAAGGCTTTTAAAATGACGGTAAGAGAAAATCTGAACAAAATTTTAAAAGACACGGAAAGTTATAAGCCAAGAATTATCGCAGTCACTAAATACTATGATATTGATAAGATGATGGAAGCTTTTGATGCAGGATTGAGAGATTTTGCAGAAAGCAGAGCGCAAGAAAGTATCGAAAAAATCAATAAAATAGATGATACAACTAAGACGCAATCGATATATCATTTTATAGGACATTTACAAACGAATAAGGTAAAATACGTAGTCGGTTTTTTTGACTATATACACTCTGTGGATAGCTTAAAAATCGCTCAATGTATTAATCTTGAGGCAAATAAAAAAGGCATTAAACAAAAAATACTGATTCAGGTTAATAATGCTTATGAGCCTCAGAAGTTTGGGGTGTATCCTGAGCAAATTGAAAACTTAATCACTGAAGTCTCAAAAATGCAAAACGTTGAGCTTGTGGGGCTTATGAATATAGCTCCTTTGATTGATGATGTTGCTGAGCTTCAAAGACTTTTTTCGGATATGAACAAATTAAAACAAAAGTTTAATTTGAAAGAACTATCCATGGGAATGAGTCACGATTATAAAATTGCCGTTGAAAACGGTTCAACAATGATTAGATTAGGCAGAATTTTATTTGAATAATTAAAAGGAGAAAAGATGGCACTTTCAGAAAAAATTAAGGAAATTATCGGAGCTTTAACGGATTCTTTAAATCCTATGAGCGAGGATGCTTATGAAGACGATATCGAAAACGGTTATGATTCCGATTATCCGACAGATAGAAATGCGGCGCTACAGCCGAGTTTTACCGAAACTAACCCTATAAGAAAAAATAGGGCAAATCTGAGAGTTTTACCTCAACCAAAAGCAGGCGCTTATGAAGTTGTTGTAATTGAGCCCAAGGCTTATAACGAATCTATTACAATTGTTGAAGCTTTAAAAGAAAGAAAAACAGTAATCTTGAATTTACAACTTTTAGACAGAGAACAATCCCAAAGAATAGTTGACTTTTTATGCGGATGTACTCATGCTCTTGAAGGTTCTCAAAGAAAAATTGGCGAAAGCGTATTTATCTTTACTCCGTCTAATATAAATATTTCTCAAGAGTTTGTAAATTCTAAATTGACATCGGATGCTATGTGGACAAAAGCCTAAGTGGCGGATGAAATAGCATTACGGAATAATAGAGAGTTAATATAATTGATAAAGGCGCATTTTGCGCCTTTTTGTTTTATAATTACTTCCATAGACTACTCGACATTGTTTATTCATATTTTATAATATTACTAGATTAAATATCTTTTAAATAAAGGAGGAAATTATGGAAGAAAACAAAAATCCGTTCCATGATGAAAATGAATCAACAGATAGTGAAGAAATAAAAGAAAATATTGAAGAAAATTCTGATGAAAAAGTTGATGAAAATAACAATGAACTTCAAGAGAACAAAGAAGTATCCGATGAAATAGAAAAAAAATATGAAGATTTGAATAATAAATATTTAAGACTTGCTGCAGATTTTGATAATTTTAGAAAAAGAATGACCAATGAAAGACAAGAATTATTAAAATATGCTGCTGCAGACGTGTTAACAAAGATTATATCGGTTTTGGATACTTTTGATAGAGCAAAGGACAGTTTGAAAGAAATCGATAATTGTTCGACCGTAAAAGAAAGTTATGAGCTTGCTTATAAACAACTTTTGGACACTTTGAAGAAAGTCGGAATGGAAGAAATTGATGCTTTGGGAAAAGAATTTAATCCAAGTGAACATGAAGCAATAACACAAGTTCCGACTGATGAATATGAAGAAGATCATGTTGCCGTTGTTGCTCAAAAAGGTTACAAATTGGCTGATAAAGTTTTAAGACCTGCACTGGTCGGAGTTGCAAAGAAGAAGGAAAATGAATAGTACAATGGATTATTATGAAATATTGGGCGTAGACAGAAATGCGACAAAAGATGAATTAAAAAGAGCATTTCGTACAAAAGCCAGAAAATATCATCCGGATGTAAATAAAGCGCCGGATGCTGCTGAAAAATTTAAAGAAATTGGAAAAGCTTATGAGACATTATCGGATGATAATAAGCGTCAAATATATGACAGATATGGAGAAGAAGGTTTAACAAACGCAGGTTTTAATCCTCATTCATTTAGCATGGAAGATATAGACTTGTCAGATATTTTTTCTTCATTTTTCGGTGGCGGTTTTGGAGGTTTTTCAAGGGGTTACGAAAGAGATCCTAATGCTCCGATTGACGGTGAAGATTTAAGATTGGATTTAGAGATTGATTTCTTGGAAGCTTGTTTTGGAGTGGAAAAGGAAATAAAAATAAAACATTTGGAGCCTTGTGAGGCTTGTAATTCAACAGGAATTGATAAAGACGCAAAAGATACGGTGTGTCCTGTTTGCAATGGACAAGGGAGAATTCAAAAGAGTACTCAAACTATACTGGGTTCTTTCACTTCGGTAACGACATGTCCGAATTGTCATGGGACAGGGAAAAATCCTAAGGCATTTTGTAAAGTATGCCAAGGTCAAGGCACAATTGCAAAAGAAAAAAAATTAACAATAAAAATTCCTAAGGGAATCGATTCTTCTTCTAAGATGCGTGTTGCACATGAAGGGAATGCCGGAAGAAACGGCGGTCGCCCGGGAGATCTTTATGTTGTTGTATATGTTAAACCCTCAAAAGAATTTATAAGAAACGGTTTTGATATATATACGGAATTGGAAATTACAACGCCGCAGGCGGTATTGGGTGATGAAGTTAAAATTAAAACTATTCATGGTGATTTTGTTGCAAAAATTCCTGCCGGTATTCAAAACGGCGACAGAATTACTCTAAAGGGACAAGGTGTTCCTTATCTTGGAAGTGAGTCGCAAAAAGGCAATCATTACGTTACAATTAAAGTAAGTGTTCCTAAAAAATTATCAAATCGAGAAGAAATTTTATATAGAGAATTATATAATATTTCTAAAGAACAAAGCGGTTTTTTAGATAAGATGAAATCCGCACTCGGAAAGTAAAAATTGAAAGAGGTTTTTATGAATATAAAGAAATGCGTAACATTTTTATCTTTGTGTTTTTTTCTTTCAAGCGGCGCTTTTGCATCTAAATTGCCAAATGATGTATGGAGTTTTATAAAATCAGAAATTCCTTCTGCAAAGCAACGATTTGACAGTGTAATAACAATTTCGGATGATTTAATGTATATACCTTTATATCCTCCTTCGGATAAAACAGTTGAAAAAATTTCAGTTGAATATTCATATCCGCAAAAGCCTCTAGGCTCATATCCCGAGGTTGTTCTTTTGAATAACGGGTATTCTTTGTTAAAAGTTTTTAAAGATAAAGACGGAAATTATACCTTAACAAAAAAAGATGATTTGCCCATAAAGGTAAGATTAGGGTTGATGCCACAAGATATGCTTACTCCTGCCGGCTTAAAAATTCCGGAAAGTTTGAAATTGACTTTGGGAGACCTTTTAATTCCTTCTAAAGATGAAAATACTCTTGCATTGAATAAAGCAGACAAAGAAAAAGCCAAAAGTCCTTATAATCCTGTTGTTAAGAGAAATGAATTTGTTTTAACAGTGGATTTTAAAGATAAAAAGACTCTTATTAATCCAAGAAATTCAAAGTTTTTGGAAGTGTATGATACAACAAGTCAAAATCCTTTGTATGAGTTGAAATTGTCGTCTATGCCTTTAAAAATTCTGACATCAGAAAAGACAAAAGTTGCTCTTGTTTTATATTGGAGCGGAAAAAATCTTGAAATAATCGATTTAAAAGATGAGCGCACAATCGCTACAATTCCGATTGATGCAAATGCAACGGATGTAGCTTATAACAAGAAAGAAAATCTTGCTTATGTTACAAGTCAAAATGCAAATTCAATTTATGTTATAAGTCTTGATTCAATGGCTTTGGTTAAGGTAGTGAGAGTTGATCAGAAGCCTTCAAAAATAACATACTGCGAGGCGGATGATTCTATTGCTTTTTATGATGAGTATGCGCAAAAAATTTATAATGTGACCAAAGATGGTGAAGAATATGTAGTTCAACCTATGGGAACAGTTAATAATGTTGCAAAAATACTTTCAGATACTGCGAATATATATGCTATTTCAAGAACGCAAGATCAGCTCTTTGTATTTGATAAAGTTCAAGGTAAATTATTAAATACGGTTGAATTGGATAAAAAACCTACAGATGCAGTTATGTTTGGTACAAAATTATTTATTTTATGTTCAAAAGAAGGCTATATGGATATTTTCGATACAATCGAAGGTAAGGTTATATCACGAGAACAGCTTTCAAAAGACGGTTTTTATTCAAAAATTACGTTAATTCCAAATGAAAATAATATTTTAATAACAGGAATTAACGCTAAAAATTACCTTTTATACAGTCTTGATAAAATGCAAATAGTTAAAAAACAAGAATCGTATATTGATGTTGCAAATATTATAATTATAGACAAGGTTCAAAAATTGTAGCGAATGGATATTTGTGATGTTAAAAGAGTGAATTCGGTTTGTTTTGATGAAGAAGTTGAAAAAATTCTTTCTTCTCTTGAGAAAACACGTTGTGAATTTTGGAATTTAGACAGACCAAGTGCTAATTTTTTAAATATGCTTATAAAAATAAATAATTCCAAAAATGTATTGGAAATAGGTACTTCTAACGGATATAGCGGAATTTGGATATTGGAAGCATTGAAAGAAACAAAAGGAAAATTTACAACTATTGAATTTTGGGAGAAAAGACAAAGGGTTGCAAGGAAAAATTTTGAAATATATAAAAAAGATGTTTTTATGGAACCTAAAATAGGTTCTGCGATTGTTGTTTTGCAGGATTTAGAAAATGAAATAAGAAGTTCAAAAAGAGAAAAATATGATTTTATATTTATAGATGCAAATAAAAAAGAATATGTTGATTATTTTGAGTATGCGGATAAAATTCTTAAAATCGGCGGTATAATACTTGCCGATAATATTTTGACCCATTATGAAAAAACTCTTCCTTATATTAATCTTTTGTTTGAAAATAAAAATTATCAATCTCAAATCCTTGATATAGGTGCAGGAATGATGATTTCAAGAAAGTTAAAATAAAAAAACTTAAAACATTTTGTTTTAAGTTTTTATCCTCTTTTCGTCTTGTAGCTGCGCTCTTATGCATTAAATGCTGAAATTGCCATTGGTGTTTGAATTGGGTTGGATGATGAAATATAATTTATTGTCCATATAAACATAGTGCAAGAAATTAGCACAAGTATTATCAAAAGAAAATTGGTTAATTTATTTTCCGTCATTTTATTGTCCTCTATTTTTAATTTTTATGCCATTGCAGAAAATGAGCCAGATGAGCCGGCACTTGGAGTTGAACAAGCAATTGAACCAGCTGTTTCTGTTGAAAAAATAGAAGGTGCAGGCGTTGATTGTACTGCAGGTGAGCCTGCTGTTTCCGGTTTTGAATTATGACCTTGTGAAAGACTTACTGAATTAAACATTTTTATCTCCTTGAATTTTATATATCTTGTATCCTATACTTATATAAAAACGATATAAAATGTTCAATTTCAAGTATAATTTTTTTTGTTACATATCTTAATAAGTTATTGTTTAATAAAATAGCAGGCTTGTAAGTCTTTGGTAATCAGTATCATTTAAAGCTCTGTATTTTTTCTTTAATATTGTTAAAACTTTTAAGTTGTATGACAATGTATCTTGAATATTTTTTAATTCTGTTCTAATTTCTGAAATTTTTCTGATTTTTTCTTGTGTTTCTATTTCTGATTTTAGTTTTTGGTATAATTGTTTGGTTTCTTCAAAGCTTGCGTTGGAATATTTTTCTCTATATGTTTGATTTAATTTTTCAATTTCTTCACTTGTTTTTTCAATTTCTTTTAATCTTGCTAAAATTAATTGTTCTTCTTCTTGATTGTCTGATAAAGTATTAAGATTGATAAAATATCTTACCGAGCTTTTTTTTGAGAGCTCATCAAGTTTGCTTTCGATTTCTTTTTGCGCCATTCTTGAAATTTCAAATGCTGATTTTGGAGGAATAGTTGAATTTTTTGATTTGAAATATTCCTCAAGTTGAACTGCTGCTTCAAATAGTTCTGCATAGTGTTTATATTCTTTGTAATCTTCTTTTTGTTTGTCTTTATCTTCGGTATTTATTTCTCCTCTTTCAAGAATTGTTTTGTTTTCTTGTTCAAGTCTTTCATTTTCTTGTCTTATTTCCGATAATCTTTCTTCAAGCATTGGTTTGTCAAAAATACAATCTTTAAGATTTTCTATTTGCGATAAAGCTTCTTCCATTTCGCTAATGAGTGTTTGAAGTTCTTCCAGTGTTTGTTTGGTTGGAAGGTTCGAGCTAATCATATCTTCTAATATTTCTTTTTTTTGGTTAAGATTTTTTATTTCCGCTTCTAAAGATTCTATTTGTGTTAAAAGTTGTGTAATTTTGTAATCGTAGCGGCTTAATTTTTTTAATTGCAGAGTTTTATTCAAAGTTTGAATTTCATTTTCAATTTGAGCTGCTTGATATTCATCAGTAGTATTATCAAGAAGCATTTCAAGTTCTGTTATTTTTGTCAGGGCGTCTAAGCATTGTTGTTTTTCATTTTGATTGGTTTCAAGCTGTTCTTTTAAGCTTTGGATTTGAAGTTTAAGTTTTTTTATTTTTTCTGTTACAATTTGATGCTGAGAAATATTTTCAAATTGTGGATTTTTTTCAAGTGCAGATACTTCTCTTTTTAGAATTTTGATTTTTTCAATCATTTCTCCTATTTTATGGCTTATTTTTTCAATTTCAAATTCTCTTCTTGCAAATATATCTTGCAGTTTTTTATTGTTTGTAGAGGGCGGTTCCGTGAGTTTAATTTTGCCTTTACTTATTCTTGATATTGTTTCTATAATTTCTTTTATATAACTTTTATATTTAGGGTTTAAATCACCTTTATCTAAAGCTTTTTGTACGTCTTCCAGATATCTTTGAAGACCTTCTTGTAAATTTTCTTTATCTTCCATCCATTCTTCAAATAAAATATTTCCTTTTGCAGTGTTGCAACTAGCACAGTCGCAAATATAATTATCTGTTCTGCTGGTTCCCTGTTTTGATTTTGGGATTAGATGTTCTGTGCTGGGTACGGATTCAATAACTAATTTTCCTGCAATTTCTTTTGGTGTTCTTGAAGGATCTGAGTACTTAACAAAAAAAGCGCTTATTTCTTTGTTTGATGTTGGTATTTTGCTTGCTATATATGAAAGTTGCCTTTTAATTTCGGAGTTTGATATTAAAGATGTGATATCGTCAATAAATTCTTTTCTTTTAAATTTTTTGTTCGTTTTTCCTATTGCATCTTGTTTGTGTTTGTATAAAGCCGAGAGAATTAAAGCTTTTTGTTCATCATTTATTTCGGGGTTGTTTTTTATAAAGTTTTCAATTTCATCAAATACGATTAACTGCTTTTCAATAAGTTCTCCAAGATTTGATTCTCCTGCAATGCGCACAAGTTCAGCAATGTTCAAGGTAGGGTATTTAAGAGCAAGTTCTTTTAGCATATCAACAATTTTTTGTTTTTGCGGCCTATATATAGTTCTATGTCTATTATTTAGAGGGTCTTTTATAAAAACAGTTTCATCTTCATATTTTTCAAGAGCATCTTTTAGTTCTTGTCCTTTTTTGCTTGCAATATCATTTGCAAAAGCCATTTGTTCTTCATCGTTTAACATTAAAAGTCCGCAAACGGGACAGTGAAGATTGGGGATATTTCTTACTTCAAAATTGTTTTCAGTGCAGCGAAAAGCTCCAAAATTTATTTTATTGTTTATAGGAATATTTTGGTTTGAATTTATCTGATTTTTGCATTTATATCTATGCATGTTGTATTTTGGAATTTGAAAATTTATTTTCATAGAAATATCTCGCTGCCTATTGAATCTTTTTCACTTAAAAGAAGCGCATCTTGTACATTTTCTTTTAGTTTTCGGTAATAATTTTGGTTAGGATAAATTTCAGGATGTTTTAGGGCAAAATCGCATATATTATTAATTTGCTTAAGGACAGTGATTGTATTGGTAAGTATTTTATAAATATTGCCTTCGTAGCTTTTTCTTGAGTATTCTTTTGATTTGAAATCAGTATTTTGTGTATCTTGTAAATTTGTTATGAGTTGTCTAAAATTATCGGTTGAATTATCTGATATTTCATTCAGATGGGCCCAAAGGTATGCAACCAGTCCTGAGAAGCTGTCTGAAATAACTATATCTTCCGGTTTTAATTTACTTTCGTAGAAGCTTTTTATAACTTTGCTTTCCAATTTTTTATATGCTTCTCTTATCTTTTCAAAATCGAACTTTTGTTCAAAATAGCTTGCTTCATCTTGAAGTTGTGAGGCGAATTTTTGGGAGATAATTTCTTCCATTTCTTCTTTTTCTTTTTGTGGTGAAGAACCTGCTATATATCCTACCATTTGACATAATTGTGCTGCATTTAACCCGCTGAATTTTTCTTCATATATTAAGCTTGACAGCATAATCGGGTTTAAACCTTGGCATAATTTTAATATTTTTCCTTTTGGAGTCAGGGAAATTTCACCCTGATTATTTTTTATTATATATTCGTGTTTTAACATTACATTTTGGTAATTAACAAATTGATTATAGAGCGTCCTTTTTGTTTTTTCGGGTTCTTTTGAGATATATACGCTAAAAGATTTTTCAATTAATTGTTTAATGTTTTCTAATGATGAATTATCTTCAAAATATTGCGCAAGTATTTGCCAATCCGGCTCAAAGAAACTCCTTAATTTATCAGGAGGTGAAATTATATAGTTATATGCTGTTTCAAGTTCGTCGGGTCTTTTTGATTCTTGTGATTTTTTATCAGATGATTTTTTCTTCGATTTTACTTTTTTAGTGTCTTCTATTGACGGTTTCAGATTATAGAAAACAACGTGTCCCAGAGAATCTATGCCTCTTCTGCCTGCCCTGCCTGTCATTTGATGAAATTCGTTTGCGCTTATTGTTTCGTATTCAACCTTTTTAGTTGCAGCATCATATTTTTGATAAGTTATATCCGAGAGAACAACGGTTTTTGCGGGCATATTGATTCCGGTAGAAAGGGTTGAAGTTGCGACAACTACTTTTAATAGTTTTTTAGAAAACAGGTCTTCAATCAATTTTTTGTATTGTGGTGTAATGCCGCTATGGTGAAATGCAAAGCCCGAAAGGAGCATTTTTTCGTTAAAGCTTTTACCGAGATATATGCCTTTTTTCTTATATTCTTCAATTGTAGCTTTTATTTTCTCTTTTTCTTCTTTTGTTGTAAGGTCAAGTTCAGCGTTTAGTAAACTATAGGCTGTTTGTGAGCATTTTCTTTTAGAAAGCTTAAAAATTATGGCCGGAAGCATATTTTTAATTTCTAAATCTTTCACCAAAGCGGGATAATTATCTTCTGTATCTTTTAATTTTATTTTGTTAATATGTTCGCTGCCGATTTCTGACAAAAATTGTATAATTGATTCTTTTTGTTCGGGTGTAAAATTGGGGTATATTGTATCTAAAAATTCTGTAAAGGTACTTTCGCTGCATTTTTTTAAACCTTCTGCAGCTTGTTTTAGCTCTTGAGCAGTTTGAATATATTCTTCCTGAGTCATTTCATAGTAATTATCTTTTTCATTTTTTGTTTTAAATATGACTTCCAATGCTCTTTTTTGTCTGTTCGTAAGATGTTTAGGGTCCATTGACTCAAGATTTATCATGCTTCTTTTTACTTTTATTAATTTGCCTTTTTGTGCTTCAATGCCTTTTTCCTGTTGATAAAGATGCCAGATAAGCGGAACAAATCTTTCTTCAGGTTTTATTTCAATTTTTGCAACGTTTCTTTCTGAATTTAAAGATTGTATCCAGTTGGCAAACGTAGTACTGTTTCCTATAGTTGCCGATAAGCAAAGAATTTGTGTTTTATCCAGAGGAGTTTTAATGATTGAATATTCCCAAATTTTTCCTCTGTCTTGGTCTGAGATGTTGTGAGCTTCATCAAAAATTACAGTACCTATGTTTTTTGAATTTTGTTTTAAATCAGCTGTTTGGTTATTATAAATTTCTGTTGTCATAATTTGAATAGGGGCGGTCGTATTGAATTTTATATCCCCTGTTAAAATGCCGACATTTTCTTTTCCGTATATTGTTTTAAATTCTCTGTATTTATCATTCGCCAAAGCTTTTTGCGGAACTGTATAAATTGTTTTTTTGCCGTTTTTAAGGTTTAAAGTTATTGCATAATGCGCTACAGCAGTTTTTCCGGTGCCTGTAGGTGCGCAAAAAACGACAGAATCTCCGGCATATAGTCTTTTGGAACATTCAAGCTGATATTTGTCGGGTTTCAATTGGTACATTGAACCGTTTTTTAGTTTAACTTGCGGCAGTTGAAAATAATTTTCATCTACTGTTTGTTGAAAACCCGGCAATTCCGTGCTTTGAAAATAACCTCTGAAATTTATATTTTTTGAATATATTGATTTATAATTTTCAGGGTAATTTAAGGAAGTGTTTTGCGGGCTTTTTGAATATGTTTTAGCTTTTCGTATATATAAATTTATATTTTGAATAGGTGTAATCATATTTTTTCCATGACCGTTTATCTATTTAACGGGTATGAAAAAATATTTTTGCTAGTATGCAGTTAAATGTTAAATTTTTTTGCTTGTTAATGTTTAAATTAATTTAAGATAAATAACTTTTTGCTGAATTTAAAAATAAAATGTCCACGAGAGGATTCGAACCTCCGACATTCACCTTAGGAGGGTGACGTTCTATCCATCTGAACTACGTGGACATTTAACTTGATTTTAACATAAACTTATTTTATAGTATATATGTCTTGGGTTTGTAGCTCAGTTGGTAGAGCAGTTGACTCTTAATCAATTGGTCGTGGGTTCGAGTCCCACCGGACCCAGATTTTAAAAAAAGAGCTTTTGGGCTCTTTTTTTGTATAAATTATCGTAATTTATTAGATTGATTTATGTTAGATGCGTTAATTATTTTAATTTATCTTTCCAATAATCTAAATAAGTTTCATTGCCATTTTTTTGAGCTAAAGCTTTCCTTGTGGCATCCGGCGCTACTTCAATTAAGACTTCCAATTTATTTATGTCACATATAAAAAAGCGTGGATAAATAGGCAATAATCCTTCATTATTTTTAATTAATAATACTTTTTGGAAGATTTTTTCAGTATCTTCTCCCAGAACCTTTTTATAAGCATTAATTTCATACATACCTGCGCAATGTATGGGTGTGTCGCCATTGTTATCTTTTATTGTTAAAACATTTGCAAAAGTTTCAAGTGCTTTATCGCCCAGCGCTTCTTTAAATGCAATAATTCTATCTGCATCTGCATAGTGTAGAGGTGTTTTCTTGTATTTATCTTGAATTAATAGAACACTTGCAAAAATTTCAGGCGCTCTATCACCCAGCGCTTCTTTAAGTGCAATAATTTTGTTTGCGCTTGCATAATGCAGAGGCGTCGTATTATCATCTTTACTTTGTATTGTTAAAACACTTGCAAAAATTTCAGGCGCTCTATCACCCAGAGCTTCTTTAAGTGCATTAATTTCGGGTGCCTCTGCACAATATACAGACGTTCTTCCGTTTTTATCCTGCATTATTGCAGCCTTTGCAAAAACTTCAGGTGATTTTTCACCTAATATTTCTGCAAAAGCTTCAATTTGTTTACTATTTGACAAATTAAGAATGGGAATATCACGTTCTTCAAGTAAAAAGGCTTCTAAGTCATTTGGATTTGAGGCAAAAACTTTTTTAATATCTTCAACAGATGTTTTACCTGAAAAATCATCTTTAACTTTTGTTAATTTTTCTGTTTCATTTATAAAATTTAAAACCTCTTCTTTTCCTTTAAAAGATATTTTTGAATAAGCTTTTAATTGATTTAATGTAGGAGTTGTTAAATTTCGACCGATAACAGAAGGTTTCGGATTATTCATTTTATTCTTTTTAAAAGAATTTCTAACATTGTAGTAACTTATTTTACTTATTGCATCTACTTTCATTTATCTCCCTTTCTTAAATTAATTATATAACATTTGTGAAAAAAATATTTTGCTATTAAAAATTGTACTTTATTGCTTTTTATAGTGAGCTTTGCTTATATTAATTATGAATGTGCAATTATAATTCATTTCATATACTATATATTAATTATTTTAATTGTTAAAAATTGTGCTATTAATTATATTAAGATAGTATTTTAAATGAGTTGATATTATGAAAAAAATAGTATATTTTTTAATATTTTTTGTTACATTGCCCGTATTTGCTGCAGATAAATTGCATGTTAGCGCTATGAACAGTTTTAGTTCAATTGAACCTTCGCAAAGTTTTCAGGTTATGTTAATTGAAGACGGTGTGTTAAATGATGTCTATATGATAAAGGGAGATGTATTAAATTGCACTCTTCAAAAAACAACTGATCCGACAAGGGCTAAAAGAGATGCAAAAATTTATTTGTATGTAGACAGTTATACTGATAAAATGGGAACTCATGAATTTCAAGACAGATTAGTGGCAAAATATGCTCAAAAAATACTGTCGGTAGAAGAAATTAAAAAAACGCCTCCGAAAACGGTTGTAAAGAAAACTGTAAGCACAGTCGGAAACTTTTTTATGAAGGGTTTTTCGTATGCTGTATCTTTTGTTGACGGGGTTAAGGAGAACAAAGAAGATAACAGGATGAAATCCGGAGTTAAACAAGTTTACGATGATTCTTTTCTTTCTCTCGTTAAATATGGGCATGAAGTCGAAATTCAAGAGGGAGATGAGTTTTATCTCGTTATTAAAAAATTAAAAAGCAAAGATTAAATGTAACAAATTGTAAAAAAGCGGCTCTATAGTCTAAAGTTTAATTGAATTATTGACGATATTCCTTATGTAGACAATAAAGAATAAAGGAAAATAAGGAGCCGTAAAATGGATATTAATCAAGTAAGGTTTGGTAATTATTCTATCGGTAATTCAGGTGCCAGACAGGCGCGTGAAGAAAAGGCTGATGAAAGTAAAGCGGAAGAGCTCAGGAAGGAAAGCATAAGCACTTTTAATCCCGATAAAATGCTTGATGCTATGGAAACTCAGGGCTTACAAAATTTAGCGCAGGTAAATTTGGTATCTAAAAAAGAAGTTAATCCTGCCGAATTTTTGTCGGAAGATAGAATAGCGGATATTGAAGCCATGATGGGCGAATTTGAAATCGGAGTTAATAAAATAGCGGATGTATTGGAAGAAGAATTCCCAATGCTTTCGCCTGACAACAGATTGGCTTTTGCAGCTCATATTTTTGCTGCGGAATAAAAGCTAAAGGGAAGTTTCCTTATTCTCCTCTATTGTTTAATTTTTATGCCGTTAAAGAGTCCTTTAACGGCTTTGTTTTTTGATAAAATTTATAGCTTCTTCTTTTGTTGTTATTTCTCCGGTGAGTTGAGCTTCTTTTATTTCAAGTAGGAGCATTCCTATTTTTTTTGAAGGGGGTATATTTAATATGTCCATTATCTCCCGACCGTTTAAAAGACCTTTCGGACTTTTGACAAGCGATTGCACTTCGTTGTAATAGTTTAAAAGGTTTTCAAGATGATTTATTGATGAATTAATCATTTCTTCGCTTACATCCACTCCTTTTGCAGAAAGCCTATCCGCACGAGATAGTTCAATTATATCCGGTGTATCTTTTTCAAGTTTTCTTATAAATCTTGCGTATGCTTTTTTGTTATCAGGGCAATTTATAAGACTTGCCGGATATATATGGTATTTTACCATTTTTGCAATATATGCTATTTGTTTATTGGAAAACTTGAGCTCTGACAGTTCTTTTTTTGCAAGTTCGTACCCTTTGATATCGTGACCTATAAATCTGTGTCTGCCTTGAGGTTCAATAGTCCAAGTAGAGGGTTTGCCTATATCATGGTATAAAGCGGCGATTTTTAGTAGGGGATTATTTGTTCTTATATTTTTTACCGTTTCAATGGAATGATGAACTAAATCAAGATGATGATGGGAGTTTGGAGGGACTTTTTTAATTTCTTTGATAAAAGGAAAAATGATTTCTAATGCATTGTTTTCATACATTTGAAGCAATGTTTTAACTATGTATTGTCCTTCAAACATGTGTATTATTTCATAATTTATTCTTTCTTTTGCGCTTGATAAAACATTTTTAAAATTTAGTTTTGTGTAATTTTCAAGCTTTTTATCAATTTCAAAACCCGTTAGAGCTTGAAATCTGTACATTCTCAGGTATCTTAGAGTATCATCTTCAAGGTTTTTTAAATCTGATGTTTTGATAATTTTATTTTTTATATCTTTGATTCCGTCAAAAGGGTCTAATAATTCATTTGTTTTTAAGTTATAAAATATTGAATTAATTGTAAAATCACGCCTTTTAGCATCTTTTATTATGTCGTTTTCAAGTGCATTTGAAATATCGAAATAGTTTTCTTTATCTTTTAAGACTACTCTGTAGATTTGGTTTTCCTTGTCGAGTTCAATGAAAGTTCCGTTTAGTTTTTGAGAAATTTTATCGGCAAGTTTTTTTGCGTTTTTGATGCAGACTAAATCTCTGTCTTTCGATATTTTTTTGTTTAAAAAATAGTTTCTTAAATATCCGCCGACAAGGTATACTTCTTGGTTTTCTATTATTTCGCTTATAGAATTTAAAATGATATCATTAAACATACTACTCTATTCTTGTTATAATATTAGAAATGGCTGCAGTAATTGCATTTGGAGCCTTGTATATTATTTTACCGAGACTTAATAATTTATAATTGTGTTTTTTGAAGTAATTAAATTCGCAATCTGAAAATCCCCCCTCAGGACCTGTTACGATTGCTATTTTTTCTTCTTTGTCAATGTTTTTTAGAGCGTTATCTATACTAATATTTTCATATTTTTCAGCAAAAATAAGGATATTTTCTTTTTTGAATTTTTTAAGTATGGTTTTTAAATCTGAAACTTCATTGATAATTGGTAAATCAGCTCTTTCGCATTGTTTAAAGTTTTCGAGGGCTATTTTTTCCCATTTTGGAATTTTATTTTTTATTGAATTTAAAGATGCTGATACATTGTCTGAAAATACCGGATAAATTTCTTTGACTCCGGATTGAACTGCATTTGCTATTGCACTGTTTTCGGCATCTGTCATCAAGATTGATTGTATCAGGCAAAGCTTTGCTTTTAATGTTCTCTCGCTTTTTGTTTTTTCGATAATTTCTGCATTGAGGCAGTTTTTTGTTATATTAATTATTTTTGCGAGATAAACAAATTGATTTTCATCAATAAATTTGAGGTTTTCTCCGATTTTTGCTCTTAAAACTTTGGTTATATGAAAAAAACTATCATTATTTTCAAGTGTGATAAGATTGTTTTTTATTTCTTCTTTTTTTATTAAAAAATGTGGCATAACATTAAAATTTTAACACATAATTTAATTTTCTCATATAAATGAAGGATATTTTAAAATTATGCTAAATGCCTTAAAACCCTTACTATATAAGACTTTTGCTTATTTTCTTATACTAAAGTATGAAAATTATATACTAAAGTATAAAAAAATATTTTCGATATAGATTGTGTGGAAAAAATGGAGAGAAAAAATGGCTATCACATTAGGGACAAATGTACCTGCTTTCGTTACCCGTATGAATCTTAACGGTGTTACAAGCGATTTAACAACGACAATGGAGAGATTGTCAACCGGATTAAGAATTAATAAAGCTGGTGACGATGCTGCAGGTCTAGTAATTTCAGAAAGCATGAAAGCTTTCATCAGCAGTTCAAAACAAGCAATGAACAATATTCAAACAGCTGAAAGTTATTTGAACATTGCAGAAGACGGAATGGTATCAATTAATGATCATTTTCAAAGGATTAACGATTTGCTGACAAATATGGCAAATGACACAAATGATATTGATTCCAGAACGGCGGCTGTCAGGGAAATTATTGAACGTCTGGATGAAATTAACAGGCTTGCTGAAACAACAAATTTTAACGGAAGGACTATGCTAGACGGCTCGGGTCAAAATGACCAGATAATTGTTCAGATGGGACCTGACGAAACAGAATTATCAACTCTTGATATTTCACCCGCTTTAACGGATTGTCATGTTAGTGCTTTGGGGGCACTGCTTCCGGATAACCTAAATCCGGACGACCCTGCTTATGAACCTAACAATGAAAATTGCAGAGCGTATATGGCACAAATACAAGACGCAATTTCCGAAATTACCACTCGCAGAGGTCTTTTGGGGGCTTTTGAGAACAGAATGGAAAGCTCTTATGACAGTTTATCTACAAGAATAGAGTCACTAGAGTCGGCAAAAAGTGTTTATACAGATACGGATATAGCCGAAGAAGCAACAAATTTAACATCGCAACAAATTATGCAGCAAGTTAACGTCGCAATCTTATCAACCGCAAACAGTATGCAGCAAACAGCGCTATCACTTCTCGGTGCGTAGGTAAAAATCCTTAACTTTCTCTCCACAAGGCTTGCTTTTGGAAGTTTCAGAGGCGAGCCTTGTTTTATAATATTAAAAATGCTACAAGGTATAACTCTTGTAGCATTTAAACTTGAAATTTATTTTTTTAGCCTCTTATACCGAGCTCTTTAATTAATGCACGGTATTTTTCAAGGTTGGCGTTTTTAAGATATGTAAGCATACCTTTTCTTCTTCCGACCATAACTAAAAGACCACGTTTTGCTTGAAAGTCTTTTTTGTTAGTTTTTAAATGTTCGGTTAATTCGGAGATTTTTTGGGAGAGCATTGCAATTTGAACTTCAATGTTTCCGCTGTCTTTTTCGGTTTTGCCGAATTTTTTGATGATTTCTTGTTTGTTTTTCAAGTTAATTGACATTTTTGTTTTCCTTTTTTTGTTTGTTATACTTATTTGTTTTTAAATTGTAACAAAAACAAATTAAAATTTACAAAAATTATTTAACAAAAATTAATATTTTAAGTTAAGTTTTGTTTTATGTCTGCAAAATATGATTTTTCTTAATGATATAATTTTGTTATGAATGATTTTATTGAAATTTATGGTGCTAACCAACATAATCTTAATAATGTAAATTTAAAAATTCCAAAAAACGAACTCACTGTTTTTACAGGTGTTTCAGGTTCAGGAAAGAGTTCTCTTGCTTTTGATACTATTTTTGCGGAAGGTCAAAGACGATATGTAGAGAGTTTGTCAACTTATGCACGTCAATTTTTAGGTCAAATGGACAAACCTGACGTAGAGCGAATTGACGGTCTTTCTCCCGCAGTTTCAATTGATCAGAAATCAACTTCAAATAACCCTCGTTCCACTGTCGGTACAATAACTGAAATATATGATTATTTGAGATTGTTATTTGCAAGAGTGGGAACCCCGCATTGTCCAAAGTGCGGCGCAGTTATTGAACCTCAGACAATTGATGAGATTGTTGATAACATAATGAGTTTTAGTGAAGGTGAAAAAATTCAAATTTTGTCTCCTATTGTACGCTCAAAAAAAGGTGAATATAAACAAATGCTTTCGGGGCTTTTATCTGAAGGATTTGTGAGAGTAAGAATCGATGGAGTTATATATAACCTTGAGGAAGATGAAATTGAAATTAATAAAACTCAAAAACATACTATAGAAATTGTCATTGATAGAATTATAGTTAAAGAAAGTGCTAAATCAAGAATTTTTGATTCGGTTCAAGCTGCTCTTATTCGTGCAGACGGATTGTTAATTGTAAATAAGATTAAAAACAACGAAGATATAGTTTATTCGGAAAAACTTGCTTGTCCGAATTGTAATATAAGTTTTGAAGAATTAACACCCCGCATGATGAGTTTTAATAATCCTTATGGAGCTTGTCCGGTTTGTCATGGCATTGGGGCACATTATGAAATAAGTCCTGATTTGGTTGTGCCAGATCCGGAGAAGTCATTGAGCCAAGGAGCTATTTACCCTTGGGCAAAGACAAGTAACCCGTATTATTCCGATATTTTAGAAAGTGTTTGTGAAAATTACGGAATTGATTTTGATAAACCGTTTAAATCTTTGACTCCGGCTCAGAAGGGTATAATTTTATACGGAAACGGAGATGAGAAGATAAAAATTCGTTATGCGGATTTCGGAACAAAAAATTATCGTACTCATGTAATGAGCTATATCGGCGTTATACCGTATTTGACAAAAAAATATGAATCGGATTCAGATTTAATTAGAGCTGAAATTGAAAAATATATGATTTCAAATCCCTGTAAGGCTTGCGGGGGCGGAAGACTGAATAGTTTTGCACTTAGCGTTAAAATATCCGGTAAAAATATATTTGAATTTTGTTCAATGTCGGTTATAAAAGAACATGAATTTATACAGGAACTTTATTTAAGTCTTGATGAATTTAAACTTAAGATTGCAAAACAAGTGCTTGATGAAATCAGGACAAGATTGAAGTTTTTGATTGATGTCGGTATAGGGTATTTAACTCTTGCCCGTTCTGCAGGCACTTTATCAGGAGGAGAGGCGCAAAGAATCAGACTTGCAACTCAAATAGGCTCGGGCTTGTCGGGAGTTTTGTATGTATTGGATGAGCCTTCAATCGGTTTGCATCAAAGAGATAATAATATGCTTATTTCAACTCTTTTGAAGCTGCGAAATTTAGGAAATACATTGATAGTAGTTGAGCATGATGAAGATACAATGCAAGCGGCAGATTATATTGTGGATATAGGTCCTTATGCCGGTGTTAAAGGCGGAAAGATTGTTGCGACAGGGTCAATTGATGATATTAAGCAATCTTGCGAATCTCTTACCGGAAAATATTTGTCCGGAAAAAGAAAAATATCGGTGCCTAAAAAAAGACGTGAGGGAAATGGTGAATTTTTGGAAGTAAAAAATGCCCATGTCAATAATTTAAAAAATATTGATGTTAACATTCCTTTGGGTAAAATTGTTGCTGTCACAGGTGTCTCCGGTTCGGGAAAATCAAGTCTTGTCGGAGATATTATTTGTGAATACGCAAGACATGAGCTTTTAAAAAATAAACCAAAACCCCAGGGGGTTGATTTAATTAAAGGATTTAACAACATAGATAAATTGGTAGTAGTTGATCAATCTCCAATCGGAAGAACTCCGAGGTCAAATCCTGCAACTTATACAGAGGTTTTTACTCATATAAGAGAATTGTTTGCACAGACTCCGGAAGCAAAAATGAGGGGATATAAACAGGGAAGATTTTCATTTAACGTAAAAGGCGGAAGATGTGAAAAATGTTCCGGTGACGGATTATTGAAAATAGAAATGAACTTTTTATCCGATGTATACGTTACATGTGATGTGTGCAAAGGAAAACGATATAATCAAGAAACCTTAGAGGTTAAATATAAAGGAAAAAATATAGCTGATGTTTTGGATATGAGCGTGTCTGAAGCATTGGAATTTTTTAAGAATGTACCAAAAATAGCAAATCGTTTACAAACATTGTATGATGTCGGTTTGGATTACATTAAACTCGGTCAAAGCGCAACCACGCTTTCAGGTGGCGAAGCGCAAAGAGTAAAGCTCGCTTTGGAATTAAACAAAAGGGCAACCGGAAAAACTTTATATGTATTAGATGAACCTTCAACGGGTCTTCATTTTTATGATATAGATAAATTGATGAAAATGTTGCAGCAATTGGCGGATAGCGGCAATACGGTATTAATTATTGAGCATAATATGGATATTATAAAGTGTGCAGACTGGATTATAGATTTGGGTCCTGAAGGTGGTGACGATGGCGGTGAAATAGTTTTCAAGGGAACGCCCGAGCAGATAATACATTGTGAAAAAAGTTATACGGGACAATACTTGAAAAAATACTTATAAAATAAGCCATTGTTTTAATGTTATAATATTTTTTTAGTGTATAATGGTTAAAAATTCTAGTTTTAGTGGAGGAACAATGAAAAAAATATTTTTTATATTAACGGCGGTTTTTGTTTTGTCAACTTCTGTTTTTGCCGGAGAAAAAGAAGATGTGATGGCTGTTTTTGATAAATATGTTCAGGCTGCAAACAGTTATTCCACCTCACTTCCTTCCTTTTATACATCTGATGCAAAAATAGTACGTGTGGTTAATAAGAAGCAAGGTGGTCAAAAAGCCGTATTAATACCTTTCGATAGATATTTAAATGAATTGAAAAGCAGAGCTGCTTTAGCAAGAACGGTTCGTTATACCAACAGGTATGAAAACAGAAAAGTTACAAAAGTGGGTAATGATTATAAATTGAGCGCTACACGACTTCCAAGAAGCGACAAAACGGGCTTACCTTGTTATTTTGTATTCACAAAGCAAGGTGATAATTGGAAAATAAAAGAAGAAAGTTTGACTACAAATGTTCAAACCTTTTTAAATGCAAAATAATATTATTTTCTTACTTTATTTTCTTCACCTTTTAATAGTCGTTTTATGTTTTCTCTGTGTAAATAGACTATATATATCGCTGCAATTGCGCAATATATAGTGTAGCAGGGCGGGTTTTTAAATAAATACATTAATATAGGAGATGCTATCAGGGCTATAATAGATCCCAGCGAAACATATTTTGAAATGTAGGTTATAATACTCCAAATAATCGCTATGGAGATTCCGACAAAGAAATTTAGTGCTAAAATTGTACCAACTCCTGAGGCAACTGATTTTCCGCCTTTAAATTGCAGAAATACGGGTTTTGAGTGTCCTATTATAACAAAAATTGCACAAAAAACGGCAATAATTCCTATGCTATCATTTGCGTAATTTGCTGCAATCTTACCCAGTATAACAGGTAGTGCGCCTTTTATTGCGTCAAGCAGCATTACTATAAAAAACCATTTTTTGCCTAAAACTCTTTTAACATTAGTAGCTCCTGTTGAACCTGAACCGATTTTTCTTATATCATCTCCGGTTTTTGCTTTTACAATAATATATCCGGTAGGTATTGACCCTATTAAATATGCAATTATTGAAAAGAATAAAATGTATAATGTTAAGGTCACTTTTTATCTCCTTTTTGCCTGTATGAAACAACTATCGGTACTCCTTTAAAACCAAAATTTTCCCTTAATTTTTTGTTTAAATATCTTTTATAATGATCCTGAATTAAATCTTTATTATTTATAAAAATAACAAAAGTAGGGGGATTTATTTTTGCCTGTGTAGAATAGTATATTCTCAAAAGCTTGCCTTTAATTGATGTCGGAGGATTTAAGTCAAACGCTTCATTTATAACTTTGTTTAAAAGTCCCGTTGAAATTCTTTTTTCACGTTCCGCTTGAACTTCTGCTGCAATTTTAAAAATTTGTTCCAGTCTTTGTCCTGTTTTAGCAGAGATAAATATTTTTTGAGCATAATTTAAAAAAGGAGCTTCTTTTTCAATTTCTTCCTGAAATTTATGCGTTTGCGTATTTTTAATTAAATCCCATTTGTTAAATGCAAGAATTAATCCGCAACCTGCTTCTTCGCAGATAGAGGCAATTTTTTTATCTTGATCGGATAAACCTTCTGCCGCATCAATTACAAGGAGTGCAACATCGCATTCTCTTATTGCTCTTATTGCTCTGTCTACCGCAAACATTTCAACTCCATAGTCCACTTTGGATTTTTTTCTTATTCCCGCAGTGTCCACAAGACGGAATATTTTATCTTCAAATATAATTTCTTCGTCAATACTGTCTCTGGTAGTACCTGAAACGTCACTTACAATTGCACGTTGTTTTTTTAGTAAGTTGTTTAAAATAGAACTTTTTCCGGCATTTGGTTTACCGACTATTGCGATTTTTAGCGGTTTGCTTTCTTCATTTTGTTCTTCTTCAATTTTAATGTCCTTGGTTATATCGTCTAAAAGATCGCCTACCGTACAATCGCCATGCAGAGCGCTCAGAGGATACATATTATCAAAGCCTAAAGCCCAAAATTCGCTCGCTAAATCACTTTGAGTATTTGAATCAACTTTATTAACGACAAGCAAAACTTCTTTTTTTGTATGTCGTAATTTATTTGCTATGTCATAATCATAAGGATTTAAACCGGATTTAGCGTCAACAACAAAAAGTATGGTGTCAGCTTCTTCAAGAGCGATTTCAACTTGAGAATTTATATTTTTTACAAATTCATCTTCATTACCTTCGACTATTCCTCCTGTATCTATCAGAATAAATTTTTTATTTTGCCAGTTTGCGTCAATATATATTCTGTCTCTTGTGATGTTTGGTTTGTCATCAACTATAGACAGTCTTTTTCCTGCTATTCTGTTTACAAGGGTTGATTTGCCCGTATTCGGACGTCCTACTACTGCAATAACTTTTTCTTTCATAGAAAAATTATAATATAAAATATTTGAATTTGAGCAAAAAAAATATTGTAGCGGTTTTATTTTATTATGCTATACTGCATGTAGTAAGTGTGTGCTTTTTAAGCAAGGGAGGCAATATGATTCAACCGCTTAAAGCAATCGCAGGAAAGACAATGGTTTCTAATCCCATTGCTCTTAATCCCCAAATGGCATACAGAAATTCAATGAATTGTTCTGCTAAAGGGGAAAAGTTAAATATCAATTGCAATGAAGTTCGTTCGTTGACTCGAGACGGGCTAAAACTTGATATTTTAGCTTAATGAAATCGGGCTTTTAAAGGCCCGATTTTTATATATAAAATAAATTGTCAGTTTACATATAAATTTAATTGTCAAGTAATGCTTGATTTTTTATAATTTTGTAAAGTATTTATTTACTTTATTGCTGATATTTTTTTGGTAAACTTAGAATATGCTTATAGATACACACGCTCATATAAATATGCTTACAAATCCTGATCTTGGAATAATTGAGGCAAGAAATGCCGGAGTAGAGGAGATAATTATTCCTTCCGCTTGTGAAAATGATTTTGAGCGAATACTAGAGTTGTGTCATAAATTTGAAAAAGTCTATGCTCTTTTGGGTGTGCATCCTGAAGATTGTGAGAAATTCAGTGATGAAACCGCAAAAAAGATTATAAATTTAGCTAAAGATAAAAAAGTTGTGGGAATAGGTGAAATAGGTTTGGATTATCATTATACCAAAGAGAATAAGGATATTCAAAAACATTGTTTTATTAATCAAATTGAAATTGCAAAAATGCTTAAATTGCCTATTGTAGTACATGATAGGGATGCTCATTTTGATACGTTGGAAATTTTAAAATCAGAAAAGGCGCAAAGAGTTCTTTTACATTGTTTTTCTGGTTCGGTTGAATTTATGAAAGAATGCGTAAAATTGGGTTATAAAATTGCGCTTGGC
This sequence comes from Candidatus Gastranaerophilales bacterium, assembly GCA_944325655.1. Classification (GTDB taxonomy): domain Bacteria; phylum Cyanobacteriota; class Vampirovibrionia; order Gastranaerophilales; family Gastranaerophilaceae; genus RUG14156. Next base: position 38,447 of record CALVAW010000004.1, read on the forward strand.
GGAGTTGTAACATTTAAAAACGCTAAAGTAATAAAAGAAGTTGCTTATAATGTTGATTTATCCGATTTAATGCTTGAAACCGATTGTCCTTATCTTGCGCCTCATCCTTTCAGGGGCGAAGAAAATTCTCCAAAATATATTGGTTTTGTAGCAAAAGAAATTGCTAAAATTAAAAATATACCCTATGATAGTGTTGTAGTTCAGACTGCTAAAAATGCAAGAGAGTTTTTTAATTTAGAGGAGGAGTAAATGTCTCAACAACAAATTCAAGGAACTATAAAGACAAGAATGGCTGTTTTGGTTTTTTGTCGTGATGTAAGTAATCCCATGGTTTTGTATTTTGATAATGCGCAAAAAGTTTATGAAGATTTAAAAGCATTGATTAATTCCGCTGAAATTAAAATGGTGGAATTTGAACCAAACGGTCCTATCAAAAAAGCGGCATTATTGTCCAGCAATATTATGGGGGTTGCTATTCAGGAAGAAAGATATTTTTCACAAGAATAATTAAATATGGTAAAAAAAAGACTTGATTTAATACTTTTTGAACATGGTTTTTTTGAAACAAAAAGTGCTGCCGCTGCGAATATTTTAGCGCATAACGTAAAGATAAATGATGAGATTATAACAAAATCCGGTACAATGTACGATGAAAGCGTTTTATTTGATTTAGAAAAACCTGCATTAATTGAAATTAATTCAATTCCTTATGTATCAAGAGGGGGATTGAAATTGGAACATGCAATTAAGGAATTTAAAATAAATTTAAAAGATAGAATTTGCATTGACATGGGAGCATCTACGGGCGGTTTTACGGATTGTATGTTGCAAAACGGAGCAAAATTTGTTTATGCGCTTGATTGCGGATATAATCAATTAGCTTGGAAATTAAAAAATGATAAAAAAGTTAAATCCATTGAAAAAATTAACGTGAAAAATTGTTCTTTTGAAGAAGTGTACGGTTGCAAAAAGCTTCCTTCGGAAGAACTTCCGACATTTATGAGCATGGATTTATCTTTTATATCCATAAAAAAAGTTCTTGAAAATTGTAAAAGATTAATTTCTGAAGATGCGGAGTGCGTTCTTTTGATAAAACCTCAATTTGAAGCCGATAGAAACGAAATAGATAAAGGCGGAGTCGTAAAAGACGAAAAAACAAGAAACAAAATCACAAATGAAGTAAAATGTTTTTGTGAAAAGTTAGGTTTTAAGGTTTTAGGACTTACAAAAAGTCCGATACAAGGAGCAAAAAGTAAAAATATTGAATATTTAATATATTTAAAAAGGGGAAAATAATGTCTGTAGTGGATAGTTTAAATATAATAAGCAAAACAATAGAGAATATTTTGGATTTTGTCGCAAATGATAAGGTTTTATCCGAAGATTTTCAACAATATCTTGAAATAAACGGTATAGAAATTGAGTCTGAAAAGGAATTTAATAATGTTATTATTCAATATGTTTTGGATATGAAGATGCAGAACGGTTTAAGGGTTCTTGAATATTACAGAAGAAACAATAAAACCTATGATGAAGTTATTGATGCACTTTTAAATTCTTTTTGCTCGGTTTTTAAGGTGAATAAGGTTTTATCAAACGCTTTTGATGTTACTTGTTTGACATCAAATGTTTCATTAACGATAATACCGATGGTGAAAATGAGCCATTTAAAACAAATCGGCAAATTTGACTATATACAAGCAAGAATACTTGAGTTAAACAGAGTTCAATATATTCTTGAAATATATGATGTAATTTCGGAATTTGATGTATATAAAGCAACAACTACTGCCATAAGATATATGCTGCAAAATCCAAAAACGGCTTATTATAAAAATGATGAGAAAAAAAATCAGCTGGAAAAAAGTGTTGCCGATTTTTATGAAAAATTTGAAAAGTGTTTTTCGTCTCAATTTGTGGTTACGACAAATAAAAAAATTGACAGATTGATTGAATATTTCAATTCTTATCGTTTAACTGAAAAAAAAGAAGATTACAGTTCTTTAATTGAAAAACCCGAAAAATACCGATTTATAAAAGTAGATGAATTTAATTGTGATGATGATACTTTTATGCAAAATGCAATCGGCGGTTTTGCTTCTCATAAAGAAATATATGATGTTGCTTTATGGATTGATAAAAAGAGAGGGTTATATATTATTCCTTTTTTAAAAACATTTTTTAAATGTTTTGAAGAAGAAATTGAAGAAAAAAATGAATGTATCAAGGAATTTTTGACCAGCGATAAAATTCCGCCGAGCGTTATAAAGTATGCTTGTGAAAATTATGAAAAGTTTTTTGATGTGGTAAATGAAGCTTTAAATACTAAATTTGATAATTTGGAAGAACTTTTATTCAACACGAAAGCAGTTTATGTTGATTCCGGTATATTTTCTCCGGTTGTTGTTCTTTTTAACTCGGAACTCTTTTCTTTGATTTTAGGTTTTGAAGAAAAAAAAGATGAAGAAAAAAACAAACCTCAAACTAATATCGGAAGAAATGACCTTTGCCCGTGCGGTTCGGGTTTGAAATATAAAAAATGTTGCGGAAAAAATTTACAGTAATTTAATACTTTAAAAAAAATAAAATTTATGATATAGGTTAGTATAATAAGAGGTTAAAGGAGTATAAAATGTCACAGGAAAATCAAACAGAAGAAAAAGTAGAGAAAAATTGTAAGTTTACGTTATTAATGGTTATGGTTATTGTTTCGTTATTGCTTTCGGTATCGGCATTAACTTTGTCAATTTTATCTTTTAAAGGAACTAACGGTCCTTCCGCAGCTTCAAATAATCCTATCGTTATATCAAAACAATATGATAAAGGCAGAAGTTTAGATAAAGCAATCGCAACAAAGAAGCCTATGATAGTATTTTTCTATACTGACTGGTGCGGTTTTTGTCAAAGATTTATTAAAACTTTTGATAAAGTAACTAAAGATAAAAAAATTAAATCAAATTTTGCTATTGCTTATGTAAATTGTGAAAATCAAGACAACCATAAATATATGGAAGAATACAAAGTTCAAGGATTTCCTACTGTTTTTGTTGTAACAAAAGAAGGTAAAAAGGTACAGTTGGAAAATAGCACATTCTTTAATGATGACAGTGTTGAAGTAATTAAGAACAATGCACTGGATGTAATAGAAGAAGATTAAAACAATAATTTATATAAAGAGCTCCCTTTAATAAAGGGAGCTCTTTAGTTGTTTTTATACTGCAGCAATTGTTGAATTTGCTTCTTTTACACATTCAATAAGAGTTTGAGCAACTTCTTTTTGTTCTTCTTTTGTTATTTCCGCAAACATAGGAAGAGAAAGAACAAGTTTGGTATTTTTTTCTGTTATGGGAAGCATGCCTTCTTTGAAATTATATTTTGCATGAACTTTTTGAAGATGTAAAGGTATGGGATAATATATCATAGCGCCAATACCTCTGTCTGCAAGCATTTGATGAACTTTATCACGATTTGGAATTTTAACGGTGTATTGATGATAAACACAGTATGTATTATTTAATTCTTTCGGTGTTTCAATTAAATCACATTTTGAAAAAAGCTCGTTATAATATGCTGCATGTTCTCTTCTTGCTTTGTTCCAAGAATCTACATAAGGAAGTTTAACTCTTAAAATTGCCGCTTGTATTTCATCAAGCCTTGAATTAACACCTATTTCGTCATGGTGATATCTTACTGCTCCGCCATGGTTTCTAAGTGCCACTACTCTATCTTTAATATATTGGGAATTGGTTGTTAAAAGTCCGCCATCACCCATTGTGCCAAGATTTTTAGTCGGATAAAAACTAAAACATCCTATATCTCCTATTGTTCCGACTTTCTTTCCTTTATATTCAGCTCCTATTGCTTGACAAGCATCTTCAATTACAAATAAATTGTGACGTTTTGCTATATCTACTATTACATCCATATCGCAAGGTTGACCGTATAAATGAACAGGAATAATTGCTTTTGTTTTCGGTGTTATGGCAGCTTCGATTTTAGAAGCATCTATATTAAACGTATTCGGGTCAATATCAACAAAAACAGGCTTAGCACCTACTATTCCTATTGATTCTGACGTGGCAACAAAGGTAAATGCCGTTGAAATGACTTCATCACCTTCGCCTATATCTAAAGCTCGAAGTGCAAGATGCAGAGCATCTGTTCCGGAGTTTAGAGTTACCGCATGTTTAACATTGAGATATTCGCATATTTCATTTTCAAATTCTTTGTTATTTGTTCCTAAGATATAAGAGCCGCTTCTCATAACCTCTAAAACGGCAGCTTCAGCCTTTTGTGCTATTGTTTCATATTGTCTTTTTGAATTAATAATAGGAATTTTCATATTTTTCTCCTCACATTCTTCCCTGATTATTTTATATTAGCACGATTCTTTGATTTAATTTATAAAGATTAGATAAAGATTTAAAATTACATCGCTTTTTCATCCAGAAGAATATCGTGTCCTACATTTTCCATTAAATCCAGATATGAATTGAATAAGAGGTTCATGGCACCAAGATAGTCTCCAATAACATTTTTATATTCATTTTCTATTTGTATAACGTTTAAAAGCGTGACTTCATTTTTTTTGTATTTGTTTTTGTATATTTCCACCATGCTGTGTGCGTCTTTTAAAATGGTTTTGTAGTGTTCCATGTTTTCTTTAGCATATATAAATTCATTATAATCTTTTTTTAGTGCTATTTTTAGATGACACTCGTATGATTCTTTATTTATTTTATTTTTTTCTATAGTTTCTTTTGCTTTGTTAATATCGGGTTTGTATTGATTTAAGATGGGAATATCTACGTATGCACCGACAAAAGCACCGGGCAAGGCTTCTCCTTTTGTTTGATGAGCGGTTTGATATGCCGTTCCGCCTGCTATTGCAATGTCGGGTATTACTTTGTGTTGTTGAATAATTAAATCTTTCTCGGCAATATTTATGTCACTGTCGGCAATTTTTAAAGAATGACTGTATTTTAGAGCCATTTCTTCGACTGTTTCATATTTTGGAACATCTATATTTAAGATATCTAAATTTTCGTCAAAAAGGCTGTTTTCGACAGTATCATATATAATTGAGTCATTTTTTAAATTTAAAACATCATTCAAATTAAGCTGAGCAACCATAAGACTTGATTTTGCACCGTTGATAAAGACAATTTGTTTTCTGTGTTTTATGTCTGATTGTAATATATCTGCTTCGTAATTTTTGTTTTTTGAGATGCTTTGCATTTGGTTGAACAATTTTTCGCGTTCTTCATAAACTTTTAGAATTGATTTTGTATAGAGAACATTAAAATATGCTTTCAAAACTTTTATTTTTAATTGATGTTCAAAAGCTGAAATTTCTTCTTGTGTTTTATTGAGTTGTGAAATTGCCGCTTCTTTTCTTGGACCTCTTTTAAATAATTCAATAGGCAAAAAGCCGCCAAACTGGCTTGAATTACCTCTTGTTACTTTGCCCATAAGAAAATTTGATTGAAATTGAGGATTTTTTAGTTCGTTTGCTATTTTAATTTCCTGATATTTGATTTCAATTTCTTTTTTCTTTGCTTGCAATTCAAGATTATTTTCTAATGCAATATCAACAGCTTCTTGTGCTGATATTTTGATAATTTCAGCACTTACCGATTGGAGGGTTAGTATTATTAAAAGTAAAATTATTTTTTTCATAACGAATTATAATGCTAGCATTTATGCTTAATTAATACAAGAATTAGCAAGCAGAATTTTAACAATGTTTATTTTATTATAAAGATTGCATAAAGATTTTTTATAAAACTTTACATTAAATTTTTGTGTTATAATTTTGGTAAAGTAAAAGTTAAAAAAGGAGAAAATAATGAATTTCAAACCGGGAAAATGGCAAACGGAAATTAATGTTCGTGATTTTATTCAAAAGAATTATACACCCTATGACGGCGATTCAAGTTTTTTAGCAGGTCCTACAGAAGCTACAATTAAATTGTGGCAAGAATGTTGTGATCTTTTCAAAAAAGAAAGAGAAAACGGCGGCGTGCTGGATATGGACACAAAAATTGTTTCAACAATTGTTTCGCATGATGCCGGATATATTGATAAAGAATTAGAACAAATTGTCGGCTTACAAACTGATAAACCTCTTAAACGTTCTTTGCAGCCTTTTGGCGGAATCAGAATGGCTGAAACAAGTTGTAAATCATACGGTTATGAAGTTGATCCCGAAGTAGTTGAAATTTTTACAAAATATAGAAAAACTCACAATCAAGGTGTTTTTGATGCTTATACTCCTGAAATGAGAAAAGCTCGTCATGCGGCAATTTTGACGGGTCTTCCGGACGCATACGGCAGAGGACGTATTATAGGTGATTACAGACGTGTTGCACTATATGGTATAGATAGATTAATAGAAGATAAAAAAGAACAACATGCTTCACTAGACGGTGAAATGACACCTGAAAAAATTCAATTAAAAGAAGAAATAATGGAACAAATCAGAGCACTTGATGAGATGAAGCAGTTAGGTGCTAAATACGGTTTTGATATTTCAAGACCGGCTCAAAGCGCTAAGGAAGCAATCCAATGGTTGTATTTTGGTTATTTATCAGCGGTAAAAGAACAAAACGGTGCCGCTATGTCAATCGGAAGAACTTCAACTTTTCTTGACATTTATATTGAAAATGATCTTAAAAACGGTGTGATAACAGAAGAACAAGCACAAGAAATGATAGATCATTTTATTATGAAATTAAGACTTGTTAAATTTGCAAGAACTCCGGAATATAATTCATTATTTTCAGGAGATCCTACTTGGGTAACTGAATCAATCGGCGGTGTCGGCGTTGACGGTCGTCATATGGTTACAAAAAATTCATTCAGATATTTGCATACACTTGAAAATTTAGGTACTGCGCCGGAACCGAATTTAACAGTTCTTTGGTCAAAGAGATTGCCTCACAATTTTAAACAATATGCAGCTCATATTTCAATTAAAACTTCATCAATTCAATATGAAAATGATGATATGATGAGAGTTACACACGGAGATGATTATGCTATTGCATGTTGTGTTTCTTCAATGGTAGTCGGTAAAGAAATGCAATTCTTCGGAGCTCGTGCTAATCTTGCAAAATGCTTATTGTATGCAATTAATGGCGGGGTGGATGAAAGATTAAAAGAACAAATTGGCCCCAAATATCGTCCTATAACTTCTGAGTATCTTGATTTTGATGAAGTTATGGATAGATATGAAGATATGATGGAATGGCTTGCCGGTTTATATGTAAATACTTTGAATGTAATTCATTATATGCATGATAAATATTGTTATGAAAGATCTCAAATGGCTCTTCATGACAGAGATGTGAAACGTTATTTTGCAACCGGTATTGCAGGTCTTTCGGTTGTTGCAGATTCACTTTCCGCTATTAAATATGCAAAAGTTAAGACTATTCGTGATGAAAACGGACTTGTTGTAGATTATGAAGTTGAAGGTGATTATCCTAAGTACGGTAATGATGATGACAGAGTTGATAAATTTGCTGTAGATATAGTTAAAAAATTCATGGCTATGATTAGAAAACATTATACTTACAGAAATTCAGTTCCGACTATGTCTATATTAACAATTACTTCAAATGTTGTGTACGGTAAAAAGACCGGTAATACTCCGGATGGACGTAAAGCAGGAGTCCCTCTTGCACCGGGAGCAAATCCTATGCACGGACGTGACAGCAACGGTGCAGTTGCATCATTAGCGTCTGTTGCTAAACTTCCGTTTAATGACGCTCAAGATGGTATTTCAAATACTTTCTCGATTATTCCGAATGCATTAGGTAAAGATGATGTATTCATGGGAGATTTAAATATTGAGCTCGATTGCGGATGCTGCAGCGGAAGTGTTCAATAGGCATTTGTTATTACTATTTTAAAAAAGGAAATATAATTATGACAACTCAACAAGAAGAAAATTTAATTAACCTTTTAGACGGGTATGTTGAAAAAGGCGGACATCATTTGAATGTTAATGTTTTTAATCGTGAAACATTGCTTGATGCTCAAGCACATCCTGAAAAATATCCGCAGCTTACAGTCAGAGTTTCAGGGTATGCGGTTAATTTTATTAAATTAACAAAAGAACAACAAGATGATGTCATTTCAAGAACTTTTCACTCTCAATTGGGTGCTTAAAAAGTTAAAATAATCATAATAACGGAGCCGAAAATTTATTTGTCGGCTCCGTTATTATTAAGAATGTATAAAAAAGCTCTTATTTTTGTAAATATTTAGTTCTTTTATAATATAATAATTCTTGTCTTTAATTGGAGTATTATATTTGAAAAGTTCAAAAAGACTAACAATAAATATATTTATTGCGCTTGTTGCAGGTATCCTGACGGGATGGCTTTTTCCTCATATAGCGGTTAAGTTTCAGCCCCTTGGTGATATGTTTTTGAGAATGGTAAAAATGATTATCGCTCCTTTAATATTTGCCACTTTAACAGTGGGCATAGCAGGTCACGGCGATGTCAAAAATCTTGGAAAAATCGGTCTAAAAACAATTATATATTTTGAAATTGCAACAACTATTGCTCTTATATTGGGGCTTGTTATGGCAAATATTTTAAAACCGGGTGTTGGTTTTAATATCGATGTGAGCTCAGTTTCTATGGCAGTTGTTGAAAAAATGAAAACGGTTCCACAGGGTCATTCGTTAGTTCATATGTTGGTTGATGCAGTGCCTGAAAGCGTTGTTGAATCAATGGCAACGGGTGATTTATTACAAATTGTGGTATTTGCAATATTTTTTGCTCTTGCAATGTGTGCTGTCGGTTCAAAGGCAAGACCTGTTTTGGATTTTTTACAAAGCACTTGTGATATAATGTTTAAATTTACCGAATATGTTATGAAATTTGCTCCTGTTGGTGTTTTTGGTGCAATTTCAGCTACAATAGGACAAAATGGCATAGGAATTTTAGCAAGCTATGCAAAATTAATCGGCATAACTTATTTTTCTTTAATTGTTTTTGTGGTAATTGTTTTGGTTGTTGCATGCAGAATTATTAATGTGCCATTTTTGGGGCTTTTAAAAACAATAAAGGATCCTGCGCTTTTAGCATTTACAACGGCATCATCCGAAGCGGCATTACCAAAGGCTATGAGCCAGATGGAAAAGTTTGGAGTTCCAAAAAGTATTGTAAGTTTTGTTATGCCAATGGGCTATACGTTTAATCTTGATGGTTCTACTTTGTATCTTACTCTTGCAACATTATTTTGTGCTCAAATAGCGGGAATTAATCTTTCTCTTGAGCAGCAGTTAATGATTATGTTTACTTTAATGCTTACTTCCAAGGGTATTGCCGGAGTGCCCAGAGTTTCTTTGGTTATTTTGACGGGAACTTTGACGGGTTTTGGTTTGCCTGTTGTCGGTGTGGCTATATTGTTGGGTATAGATCAGATACTTGATATGGGAAGAACAACGGTGAATTTAATCGGAAATTGTGTTGCGACAACGGTTGTTGCTCGTTGGGAAAATGAGTTTGACCATGAAAAAATGAATAAATTTTTATCTCGCAATGATGAATAAAATTAATCTTTGTCATTAGACTGGAGTATAATTTAAAAATTCAATAAAACAAATATACTGTTTTTATGAAAATTTTGTTTTATGATATGGGAAATTTTGAATTAGATTATTTTTTGGATAAAATTCCAAGTAATATTGAACCCATTTTTTTTAAAAAACCTTTAAATATTTCAACTTATGTGGATGAAAAACACACTGGTGCTGAGGCTTTGAGTGTTTTTGTGAGTTCTGATTTAAGTAAAGATGTTTTATCTAAATTTAAAAATTTAAAATATATTTTTCTAAGATGCGTGGGTTTTTCAAATGTTGATTTGAATTATTGCAAAGAGAATAATATTTTTGTTTTTAATACTCCTAATTACGGTAATTCAACGGTTGCTGAATATGCTTTTACTCTTATTTTAATGCTTTCTAAAAAAATAATTAAATCAAAAAATGATTTACAAGAAGGTAAAACGGAAAGAGACGAAATAACGGGAATTGAATTATTTCAAAAAACTTTGGGAGTAGTAGGCGCCGGTTCTATAGGCAAAGAAATAATAAACATTGCAAAAGGTTTTAAAATGGATGTTTTGGTTTTTGATTTGAAGCAAAATGGTGATTATAATTTTGTTTCTTTTGACGAATTGCTTGAAAAATCTGATTTTGTTGTTATTTCTTGCCCATTAACAGAATTTACAAGAAAAATGTTTAATAAAGAGGCAATTTCAAAAATGAAAAAGACTGCGCTTTTAGTTAATGTTGCCAGAGGTGAAATTATTGATACGGAAGCTTTGTATGTTGCTTTAATAAATAAAAAGCTTTTTGGTGCAGGCTTAGATGTTGTTGAATGTGAAGAAATATTATGTGAAAGTTATAAAAAATGTTCTAAAAATGATAATTTCAAAGAACATTGTTTAAAAAAGTATTTTTTTATTCAAAAGTTGATGCAATTGGAAAATGTTATAATTACTCCTCACAATGCTTATAATACTTTGGATGCGCAAAAAAGAATTTTGGATATGACTTTGGAGAATATTAAGTCATCTTTTGATATAAAATCTGGCACTAAAAATTTAGTTTTGATATAATTAGTTTATTATGGAAGGAATAAATAATTATATTGAACATACTTTACTTAAACCTGATGCAACCATAGCTGACATTGAGAAGTTGGCAAAAGAAGCAATTATGTATAATTTTTTTGGGGTTTGCGTAAATCCTTACTATATTGGCTTTGTAAAAAATATATTATCAGATAGTTTGGTAAAAGTTGTTAGCGTTGTTAATTTTCCTCTTGCATCCAATACTATTGAAACAACAGTTTTTCAGACGGAGAATGCTTTGAATTTGGGTGCTGATGAAATAGATACAGTTATAAATATATCGGAATTAAAAAACAAAAATTATAAAAAAGTTATATCCGACATTAAAAAAGTAAAAGAAATATGTTCTGATCATAATTTAAAAGTTATTTTAGAGACTGATTTGCTTACAAAAGAAGAAATTGTCATAGCTTCTAACTGCGCTGTTGAAGCAGGTGCGGATTTTGTTAAAACTTCAACAGGTTTTGTTAAAAACGGTATAGGTGCACAAATTGAAGATGTTAAGTTAATGTATAAAACGGTTGCCGTTTCGGGGCTTGGAGTGAAAGCAAGCGGTGGAATAAAAAATTATAACCAAGCGGTTGATTTAATTAATGCGGGTGCAAGTCGTCTTGGCACTTCAAGCGGTGTTGATATTATTTTAGGAAAGGATAAAAATGTCTAAAGAAGAAAACAAAATAACAATTCGTTCAGATAGAGATACGGATTATGTATTTATGTATAAAGGTGAAGAAGTTGTTTTGAAGGCAAGAAGCGTTGTTTCTGTTGCAGATGGTTTGAAGAATGTTGTTTTTCCGACTGTGGCAATGAAAATAATGAATAATTTAATAGTTATTAAGGGTGATGTTAAATAATGTCGGATAATAATTCAAATCAAATAATAATAACCGTAACCGGTAAAGATAAAGTCGGAATTGTTTCTGCCGTTTCAAATTGTCTTGCAGAAAATAAGGTTAATATAGAAGATATTAAACAAACAATTATGCAGGATAATTTTGTCATGATAATGCTTTGTAATACAGAGTTTATGACGGTTTCATTCAAAGATTTTAAAGATAATTTACTTAAGCTTGCAGATGAACTTGGCATGGAGATTTGGGTTCAAAAAAAAGATATATTTGATAAAATGCACACAATTTAAAGGATACTATGTCGGATTTTAATCAAAAGCAAATACTTGAAACAATCAGAATGATAAAAATTCATCACCTTGATATAAGGACAACAACCTTATCATTGAGTTTAAGAGATTGCGCAACAAGCGATACAAAAAAAACAGCTGCAAAAATATACGATAAAATCATAAAATTTGCTAAGGATTTTGTATCTTTAGCAAATGAAATTGAAAATGAATATTCTATTCCTATAGTAAATAAAAGAATTGCATTGACTCCGATTTCTATTGTGGGTGAATCTTGCGATAATTGTGACTATGTTTATATAGCGAAGATGATTGACAAAGCTGCAAGTGAGGTCGGGGTTGATTTTGTCGGTGGTTTTTCGGCGCTTGTAGATAAGGGTTTTACAAAGGGTGATTTAAGATTTTTTGAGCAAATTCCTGAAGCCCTTGCTGTTACTCAAAAGCTATGTTCTTCGGTTAATCTAGGAACTTCTAAGGCGGGAGTTAATATGGACGGGGTTTTAAAGACTGCCGATGTCATTAAAAAGACCGCTATACTTACTAAAGAGTTTGATAGTATCGGAGCGGCAAAGTTTGTATGTTTTTGTAATGCTGTTACGGATAACCCCTTTATGGCAGGTGCTTTTTGCGGAGTTAACGAATCGGAATGTGCTTTAAATATAGGTGTTTCAGGTCCGGGTGTGGTATCAAGTGCTATATATGATTTATCAAGTGAAGCTGATTTTGGCGAAGTCAGTAATTTAATAAAGAAAATGGCCTTTAAAATTACTACCGCAGGAGAGTTAATCGGCAGAAAATTGGCTAAAAAAATGAACATTCCTTTTGGGGTTATTGATTTATCCCTTGCACCTACGCCTTTGAGAGGAGATAGCGTCGCAGAGATTTTTAAAGCAATGGGATTAGAACAAGCAGGCGCTCATGGAACCACGATGGCCCTTGCGATGTTAAATGATGCCGTTAAAAAAGGCGGAATTATGGCTTCCAGCTATGTTGGCGGATTGTCCGGTGCATTTATTCCCGTATCAGAAGATGCCGGAATGATAGAGGCTGCTGAAACAGGATCTCTTACAATTGATAAACTTGAAGCAATGACATCAGTTTGTTCTGTAGGATTAGATATGATAGCAATTCCGGGAGATACTCCAAATTCAACTATAGCTGGTATTATAGCAGATGAAATGGCTATAGGAATGATAAATAAAAAGACAACAGCAGTGAGAGTTATACCGGTTATCGGAAAAAATGTGGGCGATAAGGCTGAATTTGGCGGTTTATTAGGGTATGCGCCTATTATGAAAGTTAATCCGTATTCTTGTTTGGATTTTGTTAAAAGAGGCGGCAGAATTCCTGCTCCTATTCACAGCATGAATAATTAACCTTGATGTGTTTGTTTTGCCCACGGTGGTGTTAACTTATTTAGAGGTATTTCGGATTTGCTTTCGTTTAATTGTTTTTTGTCGCTATAGTCGGCAAAATTTCTATAATCGTCCATTTCATTGATTGTGAGCATATTTGCTACTCTTGAAGCATTTTTTTGTTCTTTTGTAATTATAGCTTGCAGAATAAAAATCGGAATAACGCCTGTCAATATTGGTGCAACTGATTTAAGCACTGATAATACGCTTATATTTTTATTCATAAAATCTTTTGCAGCGCTTTTTTTAGCTAAAAGTACCATTGCAATGCTTGATATTATACTGCCGATTGTAATAACGGTTTCGCCTACTGCTTCTGTGCTTTCGGAGTATGCTTGTGATTTTTCATCAAGTCTGTTGTATATTTTAAATATGTTTTGTTGAAGTTGTTTAGCTCTTTTTTCTTGCTCCGGCGTTATTTGTATTTTTTCTTGTGCTTTTCTTTGTTTTACGTTGTTTTCATTGTGTTGTTTTAAATATTGATTATATTCTTTGTTGTCTTTATATGCTTTTAAAAGAAATTTCAAAAAATTGGGTTTTTTGTCTTGGTTTATATATTTTGAACCGTCTTCATTTTTTGCTTTTTCATCATCAACATATATGAGCTTTTCAGGATTATTTAAAAATTCTTGTTTAACTTTAAATCTTGCAACACGTGAACCTTGTTTTTGAATTTTTGCCGCAATGCTTGAAAGTATTATGGATATAATTCCGCCTGTGGCGAATGATGCTATTAATTTTTTGTTTTGGTTTATTTTTAATAAAGATAATAATTTATTTGTTACAAAACCTACTAATACTCCTCCTGCAAGAGTTAAAGTGCTGAATATGGTTGTTGCAAGTTCAAGATTTTCCGCATAATCCTGAGAAGCTATATCAATTTTTTCTACAATGTTTGTAATTAATTGTTTATCTTTTTTAGCTTCTTCGATTTCTTCTTGGGTTAGCGGTTTATTAAAGTTTTTTCTTTCTTTTTCTGTTTCTTTTTTGAATTTGTTTTGTGCTTCGTTTAAGGTTTGATCTTTTTTAAATAATTGTTTTATGTTTTTTAATATACCTAAACTTGCGTTTTGTGTGATTTTTTTCTTTTCTTTTTTATCAACCTTGATTTTAGATGCTATTTCATCTCTTTCTTTTTCCTGTTCTTTATTTAGAATTGCAAATTGTTTAGTCGATGATAAATCTTTTTGCATTGATTCAATTCTTCCGGTTCTTGAAGCTTGGATTTCTTTTCTTGCTCCCCATTGATTTAAGAGTGGTTGCAGAAGTGCTAATACTGCACAATTTGCAGCAGTCGGAAACAGTATTAATTTTTCGGATATTTTGTTTAGATTTTTTTGTTTTGAACAAAATACAGCCAGAGCAAGACCGCCAAAAGTTGCTATTTGTGTTGCAAGACCAATAATTGTTCCTTTTGTTGCTTCTGTATATATTTCTGCATCTTCCGCTCTTGTTTGAGAATACTCATCCATTATATCAACAGCGTTTAAAACAACTTTTGCTCTTTTTATATCGTTTTCTTTTTGAGCTTCTTTTATGCCATGTTTTTCAATATATGCAAGACGTTTTGCCTCCTGTTCGGAGCGTTTTTGTTTCCATTCTTTATATAGTGGCTTGTTTTTTCGATAGTCAAGATAACCGTTTAAAATTTCCATTTATTCTCCTTGGTTCGCATGTATTTAAAACGTATAAATTTTTAAAGTTGCTATATATTAAAAAATGTATCAAAGTAAGTACTAATTTATATTTTTTTGTTAGAATACAGTAAGAAGGATAGAGGTATTATATGTTAAATTTATTTTCCCGTAAAAAACAATGCAGTGCTAATTATAATCCAAGAGAATTGGAAGTTTTGCTTGCTAAGATTGCGCAAATTTATAGAATTGAAGAAATAAACCCAGAAAGAAAAAAATATCTGACAAAAACAATTAAAAGATTTGGTTATTTGCCTTATCCACAATTTAAAGTATTACAAGAATTAACTCCGGCTGAGACAATATATTGTCTTGTTGAGAAGCTTAAATATGCTAAGACTTTTATAGAAAATAAATTTATAGATTTTGACAATCCTTCGGTTTTAGCAAGAAAAAATATAAAAAATTCGGATTGGTTTAAACAGGAAGGTCATGATATAAAGCTTCTGTCGTTAAGTGCTCTTGGTGATGGAAATGCTTCTGAAAATACCGGAAAATTTATTGATTGGTTAAAATGTTTAATTACTTTAAATTCCGGAAATGATGAACTTGGAATTTTGCCTGTAACATTATATCTTATTCCTTTTAATAAACGTGAATTTGATTGTGCTTATCTTCCGAAATCCTCTGAAGTGTCGGAAAAATTGCAGGATGATAACTTGATGAAATTTTTGGGATTAGATGTTTCAAGTCAGGTAAAATTATTTATACAACTTGCTCAGTTGTGTAATCATCCGGTAATTTATGACATTTTGCCGCAAACAGCGAGATTTTCGAAGGTTGTATTGGCGCATCCTTATGTTGCTCGTTGGATAGACATAAATGAACTTATAAACAGCATAACGGGTTATTTGAATGCTCTTTGTGCTCAAATCATTCAAAAACGTAAGTATAAAGATGAAGATGTTATTAATACTCAAAAAAAATATATAGAAAATCTTAAGGGTAATTACAAGAAATATTCTTCAACAGAAGAGAAGATTGTAGAAGAAATAGAAGAAGATATAAAAGAATATAAAATTCTTTTGTCATATAAAATGAGTTTTGCTCAAAAACAGGATGAATTATCTAAAAAAGCACAAGATGTAATTAATTGTGTTGCAAAAAAACATATAAAATGTGAAAATGATATTTTAAATCAGGATGAAATAGTTGCAGCTTTGATAAAAGCCGGTTTGTGGACTATGCCCGGCGGAGCATGGTGTTCTGCAGGAGTTCCTGTGTTTGATAAAATGAATAAAGGTGCTCAATATCCTTTATTTAAACACTATAATCATAAAGGTGAAGATGTTACGCATTTTGCCAATTTAGATTGTCAAACTCCATATTTCTTCTACCATTTTGAGATAAATAAATATAATGGTGATGTTATAGATTTTTATGCGGATTATGTCGCAAAACTTCAAAAGCAATATAATTTTGACGGTTTCAGAGTTGATCATATTGATCATATTGTTGATGAATTCTCACAAGATAAGAAAGGGCAGCCGTTAAGTTACAGAATACCTGCTAAGGTTCTTGGAAAAATTAATTCAACAATAAAAAGAAAAGTTCCTTATTTTGCAACTTTAGCAGAATATATGCTTTGGGACGGATATTTTAAGGAATATCATAAAGATATGAAATTCGATGTTCTTTGGGGCGATGATATTGTTTCTCAAAGTTCAAAGACTCCGGAACAGATAATTAATGATAATTTACGTCTTTCCACTTATAATCAAAAAAATGCAAAGTCTAATTTCTTGTCAATTTTAAAAACGTATAACAATCAAGACGGAGAATTTAGAGACATTAATCAATATCCCGGACAGCTTGGTTCGCAAGGGGCATTGTTTAAATGGTTTAAGATGAAATTTATTCCCGGCGGTAAATTTGCAAAACGTCCGGTTTTGTTGGTTGATGGGGATGAAAGCTTTACAAAAGTTGGTATAGAAAGAGTTATTTCAAAAGAAGTATCCATGGTTAGAAATTATGATTGGAACTTTTTTGAAAAATTTAACGCTCTTGATTATTTTGCTCAACACGATAAACTTTTAAATTCCGGAAGAGCTGTTTTGCACAATCAGGAAAATAACGGTTTTGTTTGTTGGGAGATTGTGCCGGATGATACTAAGAAGGTAAAAAAAGGTGAAAAACAGGTGACTTATCTTGTTGTTGCAAATTATTTTGCTCCTTATGAGATAAAAGACGTTCAATTTGAAGATGGTCATATAGAAAAGAAAAATGTTCGAGGCACAATCACCCGTGATAACACCGTAAAAATTAAGCGCGGAAGAAAGTTAGTTTCTTATTATGATTTTGAATTGGATGAGTTGAATAAATGTTTATTTGTTGAAAAACCTCTTGAAAATGATATAACTAAACAAATTACATTTAAAGAACTTCGACCCGGTGAATTTAAAGTTTATAAGATGATATAAAAAAAAGGGGGGGGATAATCCCCCTTTTAAATTTTGTCAAATTTAAGCAAATACTTTAAATGTTTTTTCAACGTTATCCTTAATAACTTGCTCAACGGATTCCATTTCCGTTTTAATTGCATTTTGTTCGGTATCTAATTGTTGTAATCTTAATTCAAGTTGTTGGTCTTGTTGTTGAACTATTTCTGTTTGAGCATTGATATCCGAAATAGTTTTTTCATATATTGCTTTTTCATATTCATAATCATTATAGGCATCATCATAGGCATTTTGATCCATTTCTTGAACGGTAGCCAAAGTGAAGGTCATTCCTTTTAAATCATTTGGATACGAATCGTCGTCTGCTATGACAATCGAGCTGTATCTTCCTGTGCTTGATTGTTCCACTGTAGCAGTAACCTGAGTTGTTACTTCTTTTGAATATGTGTAAGGATATAGAATATTATATTTTCCTATTTGCGGATCGTCAGATACCATATCTAACAATTGTTCTTCTGTCATAAAGTGATTTTTTCCTTGGGAATCTTGGAAGAAATAATATTGTGTATCTTTTTCGGTACAACATTTGTCATAACCTGTAAGATTTTTGTTTGCTTCCGCTTTATATATTTGATATTGATTAACGGAAAGTGAACCGTTTTCGCCTGTGTAAGCATTTGTCGAGCTTTCATCATATACAATAGAGGTTGTTGCTTTGTTACCTGTATCAATCAAAGGGATTGTGTATATATTGTATGTTTTGCCTTCATCTGTTTCTTCCGTTTTTTTGGTAACTGCGCCAAGGCTGTATGATGTATTTTTTGAATCCATATATTCTTGTTTGCTTGAAAGAGTTACTATGTATTCGTTTTCTCTGTTATATGTTTTTGTCATGCTTGAAATTGTGTAATCTTCAGATGCATAAGAGCTCGAAGAATTTTCAAGTACATAACTTGTTTTGTAGAAATCTGAGGTTGAAGGCGGAGTTGGCACTGTTAAATCCATCATTTGGTTGTACAAGTTAGCACTTTCATTTGACAAAGCTGTTCTTTGTTGGTTAATTTGCTGACCTTGGTATTCAACATTACTTTTTCTTGCCGTTAAACCCAGAAACCTTGCCTGACTGGCTGCCATACCCATAACTGTCATTGCCTCCATTGTTCATTCACATTAGTGTCTACGGGTTTTATTTAATGAAACTTTAGTATATATAAAGTATTTTTTACAAAAGTTTACAAATTTTTTTTATTGAAATATAATGTATTTTGGAAATAGATATGACACAATTATTTGGAAATATTCATTCTATAGAATCATGCGGCACTGTTGATGGTCCCGGTATTCGTCTCGTTGTTTTTTTACAGGGTTGTCCGATGCGTTGTTTATATTGTCATAATCCTGACAGCTGGGATTTTAATGTCAATAAAAAAATGTCATCTGAAGAAATATTGGCTAAATATGATAGTGTAAAAGAGTTTTTAAAAAATGGCGGGATTACGGCTACAGGCGGAGAACCTCTGGCGCAGATTGATTTTGTTATTGATCTTTTCAGAAAAGCTAAGAATAAAAAAATTCATACCGTTCTTGATACTTCGGGAGTTACATTTAATAAAAACGATGTAAGAAAAATGGATGAATTAATGAAGTATACTGATTTGGTCATGCTTGATATTAAACATATTGATCCTATTCAACATAATAAATTAACAGGTCATCCTAATGAACAAATATTGGATTTTGCAAGATATTTATCTGATAAAAAAATTCCGGTTTGGATAAGACATGTGGTTGTTCCTTCTATTACTTATAATAAAGTGTACTTGACTCGTTTAGGTGAGTTTTTGGCAACTTTGAACAACATCCAAGCTCTTGATGTTTTGCCTTATCATGATATGGCGGTAGCTAAGTATGAGAATTTAGGTAAAGAATATCCCCTAAAAGGGGTTCCTCCTTTAACAAAAGAACAAGCTATCGATGCCAGAAACATTATTTTAGATGCCATGAGAAATGCAAGAAAGAATATGGGAATTTAATTTTCATTTTCGTTTTTGAATTTTTTTAAGGATTCTTCTTTTTTCTTTTGCATTTCTTTTTGTGTTTGTATATCGCCTTTTTCTTCTGCTGTTTTTTGAATAATTTCTTGTTCTTGTTTTGTTGTTTTCTTTAGTTTGTATACAAAAATTAGAATTTCAGCTATAGCTTTATATAAATCCGGTGGTATTTGCCTGTTTATATCAACAAGTCTGAATAGCGCTCTTGCAACCGGAGGATTTTCTATGACGGGTATGTTATGTTCACGAGCAATTTCTTTAATTTTATGGGCGAACAATTCGGTTCCTTTTGCAACAAGCATGGGTGATTCCATTTTTTGTGCGTCATATTTAATTGCGCAAGCTATGTGAGTTGGATTTGTGACTACAAAATCACAAGTTGTAACCGCATCCATCATTTTTTGTTGTAAAAGTTGTTGCCGTCTTTGTCTCAGAGCTGCTTTAACATTCGGGTCGCCTTCGGAGTTTTTGTATTCATCCTTAACTTCCTTGAATGACATTTTTTGATCTTGAAGAAATTTCCATTTGGTTACTCCATAGTCTGCTGCAGCTATTATCAGAAAAGCTATTCCTGCTTTTATAACGAAATCAAGCATTAGTGAACCAAATTGGATTAAAATTGCAAAATGATTATCTATTGCCGCAAGCATTAATATGTCTTGAAAGTGGTCTTTATAGACCATATAACCGATAATTCCCAAAATTATAACTTTTGCAATGTTTTTAAAAAGGTCAAAAAGGGTTTTTGGGCTCATCAGATTTTTAAAATATTTAACGGGGTTAAATTTTTCGGCATTAAATTCCATAGGTTTTGTTGTAAAAAGAGGACCTATTTGAATTAAATCTCCTAAAATACCTATAATTGAAGCAAGCACAAGTATGGGAAGAAGCATTAGAGCTGTAGGAACTATAGTTTTTGTAAACAGATATGCATAGCCTATTTCATCCAGATGTTTATTTGGTATTTGTTCGTATATAATCGTAAAGAGGGCTGTTAATTGATTCCATATAAAGGGAGAAAGAGCATATATAGCGCTAAACATAACAATTATTGCAAGAGCGGTCGATAAATCTTTTGACTTTACAACCTGCCCGTCTTCTCTGGCCTTTCTTAGCTTTTGTTGACTTGCTTCAAATTGTTTATTTTCGTCACCCATGAAATTATTGTTCTAATTTAACGTCTGCAACTTTTGGGTCAAGCAATTTTTTGCCTGATTCTTGAAATTCAACTTGTATCAGTTGTCTTTGTTCATATTTAATGGTTTTAATTATTGTACCTTTTCCGTATTTTTTATGACTTATAATATCTCCTTCTTTGAAAATTAAAGTTTCCTCTTGTTCTTGCGGTTCTTCTTTGAAAATTGGTAAATTTTCTTTTTCGATAGGTTTTTCAAGAATATCGGCATTAATTTTTGTTTCTTCGTCAACTTCGATTAAAGAAGGATTTTGAGCCGGTTTTGTATCAATAATTTGTTCAAAGCTTTCATCAATAGAATTATTTGCGATTTCGCTTAAATTTAATTCTTCATCATCTTGAACGTTTTGGGTTTTATATTCAACATTATCTATATTTACACTTGTTTTTTCATATTCCATCGAGCTTTCTTTTGCAATCTGAAAGAAATCGAGTTCTTCATCCGACAAATCGGTTTTGTCTTCGTCTTTTTCTTGCAGTTTGATAACTTCTTCTTTTTCAGGGGTGGAGATGTCAGTTTTTTCAGACTCTATGATTTCAGAAGTTTCTTGTATAGGAAGATTTTCGTTAATTTTAATTTCTGCATCTTCTTTTATTGATAGCTGCATTTCCTTTTCGGAATCTTCCAGTTGTAAATCTTCCTTATCTTCGTCTATAGAAATTTCTTCAGTGTTTTCTGCTTCTTTAAGGGTATTTTCAAATGTTTGCGGATTTTCTTTTTCGTTTGTTTCGAACTCGTCTGTTTCAGAAGAACTTGTTTCAAGGTCTTCTGTTTCGGATTCATTCAGTTCTTGAAATTCGTCTTCGGAATTTTTTTTGATTTCTGTTTTTGAATTGCTATTTTCAAACACGTCTTCAAAGATATCATCTTTTTCTTCCGCTTTTTCCGAGTTTTCTTCTTTTTCGGTATTTTCAATTTGCGGATTTTCTATATCTTCAAAAGTTTCTTCGTCGCTTGTTGTATAATCTTCTGTGGGATTATTTTCTAAAATTTTGTTTTCAAAGAAATCATCAATTTCTTGCGTTTCTTGATTTTCTTTCTTTTCATTTTCAAATTTTGTCAGCTCTTCCATCAATTTTTCGGAGTCAGTTTTAGAGATTATTTCTTTTTTGTCCTCTGTATCGCCTTCATCCTCTTTGACAAGAGACAGGGCTATTTTTCTGTAATTTTTTCTTTTTTCTTGCATTTCAAGCTCGTAATCACGAGCGAAATATAAGAAATTATCCGTATTTTCTCCGAATATAATACAACCTTCGGGTATAAGGTTTGCAAGACCAAAGTTTGCATCAAGAAAATCCGTTCTTTGATAAAGGCTTGGAAGTAAAATATAATTTTTGCAATACTGCATTATAGAAGGTAATTTTTTATAGTTGTACGAAACATTCGGAACAAATTTTATGTTTTTCTTTTTATTATATATTTTGTTAATTAAGTCTACGTCGCAATTTTCATCATTTATTCTTGTTATAAGATAGACTTCTTGTTCTAAATATTCGGTTATATATTCCAAATAAGCTTTTTGCCAGAATGTTTCAATTCCGGATAAATCAATTATGGTTATGGGGTTTTTTTCTATTGTTTTAAAGAGTGTTTCGTTGTCTTTTTTTGTTCTGGCAAATATTTCATCCATTTGGTATTTTTTTAATCTGACAAGCAAAACTTTTAGCTCAGGATAAGGAGTTGCTTTGTATTGTTCTAAAAGCACTCTTGCAAAAGCGTTGAAAGGTATAAATTCACCTTCTTGTTTTTTGGCAAATTTTTTAATTTCGTTTATTATTTCACCGCCTATAGCTTGAAATTCCAGACTTGCATCAGAAAGACATTTTTTGAAAATAAAATCAATTGTAGTGTAATTCAGAGGCATTCTGAAATTTTTTGAAGCTTTTATTTTTTTTGCGTTTTCGAATTCAATAACTCCTGTGGAATCAATTATTATTGAATGTTTTTCGGTCGATAAATTTTTTGCAAGGTTTAAAGATATTGAATTTGCATTTTCGATTTTATCGGCAAGAATAATTGCGTTGTTGTTGAAGAAATCATATTGTATTTCGAGCGAACTTGAGCTTTTTGTATTCGTTCCGAATATAAAAGTTTTTTTATCTTGATTTATAAAATTTTCGATTTCTTCTTGTTTTATTTTGATAATTTCACATTCTCTATTTGGGGTGAAATTGTCATAAGGTATTACTTCATTATTTTCAGTAACTCTGTAAAAGAGTTTTATTTTAGCAATATTTTGCGAAGAATCGAATTTATTGTCATATATTTCGACAATTTCCGCAATATATCTGTTTTCGTCTGATTTTACCATTAGAAAATCAAACAATTTAAAATCTTCCACTCTGGGGTTAAAAAGTATTCTTATACTGTTGTTTAAAGCATTTGCTACTTGCATTTACTGTCTTTCTTTATAATACCACTTTAAATTATACCAATAAAAAATTCATAATCCAATAAAAATATTATAATTTATTTTAATATTACACCATAAAATGTATTTTTTGCAATTGAATTTTTAATTTTTATTTTCTCTTTGTTCCCATAAATTAATACTTGACAGTTTTGTATGTCCACAATAATATATTACTTATGACAGTGCCGATGTAGCTCAATGGTAGAGCAACGGTTTTGTAAACCGTAGGTTGCGGGTTCGAGTCCCATCATCGGCTATTTTTGATAATAAGTACTCTTAACACACAAATGGCGTTGAATGTGCCCTTGTGGCGCAGGGGTAGCGCACTCCCTTGGTAAGGGAGAGGCCGTGAGTTCAAATCTCATCAAGGGCAAAAAATAAAATTGTAAATTGAAAACTGAATATGGTTAAATCCGAAATAATAATATAATTTAGGGGTAGGTGCCCGAGTGGCTAAAGGGAGCAGACTGTAAATCTGCCGTCAGACGACTACGGTGGTTCGAATCCACCCCTGCCCAATCTTTCACCTTAAAGTGGAAGCAAAATATACATAATGAATTGATTGAAAAACAAAATTGAATTAAAATAAGAAAGAAGGAGAACTTATCTTATGGCTAGAGAAAAATACGAAAGAACCAAGCCGCACGTTAATGTTGGTACTATTGGACACGTTGACCATGGTAAAACAACTTTAACAGCTGCTATTACAGGTTGTATGGCTGCAGCAGGCCAAGCAGAAGCAAAGAAATTTGACGAAATTGATGCTGCTCCTGAAGAAAAAGCACGTGGTATTACCATTTCAACTGCACACGTTGAATATGAAACCGCTACTCGTCACTATGCTCACGTTGACTGCCCGGGCCACGCAGATTACGTTAAAAACATGATTACTGGTGCTGCTCAAATGGATGGAGCAATTCTTGTAGTTGCTGCAACAGATGGTGCAATGCCTCAAACTCGTGAACACATCCTGCTTGCACGTCAAGTTGGTGTTCCTAATCTTGTTGTATTCTTAAATAAATGCGATATGGTTGATGACCCTGAATTGTTAGACCTTGTTGAAATGGAAGTTAGAGAGTTATTATCTTCTTATGAATTTGACGGAGATAATATACCTTTTGTTAAAGGTTCTGCTCTTAAAGCTTTGGAAGCTGTTCAAGCTAATCCTTCCGTAAAACGTGGAGACGATGAATGGGTTGATAAAATTTGGGAATTAATGGATGCTATTGATACATACTTCCCGGAACCTGTTCGTGATTTGGATAAACCGTTCTTAATGCCTGTTGAAGACGTATTCTCTATCACTGGTCGTGGTACTGTTGCTACAGGCAGAGTTGAACGTGGTATTGTTAAAGTCGGTGATGAAGTTGAATTGGTTGGTCTTGGTGAAACCAAGAAAACAACTGTTACCGGAGTTGAAATGTTTAGAAAATCTCTTGATCAAGGTCAAGCAGGTGACAATATCGGTGCTTTACTTCGTGGTATCGATAAAACTGAAATTCAACGTGGTCAAGTATTGGCTAAACCCGGTTCAATTACACCACACAAGAAATTTACAGCGAATGTATACGTATTGAAAAAAGAAGAAGGCGGACGTCACACTCCTTTCTTCCCCGGATACAGACCTCAATTCTACATCAGAACTACAGACGTTACCGGTTCAATTAAATTTGACGGCGAAATGGTAATGCCTGGTGATAACGTTGTAATGGAAGTTGAATTAATTAACCCTGTTGCTATTGAACAAGGTATGAGATTCGCTATCCGTGAAGGCGGAAGAACAGTCGGTGCCGGCGTTGTAGATAAAATTATTGAATAATAATTTAGCTATAAAAGACTCGACAAATTAACTTGTCGAGTCTTTTTGTAATGATATTAAAAGCCCTCTTTAAGAGGGCTTTTTTATTAGCAATTATAATGTGAACATTCTATATTTTCTTTGACTGAGAAAATAAAATATCCTATTGCACTTAATCCTACAACTAAGTATATAATTCTTGAAGCAATTGACATATCGCCGAATAAAAATCCTACAAGGTCAAAATCAAATGCTCCGACCAGCCCCCAATTGAGTGCACCAATTAAAACAAGTGTGTAAGTTAGCCATTTAAAAATATTCATAGCGTTCATAGTCTTCTCCCTTTATTTGATATAGGTATTATGAAGAAGACTTTTAATAAATTAAACACCTTTTTGTTTAATAGACTTTTAAATTATCCTAAAGCACTATATGAGCCGCCACTGCTGCTTGAAGATGTATTATTGCAAGCAATTGTGCCAGCTGTTTCTGTTTGAGCTGAAAATAAAGGAGAAGGAGTATTTTGCGCAATTGTGCCTGTGCTTTCCGTTTTTTCACCATCATTTTTTACATTAAATAACGGGGAAGGCGAATTTTGCGCAATTGTACCCGCTGTTTCAGGTGTTTCATTTGATTTTTTTTCCTGCATTGAGGTTTTTGAATTAAGGTTAAATGATGTATCCATTTTATCTCTTTCCATTCAAATAGTGTCCTTGAGATAAATTCCACAAAATTAAAAAATTAAACAACAATAATCTTACTTGTGTTTTTGTTTCTCCGGAAAGACGAAATATTTTCTCAGGAGAAAATTGCCAAAAACTCCGACTGCACTTGATATTGATTTTGACCAGAATGCCCCGCAGCCTGCTGTAATTAGTGCAAAAGTTGTCCAATAATCAATTGTTCCCATAATAATTAGAGTTATGAGGTATGTTACAATCTCAAAAAATGAGTTCCATCTGGCTTTATGTCTAAAGAGTATTAAAATGCAGAGAATATAATTTACAAATGCTGAAATAAAGAAAGCAATTCCAATATTTATAATTAAATTATTGCAAATTTTTGTGAGTATCATAAATGATATGATATTGGCAATTGCACTTATACCGCCTATAAACAGGTATAAAATGAATTGCATAGGTATTGGAGCGGTATTTGCTCCGTAATGAAAAATGCAATATAATGCTCTGAAACCGTCTTTAGCGGTAATTTTTTTTCCTTCTTCATAAGTGCGTGGGGTATAAGAAATTGCACATTCATATATTCTCCATTTTCCTTTAGCTATATATATTGTTATTTCGGGTTCAAAACCAAAACGGTTTTCTTTTAACTTGGGCGTAATTTCTTTTATGACATCTTTTTTAAAAAGTTTATAACATGTCTCCATGTCGGTTATATCGAGATTTGTGTACATATTGGTTAAAAGTGTTAAAAATTTATTCATACAAGTATGCCAAAAATAAAGAACTTTTCTTGTATCTTGTTTTAAATATCTGGAACCATAGCAAACATCGGCTTTATCTTCAATTAAAGGCTTCAGGAGTTTTATATAATCTTTCGGATTGTATTCGTCGTCTGCATCTTGTATTCCTATAAAATCACCTTCAGACGCTAAAAACCCCGTTCTTAAAGCCGCTCCTTTGCCTTTATTGCGGGTGTGTTCAAGGAATTTTATTTTTTTATTTTTATTTTGAAGTTCAATTGCAATGAGTTTACTTTTGTCTGTTGAACAATCATCCACCAATACAATTTCTAATTCCAGAGAATTTTCTTTAAAAAAAACATCGTTTTCAATCTCTAAAATTTTATTTACCGTTTTTAAGAGAGTTGTTTCTTCATTGTATATTGGCACTATTATACTTAGTTTTTTCATAGACTTATTATATTTTTTTTAGTTTAAATGAGCAAATATAATTAGAAATGTAAAAATTTCAGACTAATATTTTATTCTATTGTATTTTGATTAATTAGACTGTAAAATTAAATTATGAACAGTCCAAATAAAGCTGATGTTATAGTTGTTGGAGCAGGCCCTGCAGGTATTTCTGCTGCAATCGAGGTGGCTCGAGGCGGCAAAAAGGTTGTTTTAATTGAGAGGGCTCAATATGCGGGTTCAAAAAATATGTACGGAGGAGCGGTATATACTACTGCATTAAAGGAAGTTTTTAAAGAGAAGTTTGAAACAATCCCTTATGAAAGAGTTATTAATTCTCATACATGGGCTTTTTTGACCGACACAGGTTCTTTTGAAATGACATATAAAAATGATGATTCGACTGCTTCTTATGCGATAAAACGATTTAATTTAGAAAAATGGATGGTGGAAAGAGCTAAAGAAGCAGGTGTTTACTATGTACCGAATACATTGGTGACAAATCTTCTTTTAAAAGACGGTGCGGTAATTGGTGTTAAAACAGAATTTGAAGAATATTTTGCTTCTGTAACTATATTGGCGGACGGAGTCAATTCTCTTTTGAGCAGACAGATTAGTTTAAGAAACAACTATAAACCAAAAGATATTATTTTATCGGTAAAAGAGGCTATAAAACTCGATAAAAAACTTATAGAAGAAAGATTTAATTTAAAAGAAGATTGTAAAAACGGTGTAAACAAGCAATATTTCGGAACTGCTTTCGGTAATTTAAAAGATATTAAAAATCTTTTTATGATGACTTTTTTATATACGTTTAAAGATACTGTTATGCTTGGGGTTGGTGCAAATTTAGCTGATTTGACCAAAAATAAATTAAACTTAAATCAAATTTTGGATGAGGTTAAGAAACATCCTGATATATATCCTTTAATTAAAGATGGTGAAACAATTGAATATAGCGCCCATTTAATTCCTGAAGGGGGATATAAAAAGATGCCAAAATTGTATTCTTCAGGGGTTATTATAGCGGGTGATGCTGCGGGATTTATTAATAGTGTACATTTTGAAGGCACTAATTTTGCTTTAATTTCAGGAAAGCTTGCAGGAGAAAGTGCTCTTTGTGCTATAGAAAATGATGATTTTTCGGAACGCAGTCTTTCGATATACAGAAAAAAATTAGAGCAATCTTTCATTTTGAAAGATTTGTATTCATACAGAAATGTTATAGAAAAACTATATTCACGTTCAAATTCTCTTTCTGTATATTACCCTAAAAAAATAAGAGAATTATTTGAAATTATTACAAGTGCCAATTGTATTCCAAAAGGAGCACAGATAAGGAGTTATGTTTCAAGTTTTTTTAAAGACAGGAATATAGTTGAGCTTTTTAAAGATGTGTTTGCGTTTTTAAAATGCGGATTGGATGTATTTTTCGGGAAATAATAATGCAAGATAATAAAGATAATAAAAAATCAATACAAGAGAAATTAGAATTATTGAAATATAATTGTGCAAATTCTTCGCATTTAATTGTAAATCAAGATATTTGCGCAAAGTGTAAAGATAAACCTTGTACTTTTATTTGTCCTGCAGGTGTGTATAGCAAAGATGAAGTTACGGGAGAAATTGTCGTACAATATGAAAACTGCTTAGAATGTGGCGCATGCAGAATTGCTTGTCCTAAAAATACTATCGACTGGAGTTATCCTGAGTCGGGGTGCGGTGTAGTTTTTAAACATAATTAAGGAATTTAAGGAGCAAATATGGAAAATCAATATTTTTCAAGATGGTATGATAAGGACCCTGTTTTATCCATGTCCATGAGAACTTTAGCAAATTCTTCGGATGAAAGACAGATTGCAGTTGCGCTTAATTTAATTAAGGTCATAATTGAACATAATATTCAAGATAATAAATATGAAAATGTTGAAGATATTATGTCTGCGGTTGAGGACGGACGTATTCAAAGAGGTCATTCCCGTTGGTATGATATTGATTCAACGGTAAGAACGGCTATTCAAATGCTTGAAAAGTGTCCTGCTGATACAAAAAAGAAAGTAGCGCTTGATATGGCTCAGATTGTAATTGAAAAAATCATACAAGACGAAGATAAAGATGAGCTTGAAAAAGAGGAACTTGATAATCAAAAACAAGAATTTGACGGTAAAATAATTGATTTGGATTTGGATAGAGCTTTAGAAAAAGAAAATGAATGATATTGAAAGGTTTGAAAATCTTCAAACTACATTAAAATTAAATCCTAAAAATTTTCAAGCAAGACGTGAGCTTGTCATGTTGTGTTTGGATTTGGGGTATGAAAAAGTTGCTCTTTCGCATATTAAGTATTTGCTTTCTATTTTTCCGGATGATGCAAATTTGTATTTCAATACGGGTATATGTTGGGAGAAGCTTAAGAATTATGAAAATGCTCTTGCTGCATATAAAAAAGCGGTTGAATTAAAATCAGACGAACCTGATTTTTTATATAATCTTGCTCTTGTATATGAAAATTTAGGTGATTTAGATAATGCAATGAATAACTTTAAAAAAGTTATTTTTTATAAACCAGAAGATGCGAATGCATTTTTTTCCATAGGGGTTCTTTATTCCAAGAAAGATAATCCCAAAGTTGCTATAAAATGCTTTAAAAAGGCTATTGAATATAATTATAGTGATTATTTTGCTCATTTTTATCTTGCTTGTGAATATAAAAAGATTAAAGAATATGATTTTGCATTGTCTGAGTATAGAAAAGTGCTTGAATTATCCCCTGATTATTCATGGGCATATTTTAATACCGCTCAAATATATTGGGAGTTAGGAAGGGTTGAAGATGCGGTTATAATGCTTAAAAAAACAGTTGAAAAAAATCCAAAGGATATGGAAAGCTATAGACTGTTGGCTCAAATTCTAATAAAAGAAGATAAGGTTGATGAGGCTCTTGAACTCTTAACAAAAATTAGCGAGAAAACGCAAAATGCCGATATGTATTATTTAATGTCTAAAATTTTTGAAAATTTAGGAGATGAGCATTCGAGATTGGATTGTTTGGAGCTTGCTCTTGAGAATGTCGGAAGTTTTACTTTTGATTTGAATTCTCTTAAGTTTGAATATAAAGAATTAAAGAAAAAATTAGATTAATTTTTTAAATATTTTTTCAATCCTGAATTTATATCCATCGGGTTTATTGGATATTATTGTATAAATTGATGAAA
>CALVAW010000005.1 GCA_944325655.1 Candidatus Gastranaerophilales bacterium
TAAAAGCGACCAACCTATCTGCATATTTTAATATATCCAAGACAAAAATCTATGTCAATAATAATTTTACAAAACTTATTTTGTTTTACTCGCTTTTAAAAAAATCTTTGGAAATTTCTCTGTCAAGCAATTTTCCAAATTCTTCAAAAGACATATCAAGAGCCTGTATAACTCTTGCAATTTTTGAAAAATAAGCTTGCGAAGTCCCATTTTCAATAAGATTTAGAGAAGATTTTGCAATATCATTTTCGTAACAAAAAATTGTAAATTTTAATCCTTTTTCCAAACGTTTGTTTTTAAGGATTTTACCTACGCTTTTATAAAATTTTTCGTCACTTGTTTGCATTAAATAAATAATAATGCTAAATTATAATCAAATATTCCATACGTATGGAATATTTGATTATCTATTATTTTTTGAGGACCATATGAAAATAAAAGCTTTTACACTGGCTGAGATCATGATTGTACTAACGATAATAGGAGTTATTACAGCTATACTGCTACCAATAGCGATAAGCTCTGCACCGGATGAAAACATCATGAAATTTAAAAAAGCAAATAATACACTTGGAACTGCAATAAGAGAACTTGTAAATTCAGATGAGTATTATCTAAATGGAGATTTAGCAACAAAAGCGGATGGTACAATTGTTGATTCCGAAACATATTTCTGTGAAACACTAGTTGATGTTTTAAACACCAAAGAACATAATTGTTCAAAATTATCTACCGTATACCCGGAATCACGAATTTCATATTTAAACACTTACGGGGAAAATAATGATATGTATGGTGTATCGGGTAAAACAATGAAACAAGCCGTGGACGACTCATGTAGAAGCAGCGATGCAGGAAAGATAAGAGAAATTGTAACCCCTGATGACGTGGTATTTTATCAAGTCTGGCCAAATTCTCATTTTGGCATGAGAAAGGACTCGGGAGGCACGTGTCCTGCAGGAGTAAGCGACTGCAAAGCATTAATATTTCACGTTAAAACCAGTGACGGGTTCTTACAAAATTATACAGTCCTTTGTATAGATGTAGACGGGGTTCCTGAATCTGCAACTGTTGATGATTGTGTTAACGAGTGCCCTTTTGGTTATGCACTTCGTGTAGACGGAAAACTAATTCCCGGTAAAAGAGCAGATGAATGGATGGCAAAAAGTATGCAAAAAGGAGACTAGTATGACTAAAAAAGAAAAAATAATTGCAGGCTGCTGTATTTAAGTATGGTGCTAGTTATAATATCTACAGTTTATACGCTGTACGCAAACAAACCTGAAGGCTATATATTTCGTTATCAAAAAATTATGAGAAATATTAATTTATAAGCTCAAGCATTTCTTTCACTGCTTGGCTAATTCCGACAAAAATCGAATGAGATATTATACTATGTCCGATATTTAATTCACTAATACCTGATATTTCTTTCATCAAATACACATTTTCATAATTCAAACCATGGCCGGCGTTAACTTTTAATTTTAATTCCTGTGCATATTTTGCAGCTTCTTTTAATTTTTGAAACTGAAATTCAAATTCACCATTTTCAAAAGCATTTGAAAAACTGCCCGTATGCATTTCGATATAATCCGATTCAACATATTTTGCAGCCTCAATTTGCCTGATGTCAGGATCTATGAATAAACTTATCAATATATTCTTTTCTTTTAAAGGCAAAATAAATTCTTTAATTTTTTCTTTCTGACTGCAAACATCAAGTCCGCCTTCCGTAGTAATTTCCAAACGTCTTTCCGGTACAAGACAAATACTATAGGGCAAAACATCAAGAGCTATTTTTTGTATATCATAATCAACCGCCATCTCAAGATTAATCTTTGCACCGAGTTCTTTTATATCATATAAATCTTTATCCTTAATATGTCGCCTGTCTTCTCTTAGATGCATCGTCAAAGCGTGGATATCTTCTTTCAAAATGATACTTGCAGCATCAATCAAACTCGGTTCAAAACCGCCGCGAGCATTTCTTAACGTAGCAATATGATCGATATTAACTCCTAATTTCATAGTTAAATTTTACTACAATAAAAAAATTAAAATTGAAAAATTTACAAAATTTACAATAAAATATTAAAATGCTATATTTGTATTATAATTTTTTTAAAATGTGATATAGCTATATTGGAATAAAGATTTTGATTTGTCCGAAATGTAAAACAGAAGTGTCTGACAATACAACAATCTGTCCGACCTGTAAACTGAGACTTATCTTAAAATGTCCGAAATGCGGCTCCCCAACGCGTCTCGGTTCGGTTCATTGTGCTGCCTGCGGCTATACCTTGGTTAAATTTTGTCCAAAATGCAACAGCGCAAACTACTCTGCAAGCAAAAAATGCAGAAAGTGCGGCTATAACTTTGAAGAAAATAAAAATGAAATAAAAAAGACAATTACAAAAAAAACGGAAATCAAAAACAACGCAAATCCTGCCCAGAAAAATCAAATAAACAAAAATAACGAAAATAAAAATACAACACCTCTTCTCTTTTGTATTAATTTCATAAACTTGTTAAGAACATTTGAAAAATACGACAAAGACGAATTTAAACAAAAAGTTATTGAAAATATAAAAACAACAGTTAAAATTGCCTTTGGAACTTTTTGCAAATTTATTGACAAAGAAACAGTGGTTTTTAAATTTAACTATAATAAAAACATCAAAATTCTTGATAAAATAAACCAATTTGAAACTGAATTCTCAAAATTTAATCAAATTCTTGAAAAAACTCTTGACACAGAACTGTCATATAAATTTGCCATATTAACATTTGATGAAATAAGAAAAAGCAAAGAAATCAAACAATTAAAACTCGGCTCCGATAAAGATGTTGTTGTATCAAACGGTGCTTACGTTAAGTTAAACAGTGAATTATCTCTTATAAAAATATCTCCCGATTCTTATAAAATGGTTTTTCTTGACCAAAAACCCGCATTTGAGCAAAGCGAAGATAAAAAATACGATAAAGCTCTCGAAATGATTATTAATAATCTTACAGACAATAATTCAAAAGTCAGAGCAATTTCTCTTAATGCTCCTCGCGGGGTAGGAAAAACACATCTTTTAAATGACCTGTATTTTAGGATAAATAAAGCTTCTTCGCCGAATACCATTATATTCTATGCTCAATGTTCTGCTCTAACTCAAGTCAGCCCTTACGGACTTATACAAAACTTTTTCATAAGCCTGTTTGACTGTCCTTCTGTTTTAAAAGAAGAATTTAACATAAAAGCATTTGAAAAAAGAGTTCTTGAAAAACTAAATCTCGAAAAAATCGATGAAGAAAATCTCGAAACACTCGCAAACCTTATTTATCCTCTCAAAAAAGATTATTTTGAAAACATTCTTATAAACAAAGAAATAACATATAAATATCTTAAAGATATTTTTGATTATATTAAACAAAGAAAAAATGTATTATTTATAATTGATGATTTTGATTTAATTGATGAATCTTCTTACGGTTTCTTAAAACATCTTATCGACGAAGACTATTTTGCAAGAGATGCAAAAATGATTTTAGGATATAAAAATCAACACGCAATAGCAATTTATTTTCAATCAAACAAGCTAAACAATACTAATTGTCTTAATATATCTTTAAGAAGCTTAAACACATCCGAAAGTAAAATTTTTATCAAGAAAATACTTGGAGAACAATCCGATATTCCAAATGATATACTTTCTCAAATTGCCTATAATGCTCAGGGGAATATAGCATATATAGAACAGATTTTACAATATCTTTTTGAGAGAAAATATCTTTACGTAAAAGATAAAAAAGTCAATTTTATTAAAAACAAAGAAGATATAGAAATCCCGGAAACTCTTGAAAAATGTTTTTATGAAAGACTGGATTTCTTAAAAAATCAAAATGAAAAAGAATATGTTTTTCTCTGCACAGCATCGCTTTTGGGAGATAAGCTTGATTATAAAATCCTTGCCGGTTTATATGAATTAAGTGAAAACGAATTCTTCGAAATAGTTGAAAGATTAAGTAAAAAAGGTTATTTAAAAAGAAAATTCGACGATATATACG
Organism: Candidatus Gastranaerophilales bacterium; assembly: GCA_944325655.1. Classification (GTDB taxonomy): domain Bacteria; phylum Cyanobacteriota; class Vampirovibrionia; order Gastranaerophilales; family Gastranaerophilaceae; genus RUG14156. The sequence continues at coordinate 4,060 of CALVAW010000005.1, forward strand.
GATTTAAAAATTCTTTAACTTGGTCATATTGCTATATAAGAGCAAAAGAAGAAGATCTTATTAAAAAAGATGCTCAAAAGCTGTTAACCGAACTGAACGGCAAAGTTCTCTCTACTCCTTTAATTTGCCCGATTTTAGCGCAAATAATAAACAACAAAGAACTCGCATACAGTCTATGGACAAAAAATCTCCAGTATGCAAGCTTTATTGGAGATGTAAACATTTATGCAATGGCACAAAAGCAATGTCTAATATTATTAGAAAGCGTTAAACTAGACAATTTTGAATATACAAAAAATAATATATGCGAAAGATTAGGTAAATTAATATACAAAAAAAGCCCGCAAGAAGCAAAAGATTACTTATCAAATGCAATAATTGCGGCGCAAAAAAATAATGATGAAAACAAGGTGTTAGATTTATCCGGATTTTTATTAAAAAGCGCAATTTTAACCCAAGACTATACGGGTGCAATAGAAGTATGCGATAATATATTAAAGTTTTTTGATAAAAGTGATAAAAGCGAGAAAAAATCAACTCTGGAACTTCAAATTGCTCTTATTAAAGCAAGAAAACTTGAGCCGCTCTTAAAATTAGGTTCTTGGGAAGAAATAGCAAGCCTTGTCAACACAGAAATAAATCCTGTTTTACAAAAACATTTGAATTTCTTCTCTAAGCACAAATGGATTAGTCAAAATGAAATATTTTATTGCTGGATAAATGCAAACATTATTCTGGCTAAAAGTTATTCTCAACAAGGCTCCCCTCTTGCTTTTGAATTAATTTCAGAAATAGGCAAAGTTCTTGAAAAAGAAAAAGGCTCCAGAATAGACTATCTGAAAGTATGTCTGGCATACGCTTCTGCTATGGCGAATACTTCAAAAGGATATTTTGATGAATCCGATGAGGTTTTAAAAGATTTAGTCAAAGATTATTCCTATCTCATAGACAGTCCTGATTTTGTTTGCGAATGGAATATAATAAGTTTAATAAATAAAATCTTAAGAACGGATACGGAAACAATAAAAGATGAATTATTTGAAGCAACCGCTTTTGCAAATAATTGCGGAGATGAAGTATCTAAAAACCTTTTAAAAACACTGCTTGCATACGTTCTTTTGGAAGAAAAATCCTACTTAAAAGCAATTGAAATTGCCACAGAACAAATGCAATATTTTTCATCCAAAAAAATTGCATTCGGTGCGCTTCTGGCTTGGTATATAAGCGCAGCTGCAACTGCAAACAATAAAGCCGACTCATATTGTATTGAAATATGCGAAAAAGCCGTTAAAATATGCGAAAATGCTCAAAATAATAATTTCTATTTCAAAATATTGTTCCAAGAGCTTCTTGCAAAAGCCTATTTAAAACTAAATGATAAAGAAAACGCTAAAATGTATTGCGAAATGGCACTTCAAAGCGCATACAACAATGAACTTATATATTTACAAGTAAGATTAAGCAGACTAAAAGCACAAATTGCAAGAGAAAGATTATCTCAAGAACCGGACAATAAAAAATATGAATATGCACAAAATGTAATAAGAATGTATAATAAAACTATAGAACAAGCTAAAAGATTAAACCTTAAAGATTTTATAAAGAAAACAGAAAAGGATTTAACCTCTTTTAGAGCTCATTGTCAACTAAACAGAATAATAGAGGACAAATAACAGGAACAAATTATGACAATAATTGAAACTCCGAAACATTTGTACAGCGATACGCCACCTACAATACTAAGAAACAGAGAAGAAAAATTCAGAACGGCAAAAGATGTTCCTTTTTGGCTTTTTATTGCGGACTATGTTTTTCCAAAAATGATTGAAGCAAGATTTCATTCTCTCATGTATAAAGGCATTGAAAATATTGAAAACAGAGATAAAACCAAAGCTATGCTTTTTTACACTAATCACAACAATTGGTGGGACGGAATATTGGGTTTTAACGTAGCAAGAAGAATAATGAAGGGACGTTTACGCCTGATGATTGAGGAGATGAACCGCTTTCCTCTTTTTCAATATATCGGATGTTTTCCAATTAACAAAAAAACACCGCAAGATGCAATCAAAGCTCTAAGATATGCAGCAACAACACTAAAAGACCCTGATATAAATTTCTGGCTTTTTCCGCAAGGAATTATAAGACCGCCACACTACAGACCCGAAGTCTTTCAGACAGGACTGGCATATTTAACAGAAAATGCAGTTAAAAATTTTGGCGGAATAAATCTCTGTCCGGTTGCGGTTAATTATACTTTTCTAAGACAAGACAAGCCTGAAATTGTCCTTGAATTCGGCAAAGTAACAACTTATCATGATTTTAAATATGACAGAAAGGAATTTTGTCATAAACTTGAAAAAGAATTCGAAATTTTATGCGATAATCAACAAGCTCAAATTTCAAAAGGCGATTTCGAAGGATACAGATATCTCTTTAAACAAAAACTCAGTTGGTGGCGAGACATCGAAAGAAGATTAAAAAATATAGGAATGAAAGACAAAATAGAACAATAATGAAAAAGTATAACATTGGAATTGATTTAGGCGGAACAAAAGTTCTTTGCGCAATTGTAGAAAATAATAAAAAAGCTGCTTCAAATCCAAAAATCCTATTTGAAGTCAAGAAAAAAACAAAAAAAGAAAAAGGAAACAAAAAAGTAACGGCAAAGCTTTTGGAAGCATTAGATGAACTGTTTGAAATTTCAAAAATTAAAAAAGAAGAAATTAACTCAATAGGAATTGCGATAGCAGGTCAAATTGACAGAAAAAAAGGTGTTGTAATAAATGCATGCAATTTGGATTGCAAAAATCTTGAAATCAAAAAAATCTTAACTGAAAAATATTCAATTAAAACCAAAGTATATAATGATGTGGAAGCAGCGGCATCCGGAGAACTTTTGTTTGGCGCCGGTCAAAACCATAAAAACATTTTATGTATTTTTATAGGCACAGGAATCGGTTCTTCAATTATAATAGATAAAAAAATATATAACGGAGCGTCAGGTTCTGCAGGCGAATTGGGTCATGTTATTGTTGATTTAAACGGAAGAAGCTGCTCATGCGGAGGAGTAGGGTGTCTTGAAGCATACGCATCCAGAAGCGCAATTGAAGCAAGAATACAAGGAGCTATAAAAAAAGGCAGAAAATCTATAATAACAGAATTAACCGAAGGGCAGAACATTTCTACCAAACATATAAAACAAGCACTTGATGCACATGATGATGTTGTAACTCAATATGTAAACGAAGCGATAGAATATCTGTCAGGCGGAATTGCAAGCGCAATAAACTTTTTTAATCCCGAACTTGTCATTTTGGGCGGCGGTTTAATACAAGGAATTGACGAAATATATAAAAAAACAGTTAAGCTAACTAAGGCTAAAGCTCTCAAAGTTGCAAGCGAAAATACCGAATTTAAAAAAGCAGAACTTGCAGATTACTCAGGTGTCATCGGTGCTGCTCTAACGGAAGAATAAAATGTCTTTTGAAAATATTAATTTCAACTGCATAAATAGTTTCATTAAAAGCTCTGCTAAAATTAATCTCGTATTATCAGGTCTTTTAAAACCTTTTAATTTATTTCTAATTAAATCATTAATAAACAATCAAAAAAAAATTATATACATAACTATCGATGAACAAAGCGCACTTAAAACTCAAAAAGATTTAAAAAATCTTTTAAATATAGAATCGGAAATTTTTCCATCTCAAGAAATCAGCTTTTACAGCGAGCTTGAAAAAAATTATTATATCTACGAAGAACAAATTAACATTATTACAAAACAACCAAACATAATAATAATGCCGATTAAATCTGTGTTTGAAAAATTTAACAATATTGATTTTTATAAAAATAATGTATTGAAAATTAAAAAAGGTGATAATATAGACTATTCAAACATAACTAAAAAACTCATCTCGATGGGTTACAAAAGAACCACAACAGCAAATGATATAGGCGAATTTGCCCTGAGAGGAGATATACTTGACATATACACGCTCGACAAAAATCCGGTAAGAATTGAATTTTTTGCCGATACAGTAGAAGATATAAGATATTTCAATCCAAACAATCAAAAAAGCTTTGAACATATAGAAAAAACAAAAATATTGCCTTTATACAAATTTATTCTTGACGAAAACAATAAAAAATATTTTAAAGAACAGATAACAAATACTCCGATTCAAAATGATGATTTTCTGCAAAATATTAAAGAACAATTAATGGAAAAAATAGACGAAGTCGGATATTTTGAAGGTATAGAATATTATTTGAATAATTTTATAGAAAATCCAAGCTCAACTCTGGATTTCTTTAAAGATTATATTTTGATTTTTGAAGAAACTTCACAAATCCAGTCCAAATATAACTCGTTGGATGAAATTTATATACAAAATTATAATGATGCAATTGCTTCCAAATTGAAACTTCCTCTAAAAAAATTAAACCATCTTACAAAAGAAGAATTTACAAAAAAAATCAAAGAATATAAAAGAATAGGTTTGGATAATTTTCTATCGGACGAATACGATAAATTAATTGAATTCAATGCTCAAACAGCTCCAATATTCTCATCTGACATTCAAAAAATCTCTAAATACATACAAAAAAAATTATCCGAAAACTATAAAATATTCATTTGTTCAAATTTTCCAAACAGACTCAAAGAAATTTTTAAAGAATTTGAAATTTTTTCAAATAACATAAAATATTTCTCAGACATAACTACAGGCGGAGCAATAAGCGAAGATAATAAAATTTCTGATGATAAAATACTTTTTTTAACAGACAAAGAACTTTTTAATAAACATTCAAGAGATATAACAACAAAAAAATATTATTCAAACAAACAAACACAAGATTTTATAGATTCCATTAATGACGTAAAAGTCGGCGAATATGTTGTTCACAGTGTCCATGGTATAGGAATATACAACGGTATTACAAAACAAACCATTGACGAAAATCAAAAAGATTATCTTGAAATCCAATTCCAAGGCACAGATAAACTTTTCATGCCCGCAGAACAAATTAACCTTTTGTGCAGATACCGAGGAAGCGGCGGTGTTAAACCAAAATTATCCAAAATGGGCGGAAGTGCTTGGGAGACAACAAAAGCAAGAGCAAAAAAAGAGGTTGAATTAATAGCCTATGATCTTCTTGATTTATATGCAAAAAGAAAAATTTCAAAAGGCATTATATTTGAAGCTGACACAACTTGGCAATATGAAATGGAAGATAATTTTGAATACACCGAAACTCCGGATCAGATGAAAGCAATAATTGAAGTCAAAAAAGATATGGAAGATGAAAAACCAATGGACAGATTAATCTGTGCCGATGTTGGTTTTGGTAAAACAGAAATAGCTCTTCGTGCAATGTTTAAAGCCGTTATGAGCGGGTATCAAACAGCACTTATTGCTCCTACAACAATCCTCACAATGCAACATTATGAAACTTTAAGAGAAAGGTTTGAACCTTTTGAAGTTAAAATGGCGGTTTTAAACAGATTTTGTTCAAAAAAAGAACAAAAAAATATAATTGAAAAACTTAAATCCGGAGAAATTGATGCCGTTATAGGCACTCATCGGCTTTTATCCGATGATATAGAATTTAAAAATTTAGGACTTCTTGTTATAGATGAAGAACATAAATTCGGAGTAAGACATAAAGAAAAACTCAAAAAATTCAAAGAAAATATCGACGTACTCTCTTTAAGCGCAACACCTATACCAAGAACTCTAAATATGGCTCTTTCCGGACTAAAAGATTTATCGGTTATAAATACTCCTCCAAAAAACAGATTGCCCATAAAAACTTATGTGGGCGAATTTTCACAAAATTACGTAAAAAATGCAATAAATCAAGAAATTCAAAGAGAAGGGCAAGTATTTTACCTCTATAACAGAGTTGAAACCATTCAAAGATTTAAAGAAAAATTGCAAGAAATTGTACCGAATGCAAGAATTGCAGTTGCACACGGACAAATGCCGGAAAAACAACTTGAAGAAATTATATGTGACTTCTCCGCACGTAAATATGATATATTACTATCCACAACCATTATAGAATCCGGACTTGATATACCAAATGCAAATACCATTATCATCCATGATGCCGACAGTTTTGGTTTAGCACAACTTTATCAACTGAGAGGAAGAGTAGGACGCTCGGATAGACAAGCATATTGTTTTTGTTTCTATAAAAAATCCAAAGAATTAAACGAACAGGCAAGAAAAAGACTTGAATCCATTAAAGACTTTACGAGCTTGGGAAGCGGATATCAAATTGCCTTAAGGGATATAGAAATCAGAGGTGTCGGAAATATATTAGGTACAAATCAACACGGACAAATGGTTAATGTCGGATTTGACACCTATTGCAATCTATTGGCGGAATGTATAGAAGATATCAAAACAAAAAGAGAGAAAAATCCTTATGAAAAACCAAAGAAAAAAATTGCACCGGCAATTATCGATATAAATGCTCAAGCTTATATTCCGGATGAATGGGCGCAAACTTATGAACAAAAAATTCTTGAATATAAAAGATTATCAGATGTAACTACAATATCCGAGCTCGAAGAAATGGAACTCAATTTTAAAGACAGATTTGGTCAAATTCCTCAATGCACAAAAAATCTTGTAAAGCTTATAAAACTTAGAATTCTTGCAACAGGTGCTGAAATTTCCTCTGTCAGACAAATTGGAAACACAATAAGAATATATATGCCTTATACTATGCAAGAATGGAACATTTTAAAATCTAAAATTGAAACTAAAATAACAAAATTCTTTACATTTACTCAACCTCCCAAAACACTTGCAAAAACAAAAGGAATTTTGCTTATGAATAAAAATGAAGATGATTTTGATGAAATATTTAACAAACTGGCGGATTTGTTTTATTATATTTCTGAGGTAGTTTTAAATTTTAGAACAAACAATAATTAATTTTATAAGGAGATAAATATGAAGTTTACAAAAATAGCACTGACTCTTTTTTGTTCAATGGCACTTTTTTGCGGTTGCGCTAAAGATAGTGATGTTGTTCTTAAAATCAATGATAAAAATATAACGAGAGCAGAATTTTACGGAGATTTCAATAAAATAAAAAATATACAACTTAAAAACGCTCCCAAAGAGCTTCAAAAAGATGACAGCTACACCGTAATTGCACTAAAAGAAAGATTTTTAAATGATGTTATTGTAAGAAATTTATTAGAACAAGAATTTGAAAAACGAAAAATCGAAGCCTCAGAAAAAGAAATAAAAGATAAAAAAGCGCAGATAATCGCTCAAATAGGCTCTGAGGAACAATTTAAAAATATTTTAAAACAAAATCAAATATCGGAACAAAGATTAAATTCCGATATGGCAAGTGAAGTTAAAATAATGAAATTGATTGATTCTCTCGGAGCAAAAGAAGCTTCGGATTCTGAAGTCGAAAAATACTACAAACAAAACAAAGCTCAATTCACCATGCCCGAAAGAATCAAAGTTTCTCATATTTTATTTGACACAAATCCTGAAAGTTTAAAAAGAAAAATAACAGATGCTGATAAAGAAGCAAAATTATCAAGTGCAAACATTGACGCAAAAGTCAAAGAAGAAATAGCAAGAAAAGAAAAGCTGGCAAAAGAAGTAAGAGAAAAAGCCATAAAAAATCCAAAGAACTTTGCTAATCTTGCACAACAATATTCAGAAGACCCCGGCTCTGCTAAAAAAGGCGGAGATTTAGGCTTCGTTACCCGCACTCAAGTTGTTAAAGAATTTGGTGACGCTGCATTTAGTCAAAAAGTAGGCACAATAAGCCCGATAGTAAAAACACAATTCGGTGAACATATAATATATGTTACAGATAAGGCTGCAGCAGGAACACAATCTTTATCAAGCGTTAAAAAAGATTTAAAAACCTATTTGTCCGAACAAAAGAAAATTCAAACCTTACAAAATTTCATTAACGGACTTAAAAATAATGCGAAAATAGAATATGTTGATAGTTCATTAAACCCTGATAACATCAGAAAACAACTTGAAGAAGCTCTTCCAAAACAACTTGAATTCCAAAAAAAACAAGGCGCACCGAAATCTAAATTAAAAATATTAGATAAAATCAAAAAGGAAAAAGAAACTAACAAATAAATAAATGACCGCCATTAGGCGGTTATTTTTAAGGAACAAAAATATGAATAAAAAAATAATAAAAAAAGAAAACATAAAAAAAACAGCAGAAAATTTAAAAAAAGAAAACAAAAAGATTGTTTTTACAAACGGATGTTTTGATATCCTGCATGTAGGACATGTAAGATACTTAAAAGAATCTGCAAAATTCGGAGATGTTTTAATTGTAGGCTTAAATTCAGACTCTTCGGTTAAAAAACTAAAAGGAGACAGCCGCCCGATAAACAATGAAAACGACAGAGCAGAAATTCTGAGTGCACTGTATTTTGTAGATTATATTGTAATCTTCGAAGACAGTACCCCCGAAAAACTTTTAGACCTTATCAAACCCGACATATACACAAAAGGTGCAGACTATACCTTAGAAACACTACCCGAAGCAAAAACAGTATTGAAAAACGGCGGAAAGGTTGAATTTATCAATCTTGTACAAGGAAAATCCACAACAAACATAATTAAAAAAACCCAAAATTCATAAAACTTCTAAATTTTGTTAAAAAAATTGGCAAAAAACATTTATTGTTATACAATAAGTTTAAGACTAGTACAGAGGGAGTGAAAATGGGTGAAATAAATGCAGGCGAAAAAAAATTCAGCCTAGAGGAATTATCTAAACTTACCGGCGGTATATTAACAAAAGTTCAAGATGCTGTCATCACAAGAGTTGCACCACCAAAATTAGCTGATGAGAATACATTAGCTCTTGCAATGAATGAAGAAGAAATAGAAAATATATCCGCATCAAAGGCAAAGGCTGCTTTAGTGCCCCTGGGGGTGAATTTAGAAGGCATTTCCACAATTGAAGTCGAACGTCCGAGACTTGCATTTATGAAGCTTTTAAATATTTTTTACATAGCTCCAGACACCCCGCCAGAAATACATCCTACAGCGATTATTGACGAAAGTGCTAAGCTCGGAAAAAATGTTTCAATAGGCGCAAATGTCGTTATTTCCAGAAATGTTGAAATTGGTGACAATACAGCTATAATGCCAAATGTATATATAGGTAAAAACACGAAAATCGGCTCAAATTGCTTATTTCACCCCGGAGCAAATATAGGAGATTTTATCAAAATAGGCTCTCGCTGCATCATTCATCATGGCGCAAGCATTGGAGCAGACGGATTCTCCTTCGTAACCGAAGCACCGAATAATATAGAACAAGCAAGACAAGAAGGGGCTATCAAGGAAATAAATACCGAAGTTAAGGTATTTAAAATTCCTTCTCTTGGTGCTGTTGAAATAGGAGATGATGTTGAAATAGGAGCAAACACAACAATAGACAGAGGTACTATAGAAAACACCACTATAGGAAATCAAACAAAAATTGACAATCTTGTAATGATTGGACACAATTGTAAAATCGGAAACGCATGTACAATTGTTTCACAAGTAGGAATAGCAGGAAGCTGCATAATTGGCGACAGAGTCGTAATTGCAGGTCAAGCAGGATTAAAAGATCATGTTGAAATCGGAGATGATTCAATTATTCTTGCTAAAGCAGGCGTAACAAAATCATTCCCGAAAAAATCAGTAATAATGGGTGCGCCCGCTGTTTTAAGAAAAGACTTTATAAAAAGATTAAAATATCTTGATGAAGCTGAAATTATGGTACAAAAATATAAAAAATATCAACACTTATTAGAAGATTATGAGAAATTTTTAAATGAAGACGCTAAAATCTAACTTAACATTAAGCGGCGCGGGACTTATGTTTGCTGCGCCCGTTGAACTGACAATAAAACCTTCGGATAAAAAAGGTATAAGATTTTTTATCCAAGACGGCATGGTCGAAGCAAAGGTTGAAAATGTTGTTTCAACAGAACACTGTGTTATCCTGGCTGATGTCGAAAAAGGAGCAAAACATAAAATAGCCCTTGTAGAGCATTTTATGGCAGCTTGTGCTATAAAAGGTATTGACGCTCTTGATGTTTATTTTAATTCACAGGGTTTTGAAATGCCGATTTTTGACGGCAGTGCAAAAATATGGACCGAAGAATTCGATAAAGTGGGTTATATGGGTGAAACAGATGAAATAATGCCACTGAACAGTATAATAACTTTTCAAAAAAATAATTCATCAATAGTCATTATGCCAAGCGAAAATGAAACAACAATAACATATATGGTTAATTTCAATCATCCCGACTTATCTCAAAGATGGGTTAATTTAAACCAAAATAACCTTAACGAAATTATCGAAGCAAGAACATTCGGCTATTTAAAAGATCTTGAAAAATTTCAAGCAGCAGGATATTCAAAAGGTGTAACCATTGAAAATACTGTCGGCTTAACTGATGATGGATATACAACCGAACTAAGAAGCCCATTTGAACCTGCAAAACATAAAATTCTTGATATTATAGGAGATTTATATCTTACAGGCTACAATCCTCTTAAATTAAAGGCAAATATAATAGTGAAAGAAGCAGGACATGGCTATCATGTAAAATGCGCGGGAATTTTAAAAAAAACAATTGAAAAACAATAAGGAGACAGCAATGGATTCAATAATTACACCAATATCTCTTGATTATGAAGAAATACTTAAAATGCTACCACATCGTTACCCGTTTTTATTAATTGACAGAATAACAGAATGTGTTCCCGGGGAATATTCCAAAGGTTATAAAAATGTAACATTTAATGAACCTTTTTTTCAAGGACATTTTCCGGATAATCCGATTATGCCGGGGGTTTTACAAATAGAAGCATTAGCTCAAACTTCAGCTCCCATTTTAATGACAATGGAGAAATATAAAGGCAAATTAACACTTTTTGCAGGTGTTGAAAATGCGAAATTTAAAAATATAGTAAGACCCGGTGATAAGCTTGAAATGGAAACTCAATGTTTAAAAGTTAAAGGTCCTATTGCAAAATGTTTAGGCAGAGCTTATGTTGACGGCAAATTGTGTACGGAAGCGGAATTAACTGTAGCATTAAAATAAAAAGGATAAAACATGACTTCAAATAAAATTCATCCAAGTGCAATAATTGATAAAAGCGCTAAAATTGCACCTGATGTAGAAATAGGCGCATACGCAGTCATAGGAGCAGATACGATAATCGAAGAAGGATGTAAAATAGGTGAAAGTGCAAATATTCAATATGCGCACATAGGAAAAAACACCAGAATATCTCCTTTCGCTTCAATTGGCGGAGAACCGCAAGATTTAGGATACAAAAACGAAAAGACCGGAGTGATTATTGGTGAAAATTGTTGGATTAGAGAATTTGCAACGGTAAGTCGTGCTTCAGGTGAAAATCAAAATACTATTGTGGGAAATAATTGCATGTTAATGGCATATACACATGTGGCTCATAATTGCGTGCTTGAAGACAACGTAATTATGGCAAATGCCGCTACTATTGGAGGACACTGCCATGTCGGATTTGGTGCATTTCTTGGCGGAATGTCGGTATTTCATCAACATGTAAGAATTGGCGAAATGGCAATAATATCGGGAGCTTCTGCTGCAAGAAGCGATATTATACCTTATTGCAAAGCTGAAGGCATCCCATGTTTGCCTATCGGATTAAACGCAATAGGTCTGAGAAGAAAAAATGTGGATAAAGAATCAAGAGACGCAATTCATAAAGCCATCAGACTTTTAAGAAATGAGCAGTATAATACATCGCAGGCTCTTGAATTAATAGAAAAAGAATTTAAAGGTAATAAATACGTAGATAAACTTGTGGATTTTGTTAAATCATCCAAAAGGGGATGTACTTTAAGATTTAAAGCCGCTTATCATGGACAAATGGAAGATAACGGAGATGAATAAATGTTTAACCCGCTAATTAAAAAATATGCAGATGTTCTTGTAAATTACTCAACTAAAGTTTCAAAAGGCGATTTGGTAATAATCTATGCAAGAGGATACGAGGCTCAACCTTTAATCAAAGAAATATACAAAGCATGCCTTTTAAACGAGGCTAATCCAATAGTAAGAACATCAATGGATGAATTAGCAGAAACATTTATTAAATTTGCAAATGACGAACAACTTAGCTATATAGACGAAATGTCAAAACTTGAAGTCGAAAAGGCGGATGTAATGATATTTATAGGGGCTCCGAACAACGTAAAAAACATGGCAAATGCTGACCCTAAAAAATTAGCAAAACGTTCAAAAGCAACTCATCCGATTTTATCAAGAAGGCTTGAGCGCTCGGCTAACAATCAAATGCGTTGGGTTATAGCAGACTATCCCACAAACGCATTGGCACAAGAAGCATCCATGAGCCTTGAAGAATACAGTGAATTTTTAATCAATTCTTGCTATCTTGACTTGGATAATCCGGTTAAAAAATGGGAAGAAATAGACAAAGAGCAAAAAAGAATAGCTGAAATTTTAAATAAAACATCTAAAATCAGATTTGTCGGAGAAAGAACAGATGTAACTTTTTCGACCGCAGGAAGAAAATGGCTTCCTTGTTCGGGCAACATGAATTTTCCTGATGGAGAAATTTTCACTTCTCCGGTTGAAGACAGTGCAAACGGAACAATTTATTTTGATTTTCCTCAAAACTATCATGGCTCTTGTGCAAAAGAAGTATTTATTGAATTAAAAGACGGCAAAGTTGTTGAAGCAAAAGCGGAATTCGGTAATGAATTTTTGCAAAGTATGCTCAACACTGACCAAGGTGCTAAATTCGTCGGAGAAATAGCAATTGGCACAAATGAAAGAATACAAAATGTTACCGGAAATATTCTTTTTGATGAAAAAATCGGCGGCTCCATTCATGTTGCATTTGGCGCAAGCTACCCCGAAGCAGGCGGAAAAAATCAATCCGGCTTACATTGGGATATGATAAAAAACATGAAAAACTCAGGCAAAATATATGCAGATGACAAGCTCATATATGAAAACGGCAAGTTTATAATTTAAAATGAATAATAATAAATCAATAAAAAATATCACATCAATTTTATCTGATGATTTAGACACTTTTGAAAATGAATTAAAGGTTATCATTAATAAAAGTAATAATTTTTTGAAAGAAGATTTATTTCTTTTTATGTTTTCAAACCCCAAAAGGCTAAGACCTTTATTTATAATGTTATTTGCAAAAATTTTAAATATAAAAAACTCTAAACAAATTATAAATATTTCATTAGCAACGGAACTGCTGCACAACGCATCCTTACTCCATGACGACATTTTAGACAACGAAAAATTAAGAAGAAATAATCCGACATTTTTCGATAAATATGGTGCAAAAATAGCTCTGCTTGAAGGGGACCTGCTTTTAAGCATGGCACTTGATGTTTTGAGCAAAACCAATTTGCATATTTTAAAAATATTTTCAAAAAAAATTAAAAAAACACTTGATGGTGAAATCGAACAAAATTCAACGATATACAAACTGACAGATGAAAAAAAATATTACAAAAAAACATTTAATAAAACCGGAAATTTATTTTTAGCAGGACTTGAATCGCTTTTTGTTTTGCAAAAAACAGAGCCTGAAATTAAAAATAATCTTAAAAACTTTTTAAAAAATTATACAATTGCTTTTCAAATAAAAAATGACATAGAAAATATTAAAAACAAAAATCATACAGATATAAAAAATGGAAACTATACTTTACCTGTGATATACTTTTGCAAGGAATATGATATAAATATTCTGAATTGCAAAAGTCAATGCTTTAAAAAATGCATAGCAAAAGCATCAAAAAAAATTGAAGAATACAGAAAAAAAGCGTTGTATTTTCTCGACAAAACAGAAGATACTCCACACAAAACAGTATTGATTGACTTATGCAACTATACTTTAAGGAGCAAATTTTGACATTTACGGCTAAAATCAAAGGGTTTTTTATAAAAAATTACAAAATAATTCTATTTTTATTTGTATTTTTATGCACTTGTCTAATCTATAACATAAACAACCCGACACTCAATTTTATTTTAAAAAGAGGAATTTTACTGGAATATTCAATTCAAAATCCAAATAAGGAAATTTTAAACGAACTCAATACTTTAAAAATCAAACATCTTTCTTCGCAAATTTTCACCTTTGAAGAAGAAGATTACGATTTTGAAAATGAACCGTATAAAAATGTTTTATTTGTTCAAATTCCTTTGTTAGCAAGCAAAGAAACACCTGATACCATTAATAAAATATCTGATTTTATTTTCAAAAACAAGCCTGAAGCAAAACTCATTAATGTTAGTAGCATAGGCAGTCAATACAGTCAACCTTATGCAGCTTTTTTGAAGTTTATCGGAATCCTTTTCATCTCGCTTGCAATATTTTATATTTTACTTTATTTATTTTTTGACAAAACAATTACTCTTAAATCCGTTAAAAATTCTTTTTTGGATTTTTTAAAAAAGAGAAAACAATCCTTTCAAAAATTAATAGAAAAAACAAAAGAAAAAGGAATAACTTATTTTTTAAAAAAAGTTCTCTTTGATGATGTTGAAGATGAAAATGAGAAAGAAACGAGTTTCACAAAAGAAATAATAAGCACAATTATCTTTGTTTTGGTTTGCGTTATCATAATAAGATATTTCATTGGAGAACTCCGCTGGATTCCGTCAGGTTCAATGCGTCCTACTATTCTTGAAAAAGACAGGGTTTTTGTCGAAAAACTTGAATACCCTAAAAAAGAAATAAAAAGAGGAGATATTCTTGTTTTCTATCCGCCGGAAGTACAGTTGTCAAACTCTCCCTTTGCTGTATTATCAAGACTTTCAGGCATCTTTTGCAAAGATATTGCATTTATCAAAAGAGTTGTCGGTATGCCTAATGATAAATTTGAAATCAAAAAGGATAAAACAAGCAACCAATACAGAGTTTATATTAACGATGTAGCGTTGAATGAACCATATATAAGCTCAAAAACCAATTGGACACCCTGCATGGAAAATATGTATTGCGGACCCTTTATAATTCCTGAAAACCATTATTTCATGATGGGAGACAACAGAAACAACTCTCAAGACAGCAGATTTTGGGGATTTTTAAATAAAGACAGAGTAATAGGAAGAGCTAATTTTATGTTCTTTCCTATTAAAAGAATAAACATGCTAAAAGACAAATATATGATTTTACACAAACAAATTTCAAAAAACTCTGTTCAAAATTACACTTATATCGTCGATAGGTATTAATTTTTATATAAAATTTGACATGACTCAAACTTTTATAGTGTAATTAATATACCGGAGTAGGTTTAAAGATTAATCGATGTATATAAAAGAAATAGAAATAGATAATTTTAAGTCTTTTGCAAATAAAGTCACCGTCCCGTTGCTTGAAGGTTTTACGGCAATATCAGGTCCGAACGGTTCAGGAAAAAGCAATATAATAGATAGTGTGCTTTTTGCGCTCGGACTCACGACCGCAAGGACACTGCGCTCCGAACAGGGGGTTGCAGATTTAATAACTAACCACAACAAACGCGGTGAAGCATCGGTAAAAGTAACTTTTGGCGATGAAAAAGGCAATCAAGACAATGAATTTTCTATAAAAAGATATATTAAAAAGGGTAAAAACGGTGTTCAATCCAATTATTACTACAACGATAAACCCTGTACTCTAACGCAAATACATCTTGAACTCGAAAAATATAATATTTCACCAAACAGCTATAATGTGATGATGCAAGGGGATGTAACCGAAATTACAAAATGCTCGCCTATTGAAAGAAGAAAAATTATTGATGAAATAGCAGGCACCGCAGATTTCGACAGAAAAATCACTCTTGCAAGCGAGCAAATTCAAAGTGTTGAAGACAGAGTCGCCAATACAAACATTCTTATGGGAGAAATTGATAATCGTATAGAACAACTAAAAGAAGAACGAGAAGTTGCTCTAAAATATAAAAAATTTAAAGATGAAAAAATATCTCTTGAAAATCAAATACAAAGCGCAAAATATTTTGACACAGTCCGCTCATTGGAATTGGTACACCAAAATATACTTGCTGCTACAAAAGAAAAAAAAGAATTAAACCAAAGGCTAAAAGAAGCCGAGTCTAAAATCGAAGATACAAAGATAAAATACGATGAAATAAACGCTCAAGTACGCGCACAAGGAGAAGAAAAACAACTTGAAGTAAAAAAAATTGCAGAAGAGAAAAAAGGCGAAATTGAAAGAAAAAAATCCGCCATAGCTCAAGTTGAAAAAACAACTCTTGACAACATAAAATCTATAGAAAGTTACAAAAACGGAATAGAAGTTCAAAAACAAAAAATCGAAGAATTTAAAGAAGCAATTAATAATAAAAACACGGAATTAGAAAAATTAAACAATCTTCTTAAGAATAAAAAAACAGAATTAAATAAAATAATAAATGAAATGACAGGCTTAAATAAATCCGCCGATGAACATATTCAAAACAGAAACAAATTAAGAAAAGAATTGGAAGATTTAAAAGACAAAGAAACTCAACTCATTAAAGAACAACTTCCTCTTGAAAATGAATATAAAAATAACGAAGAAAAAATTAAAGACTTTAAAGAAACAATTAATAAACTTTTAAACTCCGCAAAGATTTTTGAAAACGAGAAAGATAAACTAAACCTACAAATTGAAACACTGGAAAACGAAGTCAAAGATTTCAAAACTCTTCAAACAAAAACTTTTGAAGAACTCGATAAAACAAAAACTCAAAAGGAAGATTCTTTTTATAAAATTCAACAAGCTCAAAAAAGAATAGCAATATTAGATGCAAATAAAAATGCTTATAAATCAGTTGGTATGGGCTCCGGTATTGAAACAGTCATGAATGCGCACATTCAAGGCGTACATGAAACCTTGGCGCAATTAGCAGATGTTGAAAGCGAATACATTGATGCAATAAATGTTGCAATGGGAGCAAGAGCTTTCTCGATTGTTGTAGACGATCAAGATACCGCATATAAAGCAATTCAAATTTTGCGCTCTCAAGGAAGAGACAGGGCATCTTTTATTCCGTTAAATATTATAAAAAAAGCCCCAAGCAGAATGGCTCTTCCCAAAGAAAAAGGAGTAATCGATTTTGCAATTAATTTAATTGACTTTGATGACAAATATATTGATGCATTTTATTTTGCTCTTGGCGAAACCGTTGTTGTTGAAAATGAAACAACAGCAAAAAAACTTGCAGGAAAATACAGAGTAGTAACTCTCGAAGGTGATATAACGGAAAAAAGCGGTTTAATTACAGGCGGAGCAAAGAAAAAAAATGCTTCTTTCTTTGATAAAAGCCAAGAAAAAGAGCTTGAAAAATACAAAAAAACACTTAAATCGCTTGAAGAAACAATAAAAAAATTAAGCCAGACAGAAAAAGATTTGGAAAGAAGATTGGATGATATAAGACAAAAACATTCAAATGCGCTAAATTCTTTAAATTCTGCCAAAATTGAACTTAAAAATTTAATCTCTAACAACGAACAATCATCAGACATTATTCAAAAAGGCGAAGCTGATTTAAAAGTTTTAAAAGAAAAAAATTCAAAATTATCGAAAGAGCTTGATTTATTTGAAAATCGACATATTAAACTAAATGACAAAATTCAGGCGGCTCAAGAAAAACTTGAGGAAGTTGAAAAATTAATTGATGAAGGCGAATTAAAAAAACTCAAAGAAAGAACCAACGGCATAGAAGAAGAAATTAAAACAATTGAAAAATCAATTATGACAACAGAAAACGACATTGAAAAAGATGAAAATCAAATTAAATTTCAACAAAGTCAAATTCTAACCCGCCAAGCTGACATTGAAAAGCTTACCAAAGACAACGAGAATTTAAAAAATGAACGTGAACAATTTGTATCGGAAATAGAAAAAGTTAAAAATGAATTAGAAATATTAGAAAAAGAAATAGAAGAACTCGGCAAAAATTTAGTTGAGTTGCAAACAAAAAGAGATGAATTTCAAGAAATGCTCCTAAACGCCAAAGCAGATAAGAATAAAATTCAAGACAATATCGAAAGGCTTTTAGAACAAGAAGAAAGCTACAAAGCAAGAAGACGTGAGCTTGAACCGATTTTAGAAAATATATTAAAAGAATTTGAAACCGCAGGGATTAACCCAAAAACGCTGGAACAAAGCGAAA
Organism: Candidatus Gastranaerophilales bacterium; assembly: GCA_944325655.1. Classification (GTDB taxonomy): domain Bacteria; phylum Cyanobacteriota; class Vampirovibrionia; order Gastranaerophilales; family Gastranaerophilaceae; genus RUG14156. Next base: position 22,303 of record CALVAW010000005.1, read on the forward strand.
TACCTCTTGAAGAAATTAATGCAAAAATATCAAAATTGCAGAAAAAAATGGACGATTTGGAGCCTGTAAATATGCGTGCGCTAACCGAATACGATGAGGTCATGGAAAGACAAAACTCGTACAAAGAGAAGGTTTTAACGCTTGAAAATGAGAAAAATGAAATTAAAACAAGAATGAACGGCTATCAAAATCTTAAAAAAGAAACGTTTTTAGATGCATATCATGCTATAAATAAAAATTTTAAAGAAGTATTCGGACAACTTTCAGAAGGAGAAGGAACGCTCGTTCTTGAAAATGAAAATGATCCTTTTTCGGGCGGCTTAACATTTGAAGCTAATATAAGAGATAAGAAAAACCAAAAACTTGCGGGTATGTCGGGTGGTGAAAAATCGCTTACCGCACTTGCTTTTGTTTTTGCTATACAAAAATATATGCCATCTCCTTTTTATGCGTTCGACGAAGTAGACATGCACCTAGACGGTCCTAATGTTGAAAAATTAGCATCAATCATAACAAAACAATCCAAAACCGCACAGTTTGTGGTTGTTTCCTTAAGAAAACCCATGTTAGATAACGCAGACAGAATGATTGGAGTTACTCAAAAAGACAAAGGGGTTACAAAAATATCCGGAATTAAATTGAAAGACGAATAATGACAGAAGCAGTTAGTAATTTTTACAATAATAAATTAAATTTTGATGAAATAAAAGTGTTAGATGGAACAATTGATTTTGGTTCAAACACTGAATTTATTTCTCGTTCAGGAATAAAAAAAGATGTTCAAACAGACGCCATTGAAATAATACTTGATCTGGTTAAAGAAGGAAAGCTGGATCCATGGAACATTGATATTGTTGACTTATATGATAAATATATGACAAGAATTTCACAATTAAAACAAGACAATTTACGTTCGGTGGGCAAGGCAATCCTTTTTTCATCAACTTTATTAAAAATTAAATCAGACATTCTGCAAGGCATTACTATCAACGATTTTGACCCTGAGCCTTTGGATTATTTTGAAGATGATAATTTTGAAGCTGACTATGAACAACTTCAAATTCCGACAAATAATATCGTTTCTTTTGATGAAGTACTCCAAAGACGCACCTCTGTAAGATTAAACAGAAAAAGAAACGTAACCTTAAAAGATTTAATCAGACATATTCAATTTTACGAAGATTTAGAAAAGAAATATGCAATTAAAAGTGCTCTTGACAGAAAAGAACGCAGAGTAAAAAGTTATGCAAAACTAAAAGCGGCGGAAATAAAAGAACTTGCACACGAAGAATATGTGGAAGAAGTCGTTGAAAAAATGAGACAAAATCTACGTCAAATTCTAAAAAAAGAAAAAAATATCGAATTAAGAGAACTATGTTTACTGGGGTTTGACAGAAGCTCTGCTTTTATTGCACTTTTGTTTCTTGCTCGAGAAAACGAATATGAAATTTTGCAAAAAGAATTTTATGGAAAATTATATGTCAAAAAGCCCGAAAAAAAAGGAATTGAGGCAGAATAATGGAAATGGAAACACTTAAAGCAAAAGTAGAAGCAGTTTTATTTATAACTTCAAAAGCTATGCAGCCGTTTGAAATAGCTGAAATTTTAGAAATTGAAGAAGAAAAAGTAACTGATGCACTGTTAGATTTAATGTTTGATTATTCATCCAGAAACGGTGCCCTTGAAATTGATGATGAAGATGGATACATTATTCAAGTTAAAGCAGAGCACATGGATATAGTAGAAAAACTTTGCCCGGTAGAATTAAAACCTGCTGTATTAAAAACTTTAACGGTAATTGCGCTAAAAGAACCAATAAGACAAACAACTTTAAAAGAATTGCGCTCAAACGCTTACGAACACATCGCCGAATTATTGGAACAAGGATTGATTTCAAAAACAAAAGATAAGAACGGAAGAAGTTTTAATATAAGGACAACAAAAAAATTTCAGGAGTATTTTAAATTAAAAGGAGATATAAAAGCACTTGTCAAAAAACTTGATGCGGCAGAAGATTTTAAAAATTTATGAAAATAGAAAAAATTACTTTTAATAATTATAAAAAAACCAAATTTAAGTTAAAGCCATTATCCAAAACAAAAAACATCATGTCAAACGCACAAGTGCTGCTTCTAAACCCCTGCAAATTAAATTTTTTAAGTAAAAAAATTAACATCAATCCTTTAGTTGAACGCGGAATTTTAGAAAAAAACGAGAAATCGGAAGTTTTTTTTGAAGAAATTTCAAAAAAATTTTTTACGGAACCTCAAAAAATCAAATCCCTCACCGATCTGCTAAATGAAGGATATATATCTCTTTCAAGTTCCATGTATAAGGGTTTAATTAATTCAACAAATATAAACAGTGCTAAAGGTGTGAATTTAAACAATAATAATTCAACCGTAAAAAATCTCGCAATTTTAGAAGATTATATTCTTGAAGAAGTTGGTGTTGGAATTAATTTTTCGAAATTTGATAATCCCAATAAAGCAATTCAAGATATAAATGCATATTTTTTATTCAGACAAAAAGAAGGAGATATTAAAAGACCTCCTGCAGGTATTGCGCTTTTAAGTATATATCACCCTAAAATTTTAGAATTTATAACCTTAAAAGATAATGAAAACTACGCAGATTGGTGTTTTGATTTGTCAGTTATAATTCCTGATGATTTTATAAAAAAAGTTGATAATAATGAAGATATAACTTTAACCGACGGCACAAAAATAAAAGCTAAAAAAATATATGAAACTCTTTTAAATTCCATGTTAAAAAAAGGCGAACCTGGAATAATATTCTCTAATAATCCTGACTATATTTGTGATTGTTGCGCAACTGCCCCGCTTAAACCTAACGAAGGATTAACCTTGGCGCATATTAATCTTGCAAAATTTTATAATGAGGACAGCCAATTTGACTACGAAAAACTAAGAAAAGCAGCAAATATACTTTCACAAGCTATTTCGACAAAAGATAAAAACAGTTATATCGGTATTTTAGGTTTTCAAGACCTGTTAAATAAAGCCGGATTATCTTACGGAAAACAAAAAGCAAATGAATTATTGGACGAAATCTTAAAAATTATTAAAAATGAAACTCTGCAATACGGCCTAAAAATGGCAATATCACCCACAGGAACAATTTCAAGGATTTTAAAAACAACCCCATCTATCGAACCAAACAGACAAACACAAACAGATTATCTTGATGAGCTTGAAACTATGAAAACAGCCCAAAAATACCTTGAAGGAAATATATCAAAAACCATCGAACTTAATAGCAAAACCACAACCAAAGATGTAGATATAATTATAAGAAAAGCTCAAGAATATAATCTAAAAGGTATAAGCGTTTTCAACAAACAATAAAATCTTTCATGTTTAATTTTAAAAGATTTTTCATTTCTCTTTCATCATTTGTTTTAGCAAATACTATTGCAAAAACAGGATTTTCAACAGGATTTATTTTTCTTATTTCAAGAGGATTAGTAATATTTGTTAAATATTTTTCATAATCGACATATTTAATGTTTTTATTCGAAATATCAGAAGGAACATCAGCTATAGTAAAATAATAATATGAATTATCAACTTCAGATAAAATTTTACTCCAATTTGGCTTCAACTTTTTAAAATAATATTCATACACATTTATCCCCCAAGCAAATTTTGCAATGTCAGTTATACACCATCCGCAAAATCTTAACGGGTTTATTTCTATGGGAATTATGTTATTTTCATTCACTCTTAACTCAAGGTGGAACGGAAAGTTTCTATAGCCGATACATTCACCAATTTTATCAAGAGTGTTTTGAAATTTTTTAAGATTTTTTTCTATTATATCTGCAGAAGTATAATACAATCTGTCAGAGACATCATTTTCATCAAAAAAAGGATGTTTAAAAATGTTTAAAATAACAGCTCTTCCGTTTTCATCAAAATAAGCATCTATTGCATATTCATCACCCTCAATCATCTCCTCTATAATAAATTCATCAAAATCAACAACATTATGAGGAAAAATACCTTCAAGGTTTTTTATATCGTTTTTTAATTTTTTGCTTATTTGCAACCAATCTTCAGAATTATATATAGGATATACACCAAAACTCAAAAAGCCCACAGAAGGTTTTAAAATCAAGGGATATTTAAATTCCTTCGGATTTAACAAATCAATATCTTTAATTGAAATTTTTTTAAAATAAAAATCAGGATATACTTTTTTTAACATATCCCGAAATAAAATTTTATTTTTACTTATTTTTATATACTTTGCAACATCACAAGCTGCATAATTCCTCAAAATCCAATCAATTGAATTTTCAGAATTTGAATAAAACAACTCATCCGAAGCGCAACTATTCTCAATAACGCAACCATTCAAATAATTATCTTCAAAAAAGGTTTTTGAAATTTGATTTTTTAGCACTTTAAAATTATTTTTTTTAATTGTTTCAATTAAAAAATCAGACACATAAGGTTTTTCTAAAATTATCATACAAAAATCCTGATATAATTATATATCAGGATTTTAACACAAAAAATCTTATATTTATTTTTTTATTTCTACTAAAACATCAACAATTTTAGGATCCCATTTAGTGCCTGATTCCTTTTTAATAATTTCAAGGGCTTCTGCGTTAGATAAAGCTTTTCTGTGAGCTCTATCTTGTGTCAAAGCACAATATGCACCTGCAAGCGCAATTATTCTCGAACCCAACGGAATAGAATTACCTTTTAATCCTTCAGGATAACCTTTTCCGTTATATCTCTCCTCTTGATAATTAATATAGGGAACAACCTCTGACATAAAATTAATATTCATCAACAAATCAACACCAATATTCGGATGATTTTTAAGTTCATTCCATTCAGCATCTGTTAATTTATCTTTCTTTGTAAATAATTCTTCAGATAAAGTTATTTTTCCTATATTTTGCAATAATCCCGCATAATATATTAAATCTGTCGTTTTTTCATTTAATCCCAAGCGTTCGCATATTTCTCTTGAAAGATTAGCGCATTCATTTGAATGTGAACGTTTATATTGTCCCTTTAAATCAACCGCATAAGCCAATTTCTCAACAAAAGTCTGTTGTTGATCGCCTAAATCGCCAATAATTGCCGTTAATTGAGCTCTTAAATTTTGCAACTCAAGAGTCGAAACATTCTCCAGAGCCACCAAACGTTTTACCTCATCAATTAATTTTTGGAGCCCCATCGACGTAACAAAAAGACCCGCCATATTTTGAATTAAATCAGCATATTCAAACTCCAAAGGACGCTCTATTTTTCTGATTACTTCAATTACACCGATGCATTCAAAATTATTTTTCATTGGAAAAATCGAAAACTGCATTTCATCTTTTTCAAAACAATATTCTTCTTCTTTTTGCATAACTTCTTTAATGTAATCAGATATGTTGTCGTCTGAAAGCTCTTCATCTGACGAGCCCGCATGGCACAATGGTTCTCCTTTTTTTGCAAGAAAAATATTGCACTCAACAAGATTCAACATGAGTTTTATTGTTTTTGCAATCGAATTATAAATTACAAAATCTTCATTATTTTCAAATCCAAGCAAACTTAAGGTGTTATCTATTGAATAAATAGAAATAAGCTCACTTAATTGCGCCTTGAGGCTTTTCTTTTTATCTTTATCTTTTACTTTTTTGGAAATTTTATCCACTAATTCCGGATTAATTAATTGTTCTGTAAAAAAATCTCCTAAATTTAAAGCAAAAATCTCTTCCAGAGGATCATCTTCAAGGAGATTTATATTCCTTGTGTAAACCGAAGAACTGTTTTGTGTTCTCGTTTTATTTGTTTTACTCATAAATACCTAATCCTGTGCCGTTTATATTTATAATTACGACACATTTTTTAAAAACTGTAGTAATTTTTAAAAAAATTATACAATAGTTAATATATTTTTATACTTTTGTTATAGATGATAAAATAAAAAAATGAAAATTGAAAATTATGCAGAAACAAAATTCTACAAATTAAATGAACCGGTTGCACTAAAATGCGGAAAAATTCTTGAGAATGTAAAAGTAGCTTATCAAACATACGGCAAATTAAATGACAATAAAGACAATGCTATTTTAGTATTACACGCTTTGACCGGAAGTGCGCATGCAGCCTTTATCAACAAAAAAACAAATAAAACAGGCTGGTGGGATAATATGATAGGTCCCAATAAAGCTTTTGACACAAATAAATTTTTCATAATTTCATCAAACATATTAGGAGGCTGCTACGGAACAACAGGGCCAAGCTCTATCAACCCCAAAACGAATAAACCCTACGCACTGGATTTTCCGGTTGTAACCATAGAAGACATAGTTAATGTACAAAAAAAATTAATAGATTATTTTGGAATTAAAAAAATTATTGTCGCCGGCGGATCAATGGGCGGAATGCAAGCGCTGGAATGGTCCATAGCTTATCCTAATTATGTAAAATCAACAATTTTAATTGCAACAAGCGCAAGATTAAATGCGCAAGCAATTGCATTTAATGCAGTGGCACGAAATGCAATATTAAAAGATGCAAACTTTAATAACGGAGACTATTATAATTCAAAACATCCGGAAAATGGCTTAGCTATAGCAAGAATGATTGGACACATAACTTATTTATGCGAAGAAGCAATGTATAAAAAATTCGGAAGAGAATTTAAAGAAAAACCAAGTTTTGATTTTGGAATAGACTTTCAAGTAGAAAGTTATTTAGATCATCAAGGTAAAATTTTTGTTGACAGATTTGATGCAAACAGTTATTTGTATATAACCAAAGCTCTGGATTATTATGATCCGATAAAAAATCATGGAAGTTTAGAAAATGCTCTAAAAAACAGCAATTCAAAATTTCTGGTAATTTCATTTTCAACCGATTGGCTTTTTACGACAGCGCAATCCAAACAAATTGTAAACACGCTTATTAAACTGAATAAAGATGTTTCATTTGTCGAACTTGAGAGCAAATGCGGGCATGATGCATTTCTTTTGGAATTTGAAAAACAAACAAAAATAATTAAAAGCTTTTTAGGAGAATAAATGACACTAAAAGAATTCAACCTGAATTATAAAACCGTTTGCAATTTAATACCTGAAAATGTAAGGATTTTAGACCTTGGTTGCGGTGATGGCAAACTGTTAAAGATTTTAAAAAATGAAAAAAATGTCAAAGGCTTGGGAATTGAAATAAATCAAGATTGTGTAATCGAAGCTCTACAAAAAGGTTTAAGTATAGTACAAGGCGATTTGGACAAAGGTTTAGATGAATTTCAAGATAAAAGTTTTGATTTTGCAATATTAAATAAAACACTGCAATCAACAAAAAATCCCGAATTTGTAATTTATGAAATGTTAAGGGTCGCAAAAAAATGCATTGTTTCATTTCCTAATTTTGGATATTGGAGAGTCCGATTTTACTTATTTCTAAAAGGAAAAATGCCTAAATCAAAAATGCTGCCTTATGAATGGTATAACACCCCCAATGTCCATCTTTTGACTATAAGCGATTTTTTTGAATTTTGCAAAAAAAGAAATATACAAATTGAAAAATCAATTTATTTAACCAAAAGAAAAGTGTCAAGCGGATTTAAAATTAAAAACATTGCAAACTTGTTAACAGAGGAAGTAATTTTTGTAATATCAAAAAATAAATAATCTAATTTATATAAATTAAATTTATATTATTTATATAAATATTATTTATTTTTTTTGAATTTTATAGTAAAATTATTTTAATTTAACGTACTACATGAAAAAGATTGCAATGAAACCACAAACTAAAAAAGATGAATTTTTAGCTAAAATTATTCACGATTTAAAAACACCGACTATAGCACAAATCAAAGCTCTTGAATCATTTTTATCAACTTCTTCCGACAAAATAAACGAAGAAGAAAAAGACTTAATTGAATTAACTCTAAATTCTTGCAATTATATGCAAAAGTTAATTGACACCTTCAGTATGGTACATAAATTAGAATACGAGGACATTATCCTTAATTATGAAAAATTCAATTTTAACGAATTGATTAAAAAAACAGTAAGTGAATTAAATATTTTGCTTAAATATTACAATTTAAAAGTAGAATTTATATGCAATGAAGAAATAGTTGTTAATGCTGATAAACTGCAAATAAAACGCGTATTGGAAAATCTGATTGCAAATGCAATAAACTATGCATTTGAAAACAGTGTAATAAATATAAGCGCAAAATTAAGCAGAGGCGATATAATTGTAGAAATCAAAAATAACAGTAATTTTATAGAACCCAAAATACTTAAAGAAATCTTTGAAAAATATAAAACATATCCTTCAAATTATAATAAAGCAGGGGTTGGTCTCGGATTATATCTTTCAAAAGAAATCATTCATGCACATTTTGGAAAAATGATTGCAAAAAGCTATCCGGATAACATTAATATATTTGGATTTGCCATTCCTGAAAAATAAAAAAATGCAAGCATATAAAATACTTGCATTAAAGTAATTAAGTTAAGCGGAATGTGGGTTTATAGGTTAAGCAAATGTTTTGAATGAACCGTCAATATTGTCATCAATTACTTTTTGTACTGATTCAACCTCGGTTGTTACAGCACTTCTTTGAGTTTCAATATTATCAAGTTCTAATTCTAATTTTTTATCTTGATTTTGAATTTGGGTTTGTAATCTGTCATATTTTGCTTTTGCTCTGTCATCATCTTCTGTATAATAAGCATCGGAAATATTTGCCGTTGAATCCCAAGATAAACTGTTCCATTTTATTTTATTTGTTTCAGAATCAATACTGCCTTTTTCGATTAAATATTTTCCGTTTCTCAAACATTCCTGAAGATAATTAGGACCGTCTGTTGAGCCATCCACATCAGTTGTACCGTATTTCAGAGTTTCATCAATAACGTATCTTTGAATAACAACCCCGTTAGCATCAACCAAGCTGTATTTTCCATCTGCACCTTCAATCTTATTAACATTAGATATTGTTTTTAATGTTGAAGAAGGAATGGAAGAAGAGTCATTAACAAGACTTGCTGTTTCAGAACTTGAAAAACTATTTTTTTGAGATTCATCAGTTATCTCAGCACCTGTTCTGTAGTTATAATAAGCAGTTGTTCCATCAACTTTTACAACAGCTATCATTCCATGTTGAGTATCTATTTGCAAACTTTTTGTATTAATATTATTTGAAGAATTTAACAAATTGCCTAATGCAGTTGCGGTACCGTTAGGTTCTTTCGGAATAACTATATAATTATCACCGCTATTTTGCTTGGTTCCGTCGGATGAAGTTGTTCCTACTCTATACACACCATCAGAATCTTGTGCCGTTGCAATATTGGAAGTTTTTGTTTGCGTTCCGGGGATTTCTTCTTCGCTTGATACAACAATTGCACCATAAGCATCAACCAAACGATAAGCCGAGGTGCTTGCATATTCTTGACCTGCTGTTCTGTCATAAGCTTGAATTCCACTGTCATCTGAAGAAAATTGATTTAAAGTTCCGCTTATTAATGTAGCATAAGTTAAATTTGATGTTCTATTTACAACATCACTTCCTGAAGCCGTAGAAGCCAATGACAACGAAATCTTCATTTGTCTGTTTGAAGTTGCATCTTCATAATCAACAGCGATTTCTTCGAGTTGTTGAGCTAAAACTAATCTTTTTTGTGAAATTTGCTGCGCCCTGTATTCCAGGTCGCTCTTTCTGGCAGTTAATAATAACATTCTGCCTTGACTTGCCGATAATCCCATTTTTTACCACCTTTGCTTTTAATTACTTTACAGATTTTTGACATCAAAACTAAGATGTTCCTTTATCCATTTAAATAGTTCCCAAAAGTTTTTTACGGTAACAAAATATTTTTTTAATATTTACATATCTTTACAAATTATATAAAAAAACACTCTTTTCTAATGAAAGAAAAGAGTGTTTTTATAATTATTAAAAACTTAAGCTTCTTCAGTCGTTTCTTCTTCAAAAACTTCCTTAATTGTTTCAGAAGCGCTAACTTCAACGTTCAACTGAGCTTTAACTTTTGAAGATAATTTAATTGTCATAACAAAATTACCGACATGATTTATAGGACTATCAAGAATTATTGCTTTTCTGTCAATTTCTTTGCCTGTTTTTGCAAGCAATTCCTCAGCTAATTTCTTAGTAGTAATAGTTCCAAAAAGTTTACCCGATTCACCTGCTTTAGCAGACAATTGAATTACATTAATTTTTTCAATTTCTTCCTTAGTGCTTAGTGCTTCTTGGTGTAACTTTTCAGCTTTAGCTTTAATTCTTGCAATGTTTCTCTCTCTTTGAGCCAGTGCGCCTGCAGTTGCAACTTCTGCTAAAGAATTAGGAATAAGATAATTTCTTGCATAACCATCTTTTACGTTTACAAGATCTCCCATTTCACCTATATTTTGTACATCTTTTTTTAATATAACCTGCATTTGGTTTTCTCCTTTTGCTTAATTTATTTTTGTGATGAGCTAAGAAATATAATATTTAAAACATATTCAAATTTCAAGCATGCTAATTTGTTTTATTTTTTTTGTTTGTTTTTTTTACTTCTTTTTCTTTTGGTTCGTTATTTTTTTGAGTATCTTCTTTTAAATCTTCGCTGTCTTCATCTTGCGTCTCTTCCGATTCAACTTCATCACTGTTTGAATCAGCTTCGCTCATTTGATCTGCAAGTTCTTGAGCCTTCTCTTTTACCAGCTCTTTAAGTTCTCCAACAATTTCTTCAGTCTTTTCTATTTTAGCTTTTTCTTGAATAGACAACGCTTCATCAATTTCTTCATCTGTTTTTGGTCTTAAAACAGGAATACTTAAATTCAAAATTGTAGCATTTTCATTTGCATCTATACTTAAATCAAAAGAATCGACATCAATCTCAAGATATTTAGATATGCTATCAATCATATCATCTTTAAGCATTTGCATTGCACGTTCGGAAAAACCGACCCTATCTTGCATTAATACTGTTTTCAGTCTGCTTTTTGCAACAACTTTTGTATCATCAGAACTCTGAGCTGTAAAAAAGCTCAAAACCTTATCGTATAAATCTGAAAAAATATCTTTCATTCTAGCCCTGCGCTTTCTTAGCAAAGAATTTCTTTATTTTATCTAACAATGTTTTTGGCTCGTCTATATCCAATAACGGTACATCTTCGCCCATTATTCTTCTTGCAACATTCAAATATGCTTGTCCTGCTAATGATTTTTCATCATTTACAACAGGTTCACCTTTATTAGTTGATGTAATAATATTTGTATCTTCCGGAATTACACCTATTAAATCACAAGACAATATTTCAACTACATCATCAACGCCCATCATATCATTTGATTTTATTAATTTAGGACGTACACGATTTACAAGCAGACGATATTTTTCAACACCTTCTTTTGACTCAAGCAGACCTATAATTCTATCCGCATCACGAATAGCACTCATTTCCGGTGTTGTTACCACTATTGCTTCATTAGCTCCCGCCACAGCATTTTGAAAACCTTGTTCAATTCCCGCAGGACAATCAACAAGAACATAGTCAAAATCTTTTTTAAGCTGCTCACATATATCTTTCAACTGCTCAGCGTCAACTGCAGATTTATCTCTTGTTTGAGCAGCAGCTAAAAGACATAGATTTGGATTTTTCTTATCTTTTACGAGAGCTTGTTTTAACTTACAACGCTCTTCCACTACATCAACAATTGTATATACGATTCTATTTTCCAAACCCAACAATAAATCTAAATTTCTTAATCCTATATCAGTATCGATTAAAACAACCTTATTTCCCATATGGGCTAAAGCTGTACCAATATTAGCAGAGGTTGTGGTCTTTCCGACTCCGCCTTTTCCGGATGTAATAACAATAACAGAACCAGCCATTTATTTGCTCCTTTAATTTTGATTAATCTTAAATAACATAATTTCGTTATCTACAATACGCGCTTCCTCGGGCGTAAATATAGATGACCTTATAATATAAGGTATGTTTGTACCATCCGGACGTCTTGAATAACAATTTGCAATTCTGAGTTGAACCGCATTCATTTTCAATGCCCTTACTTTAGCATTCTTATTGCCTTTATAACCCGCATGAGCAATTCCGGAGAGAACTCCCCAAACCGTTATATCGCCAATAGCTCTAACTTCACTTCCCGGATGGCAATCTCCAATGATAACAACATTTCCTTCAGATTCCAGAATTTGACCCGAACGAAGTGTTTGATTTATATAAGTAGTACTTTTAGTATCCGAAACTACAGGCTCATTTGTCGGGGTTTCATAAAAGTCAACCTCTTCCCAATCATCCGCAGTTACATCATTTTCATCGTACGCCTTCTTATATACACCGATGGAATTTTTTTCAGCATCAAGATATTCTTCTTGGTTATCTTGTTGATTTTCAAAAACTTTATTTTGATTTATAAAATTATCTTCTAAAACATTATTTTTGGCCGGATTTTGAAATTGAGAAATGACCTGTTTTTCAATAGAATCAAAATCTTCCTGAGGATTAATTCCTGCTTGTCTTAAATCAGATTTTATATCAATATTTTCCTGTTGATTTTTAATAGCATCCAAATCCGCCTCAAAATGAAGTCCGTTTACATCTTTGAGCGCTATTGAATTATTGTCTTCAGTATTTAAACTGAACTGCTTAAATCCGTCATTCGAAACATCCGAAGCAACCGATTCAACTCTTTTTTCGATAGGTTTTTGTGTAGCGATATTCATATTTTCTGCAATTCTTGCAGTACTTTCATTAAGAGTTTCTATTGTATCCAAAATACAACCATAACTCGTAATAAGAGATTGTATGCTTAATAATTGCGATTGATTTAAATTGCTGTCATTTAATTTTAATATTATTCTCTTTCCGGAATGGTCAAGAGTTTCTAAAGCCAATGAAAGACTGTTTATTATTTCCCCCGTAGAAGAACATGATGACATATCTACAACAAAAAATTCATTATCATACATACAACTTTACCCTAATTTTCCATTAATATTATTTTAAGACTACCTTAAAAAATATATGACTACAATTATTTATAAAGGAATGTAAAAAATTTTTATAAGATGTAAATTTTTTTTATTCACCATGGTTTAATAAATCACCTATGCTACAAATAACGAAAAAAGAAGCAAATATTTACAAAAATTTTAACTTTCCGGATGAACATGCGCTTGCAGTAATAAGAAAAGAAGAAAAAATTAAAAAAGCAAGCTCAATCGGAAGCTTAATTGGTGTCAGCTTGGGTTTTATCGCTTCCGTCGCAATATCAAGAAAAAACCAACCCCTTAAAGATGTTTTTGTTAAAGGCAAAACAAAAGAAACATTAAAAAACATAGCAAAATACACAAAAGTTGATTATGAAGGCTTAAAAGGATATCTGTATATGTTGTTGCAAGCAGGCGGAGCAACAATAGGAAGTTTTCTTGCAGGATCTTTGGTCGACAAACACAATGAAAACAGAATAGAAAAATTAAAAGAAGCAATATTTGTTGTAAATAACGTTGCAATTCCTGCAGCTGTTGCAAAAACAGTCGAACATTTACTAAATATCTGTAAAAAAACAGACGAAAAATCAGTGTTTAAAACTATTGCAAACAACAAAATATTGAAAAATGTAGCAACACTTGTCGGTCTTGCCGTCGGAATGATGGCAAGTATTAGTGTAACAAATACAATTAATACTAAAATAGTCGACCCGAAAGATCCGAAGAAAAAGACAATCAAACCAAAAGACTTTCTGATACACCTTGACGACGTCATCCCCATTCTGATTTCTTCAAAAGACAGCATGCTTGCCGGCTTGCCTCTGGATAGGGCATTGCCTCTAATTTACTATATTATCGGCTCAAAAGTTGGCGATAAAAACTATTACACTTACGAATAGGTAAATTATTGATAAAAAAAAGGGGCTTATAGCCCCAAACTGTCTGGAATTAAGAATAGCTGGAAGTATGAAAAAGATTAATTATATAATTAAATACTCGCAAGTGAAAAGCAATTACACACATGGGTAATATTTGCGTATATATAGATAAGTGCCTGATAAATAATAAGTGTAAAATTAACAGTTATTATATTAATTTTTAAAAAAATCGCTAAAACGCTGTTATAGCTTGATAAAAAAATATTTTAAAATAGGGGTTGACAAATATAATTTTTGGGTACATAATAAGAACATAAAGATAAAGTGTTAATGAAACACTAAAAACTAAATTAAACAAGAGGTGAGACGACCAAAATGTTAATGATAACTCCAATAAAAAATGTACAAAATACAATTAATAAAAATATAAGTTTTAAAGCAGGTGTAAGAACCAACTTTGGAGCAGATGTAATAAATGAAACTGCGGATATCAAAAATGAAGGAAGATTCTTAACAGACTTCTTGGGAACAATTAAACAATCTCCGTTATTTTATGAAACATTCTTCCAAAGACAAAAAAGTATTGAAAACGGTTTAAATACCGAAAAAAATAAGATTAACGCAATTGCGTAAAATAAGCATTATCAACACCTAACAACACAATCTCGAAGCATAAACAACAAACAACAGCCTTATCAATTTGATAAGGCTTTTTAATTAATTGTAAAAAAATGTAAATATGCCCTTAAAAATTATAAAGTTGCTTGCAAAAATTGCCGTTAGAGAATTTGAACAAAAATTTTATTTTTGAAAGGGACAATGGAATATGGGTAACGACTTATCATCATCTAACAATGAACTTCTCAAAAAATTAAGTTCAACAATTATGAATGATACTTGGCTGCAAAATCTTTATGGTTCTAAAAGAGCAGAGCAGCAGAGCGAATTAAAAAAAATTTTTACTGTTGTTGCTTCAAATGATGTGACAACAAACGAAAAGAAAATGCTTTTATCAAGAAAAGAAGTTCTTGAAGACAAAGTTGAACGACTGGAAGCAAAGATGGCTGTTCTTGAAGAAGAATTAGCTAAAAACCAAGAAGAAATTGCAAAAAAAGCAAACGAAATAACTGATTTAATCACATCAGTGGAAGATAAGTCGGAAGCAATGGAGGAACAACAAAAAAGAAACGTTAAAAACGCAATAGAAGATGTGTTTTACGAATATGAACAAGGTATAATAGGAAAAGATGCTGTCTCCGGTGAAATTAAAAAAAGAGTAAAAGACAGCACTTATAAAGACAATCAATCCGTAGCAATTGAAAAATTGCTGGGAAAATTAGATGCAAAAGAAGCAGAAGTGTCTGCTCTTGTGAACGATGCAACCAAATGGATTGATCAAAAGAATCTCCTGAAATCACAATACGGAGCAACAAAATC
Source organism: Candidatus Gastranaerophilales bacterium (assembly GCA_944325655.1). Lineage (GTDB taxonomy): Bacteria > Cyanobacteriota > Vampirovibrionia > Gastranaerophilales > Gastranaerophilaceae > RUG14156. Next base: position 37,645 of record CALVAW010000005.1, read on the forward strand.
CGCATACGACTTAATTAATACTAATCTTAAACAAATAGGAAACACCGAAACAAATTACACAAATTCCGATTATGATACCCTTGTTCCGGTTTATTCTCTTGAAAAAACGGATATTGTAAGTGATTTATTTGAAAATCCCGCATTAAACACAGAAGCGGGCAAAAATAAAAATTATATTGCAAACGCCGAAATACCCGGTATTGATTCAATAAACAAAAATTTTGGACAATATTTTTCAAAAGATGCAACTGCAAACACAGATGCATACAGTATTCAAAATGAAGCAGTTAAAAAACTGGGGGAAGCAATTGACAACGGGCTGCTTGATGAGCTCAACAGCGCCGGAATATTTGGAAAACAATTAACCGATTTTCTTGTTAATAATTTTTCAGGAGCGCAAATTAAATATTCAAACAATGGTAAATTGCAAATACCCTACGGACACGGACAAGAAGCAAGTAATATTTATTCAAAACTTACAAATTATTTAAATAATAATAAGCTTTCCGACAACCCTAATGAATGGAGCAAGGAAAGCTTCAAAGGAGCGCTAAACACTTGGGATGAATATTCAGGCAATACAATATCCGGCAATAAGCAAATAGCGGCACTTTCTGAAAATTATGTTCAAATTTTAGACAAAATGAGCACCGAAGAACCTAAATTCACTTTCAAAGAAGCAATGTATGCATTATTTGATTCCAAAAATGGTTTATTTAAAAATAGCGGCATTATTTATGATTCAAGCTTGCAAAACGGCAATCCGAACTATTTTATTGAACTTGCAGGTGATGATGAAACTGCTGAAATGTACAAAAATCTTGCAACAAAAATATATGATATTTGGGGCATAAAACCCTCAAGAGGGGCCGATGTTGAAGGATACGACGGAACAAACGGAGCAATTGATGACGATGCAGAAACTCCTAACGTTGAAAAAACAGATCCGATAACTTTCAAACTTAATAATAATGAATATGCATTCATTATTGACAGAAATAAAGACGGTGCATTTAGCGGCAAAGAAGATTTTGTCGGAGGGCAGCAAGAAAAAAGCTGGCTCGAAGATCTAAAATCACTCGATATAAATAATGACGGAAAATTAACCGCAGAAGAACTGGAAAATTTGAAAATTCTCGGTTCGTCATACACCGATAATGCTCAAACCACATACACCGGCGGAAAATATTTAAATGAAGAAACAACAAACATACAATATACTCTAACCGATGCAAAAGCAATGGGAATTGAAGAAATAAATCTTCAAGGGCTTGAAAATCAAGTAAATCAATCTCAAAATAAAACAGATATAAACAACTCAACACTTTACAATGATAATTTTAAGTTCACTTTAAACGGTGAAGAACTGACTGCAACAAGAAAAGATGATACTGATTATTTCATGAATGCGGTATATAAAGACGCTTATGGTAAAAATTTCAAACTCGGAATGAGCGAAGACGACATCCAATCCATAATGGATAAAGATTACGGCGAATTTGATAAATTCAGCTCAATCTATGGTGATGTATTTAGCAATATAAATATTTTAGCTAATGCAGGACAATCGGCACAAGAAGCAAGAGCATTATTTAACAAAGCTCTCGACAGAATAGAAAAAGACGAAAATGCACAACTTTTGCGTGCAAGCAACAAAGCGGCAGCATTAAGTAATGCGGCAAGTTGGAACTCCATACAAAAGCAAATAACGGAAATTGCCTCACAAGAAGGTATAGTAATTGATATGGAGCAAGCAAAAGGCATTTATATAACAAACGGAAGCCTTTCAGCTCAAGGAGTTATCGAAGCATATAAAAACATGATAGCTCAAGAAAATGCAATTGCAGATGAAAAAGCTGCACAAAAAGAAGCTTGGAGCGCAATAGTTCTTTGCGCTAAAAGCGGAATAGCTCCAAATGCCGATAAAATTATGGAGATGTTAACAAATGGAGAGGCAAAAACCGCACAAGAAGTTGTCGATATTTTATTGAAGGCTCAAGAAGAAGCTAATGTAAATGTGACCATAAACGAAGTTGATTTTGACAGCGAAAGAGAAGAAGCAATCTATAACGCATTCAACGAAGTTTTTAACAACGCAGGATTAAACGACAAAGTTGTAAATGCGCTTGCCGATTTATGTGTCGAGCAGCAAAACGACAGAAATTTCATGCCGGATAAAACAGCAGAAGAATTAGCTCAAGAAATGTTAAAAAGATACACCGAAAATTAACAGTTAAAGACCTGTCTGTTATCGACAGGTCTTTAATTTTCTATTCACCATAATAACTTTTTTCTTGTCATCTTGCGGACTATAACCTGTAGTAGTTAAATAATTTCCTACTATTGCACTGTCCAAAACATTTTTCATGGCTAAAATTAAGTTCTTTTCGCTTAATCTTGCTTTTTTGCCTCCTGCAATGCGGATGCTTGATTTTGGATTTGCAATTTTAAACACTGCCAATGTTCTCAATATATTTTCTTCATCAATTTTATCAAAATAATTCTCAAAAGGAGTGCCTTGAATTGGGGTTAAAATGTTAACGGGAATACTTTGCGGATTTATTTCAGCTAATTCCAGTGCCATTTCAATCCTTTGCTCAACCGTCTCACCCATTCCTATAATCACACCGCAACAAAGCTCGATACCTGCTTCTTTTACATATTTACATGTATTAATTCTATCCTGATAAGTATGAGTAGTGCAAATTTCACTATGATAACTTCTGCAAGTGTTGATATTGTGGTGAAATCTATTCAATCCGGCTTCTTTTAGCTGCATTGCCTGCGTTTTATTTAAAATCCCGATACTTGCACAGCTTTTTAATCCTAACGAATTAATTTCCTTAATCATTTTTAAAAGTTCACCAAAATCTTTCGCTTCGTCGGGAGTTTTTCCCGATGTAACGATTGCAAAATTAATTGCGCCGTTTTTCTTGGATTCCTCAGCGGCTTTTTTTACCTCTTGCAAACTAACAAGCGGATGAGTTTGAATATTTGTATTGTATCGGGTAGATTGAGCGCAATACTTGCAATCTTGCGAACACTTACCCGTTCTTGCGGAAATTAAAGAACAAAATTCAAACTCCTTAAAAATATATTTTTTTGAAATCTCAAAAAGTTCTTCTAGCGGTAAGTTATATAGTTCCAAAAGTTTTTCTTTGTTTAATTTTTCATTCATGTTTATCTGTGATCCTTCTTTATTTTATAATTATACAATAAAGAAGGATTGAAATATGACAAACGTTTTTATCACAGGCACAGATACCGATATAGGAAAAACATTCATTTCAATAGGTTTAGCTCTGCTAAAACAAAATGAAGAAAAAAAAGTAGGCTATTTTAAACCGCTTCAAAGCGGTGCCGTTGAAGAAAACGGAATTTTAAAAGCACCGGACTTATACGAATTGAGTAAATATGCAAATATACCTTCTAAATATTCTTATCTGCTTAAAGGAGAGGTTTCGCCTTATCTTGCAAGTTTTTTAAGCAATTCAAAGATTGATATTAATAAAATTAAATCCGATTTTGAAGAATTTTCAAAAAACAAAGATTTCGTTATAACAGAAGGTGCCGGCGGACTTATGTGTCCTGCAGCCAAAAATATATTATTTGTTGACATCATAAAAAAACTTGATTTAGAAACAATAATAGTAACAACACCCTTTTTAGGAAGAATAAATCATACTTTAATGACAATTAAATGTGCAAAAAACTATAATATCAAAATTAAAGGATTAATTATAAATAAAATGCCAAAACTGCCTTCCTTATCAGAAAAAAACTTTACAAAAGAATTACAAGCATTTACAAATATAAAAATACTGGGAATATTGCCTGAAATAGAAAATCCCACAAAAGAAAATATTATAAATGTTTTCAAAAATCTTGATATATAACATATAAAGGGCAATAGGTTAATCTGTTGTTGTATTTTATTTCATAATTTTTCATTTTTTCTTTTATTTCCGCTACAGAAAAATTATGTCTTCTTATGGCATTTACTCCGGTATTTCTTAAATGTCTTAAAACCTCAAAAGAATTTTCAAATTTAAGTTCATATTTTTTCTCGCATATTACAGCTTGTTCGTTAAATAATGAATTTAATTCTTTTATTGAAAGATAATTTAATCCGACATTAAAAACATCTTTTATTTCAAAAAAATTATCTTGCGAAAAAACAGAAAATGCTATAACGCCCCGATAAGATAAAAAACTCTGTAATTTTTTAATAACCTTTTTTATATCATTGCACCACTGCAAACTTGCATTTGCAATTATTAAATCGAATTTTTTTTCTGTTTTAAAATTTTCAACATCTTCGTTTAAAAATATTATTTTTTTATTTATTTTTTTAATATATTCTTCAGATTCAGATATAATATCAATCGCTGTGTAACTAATAAAATCAGGATATTTTTCAACAAGTTTTTCTGTTAAAATTCCCGTATATGAACCGATTTCCAAAATATTTTTAAATTTTTTTTCTCCTAAAAGCAATACAAGCTCTTCTGCGGCAATTTTTTGAACAGACGCATTAGAATTATATGTTTTTATACTCTTCTTAAATCTTTTTTTAATTAATTCTTTGTCAAGCATAACAACTCCCGCCAGCTTGAATAATTTTTAAACGGACAATGCGTAGCGTTTATTATTTCAATTTTTGTTTTTTTATTCCAAAAATTTATTTGATTTTTTGTCGGGATTATTCTGTCATCATTTGAAATAATCGCTTTATTAAATTCAATTTCATTTTTAAATGATATTTTTTGAATTTCAATTAATTCATCTTTTATTTCATTTAAAGATCTTGTGATTGTTATTTCAGGATTTACAACCCCGCCTTTAAACATATTTTTTATAAACTTATCCAAAGATTCCTCATTTAAAAATTTTGCGGTAATTTTAAATATTTTCTCAGGAATCCCAAACTCATCGCTAATAAGACTTGTTGTGCCATTGATTGCAATTTTATAATCAAAATTCTCAAAAACATCATAGAACTTATTTACCGCAAAAACTCCCATAGACCAACAAATCAAATATTTTTTTTCATATTCTGTAAAATCATATTTTGAAAAATCAAAATCAAAATTCCTATAATCATGTACAACAAGAATATCAAAACTCTCTTTTTCAAGATGGATTATCGGAGATTCATTCATCGCCCAACCGTTAAAAAAAACTATCAAGTCTTTATTATTTTTTTTATTTAACCAATAGCTTTGCACTGCACCTTCTCCAATAAACTTTTTATTTCATTAAATTCAATATCAGATGTAAGAGACAATCTTAATCTCGATGTTCCAACAGGAACAGTCGGCGGATTTATGGGAAGCACATAATATCCTTCATTTTGAAGATAGTTTGCAACGTTTTTTGTTCTTTCAGCCTCATTTAAAATAACGGGAATAATTTGAGAAGAACTTACAGTCGGATAAAACTCATGTACTTTTTTAAAAAGAGAATTTAATTTTTCTTTTTGTTTTACCAGAAAATCAAATTTTTCTTCAAGCAAAAACATACTCCATAAAACATTAACAGATGGCAATGCGGTTGAAAAAATAAACCCCGGCGCTTTATTTATCAAATAATCAATAATTATATTGTTAGAAACAGCAACAGCGCCAACCGATGCTAGCGATTTTCCCAAGGTAACCGTAAAAATATCAACATCGTCGCACAAATTTAGCTCACTTGATACTCCTGCCAAATTATCTCCAAAAACCCCGAAAGCATGTGCTTCATCAATCATAAGAAAACAATTATATTTCTTTTTTAATTCAACCAGTTTTTTAATATCTGCAATATCTCCATCCATTGAAAAGACCGATTCTGATATAATTATTGCATTTTTATATGAGCTCCTGTGGGTTATCAGCATTTTTTCAAGCATATCATAGTCATTATGTTTGTATCTAAAATGCTTTGCTTCAGAAAGTTTTAAACCCGAGACAATACTTGCATGATTTAATTTATCCGAAAATATACAGTCAGCTTTTGTAAATAAAGTGCTAACAATACTCTGGTTACATTGGTATCCCGTATTAAAAAGGAGCGCACTTTCTTTATTAAACATCGAAGCAATTTTTCTCTCAAAATCCTTATAGCATAACAGATTTCCGGTTAATAAACGAGCAGAGGCCGATGAAAATAAAAATTCCGGACTGTTTTTATATTTTTCGCAAAATTCTAAAATAAGCTCTCTATTGGTACTTATATTCAAATAATCATTGGAAGAAAAATTAAGCATTTTCTTGCCTTCAAACATTATATATTTCGAAGATTTTTCTTCTATATTCTTGATTGAACGAAAGCACGAATTTCTTTTTAATTCTTGAAGTTCAGCGACATAATTTTGCATAAAATTATCATAGCACAAACTTTTTTATAAAATTAAAGCTAAAATCATAAGAATAATTGAACCTATTTGAAGTCCCGTGGAAGTAAATTTTTGAATTTTATTTGCCTCATACAATCTGGCAGTCTGTTGAGCATTTGCCGCCGCTTGCAATCTTTGCATTCTCAAATAATCATCGTCTGATGAAAAGTCTCTTTGAAAAATTTTTCTCTCAAGTCTGTTTAATCTTAAACCTACAGGGTCTTGAGAATATGTTTTAGAAAACAAGAGAGTTTCAAGACCGGAGAGCTGAATATGCATATCAGAATTTTCATATTTATTTTGAGAACCCATATAAGGTTCAATGTCTTTTGTGGTACTGTAGGGTTGCTCCACATGATAAGAAGGATTTTGTGCAACAACATCTTTTCTTACATAGGCCTTCAATCTGTCTGTTCTTGAAGCCAAGTCACCTTCTTGAGGCGAACCAAATATCTTTTTTTCTAATCTTTCAAGTCTTTTATATATGTTTTCCTTTTCGTATGTAGAGTTAAAAAGTTGATACTCCAATGTGTCTATTTGAGGATAGTTAATTCCTGCAACCTCATCAGAATTTATCTCATAAGCAGGTTTAACGCTATCTTCATAGCTTTCAAAACCCATTGCTTCGTTTAATTTTTTAATTCTCTGTTCAACCGAAAGTTTAGAATATGTTGTTCCAAAAACATTGTTTTCAATTCTTGAAATTCTTTTTTGAGTATCATCTTTAGCATATTCAAATCCCCAAATTGAATTTTCAATTTTTGAAATTTGCAAATTAACAGGACTTTGAGCGCCAAAACAAAAATCAACGCTCAAAAATAGAATTGTTATAAAAATTATTAAATTTCTGCTAATCATACTGATATTATATCAGGTCTTTAATGATTTTTTCTTGGAAGTAAGTATTAGAATTAAAGTATATTTTTTACACTCTTTGAGAAATCATTTCTTCTACTAAACTGCAAGTCAAATCAACCAATGCATTTTTATATTGTTCGCATTTTTCTTTTGTTTTTGCTTCGAATCTTAAAGTAAAAACAGGTTCCGTATTGCTTTTGCGAATCAAAGCAAAACCGTCTTCAAAAATTATTCTAAGCCCGTCTATCGTGATTATTTGTTTAATTTTTGAATTAAATAAATCATCATTTATTAATGACTCAAGTCTTTTTAAAATTTCACTTTTAAATTCATTAGGACATTTAAGACGAACTTCATCCGAAAGATGAACAGATTTAAAAGGTTCTAATAAATCCGTTAATTTAAAATCCGGATTATTTATCTTATTTTTTGCAACTATTTCTATAAGACGGCATCCGGCATAAATTGCATCATCATACCCGTAATATCTGTCTTTAAAAAATGTATGACCTGACATTTCCCCTGCCAAAAGCGCTTTTTCTTCTCTCATTTTTTGTTTTATATAACCATGCCCTGTTTTTGTCATAATTGCTGTTCCGCCCAATTCATCAATTTTATCGTATAAAACTTGCGAACACTTAACCTCAGAAATGACAACAGGCTTTTCACCTCGTAAAGCAAGAGTTTTAATTAAATCCTGCGCATAAATATACAACAATTTATCGCCCGAAATTATAGTACCGTCACTTGCAATAGCACCAATCCTATCTGAATCTCCGTCAAAAGCAATTCCTAAATCTGCGTTTTTCTCTTTCACTTTTTTTGTTATGAAATTTAGAGTCTTTATATCGGAAGGATTAGGATGATGATTTGGAAAAGTACCGTCAGGTTCCGAAAAAAGCTCGATAACTTCACAACCTAAATCTCTGTATAATTGAGGAGCGACAATTCCTCCTGTTGCATTTGCGCTATCAACAACAACTTTTATTCCTTTTCCTATTTTTCCGAACATATCATAAATTTTATTTTGATAATTTGAAATTATATCGTACTTTTTTACAAATCCGGAGATAACTTGTCTATAACCGGAACTTTTTTTATAAAGTTCTTCAGTTAGCTTTTTAACTTCCTTTATTTGTTCCTCATTTAAACTTTGTTTATTAAAAGTCATTTTTAAACCGTTATATTCGGGAGGATTATGAGACGCAGTAACTATCAAGGCGCCCATAACTTTTTTATTTTCGGTAATTTCAGAATCAATTTTTGCAAATTCCGAAAAATAACCCAGAGGAGTAGGAGCCAATCCTAAATCTAAAATATTTGCTCCCATTGAATTTACACCTTGAATTATTGCTTTTTTTAATTCTTCAGAATGTACTCTTGCATCGCAACACACAGTAAACAACAAATCACGAGAGGTTTTTTCCTGATTCATCTTTTTTAATTCCTGCAATACAAAAGCCACATAACCTTTTGCGGCACAAAAAAATATTTCCGAATTTACCTGCGAAGGAAATATTCCTCTTATATCATTTTTTCCGAAAGCTTGCGTATCTATAGAATTATTCATCAAAACTCCCTCAAATTATTGTATGAGTTAATTATATAATAAAAATTTAGTTGTAGCATTTTTCTAAAATTAATTGTATAATTTCGTTATGGAAAAAGAAATTAGAATTACACAGGAACAATTTGACAACCTTTTAAAATTGTCTGACATAGAAATAGCGGCGGATACACAAGAAGATACACAAGATTTGGTATCAAGGGCATTAATTTCACTCGAAAGAAAACTTAATTATTTTAACTATCCTCTAAGCTTCTTTACTGCAGAAGTGACAAATGTTTTAATTGTTGATGACACTGAACTTTCAATCTTTCAACTGTCTGTTATGCTTGAAAAAATCGGCATGAATGTATATGTTGCAAGGAGCAAAGAGGAAGCTCTTGCAGAATTTAAAAAGAAAAATTTTGATTTTCTGATTTTAGATTTATATATGCCTGATTACCAGGACGGCTTTGATTTAATCATTGAAGCCAACAGAATGAGAAATGAAGAAGGTAGAGACTTCAGAATTGTAGCCATTTCCGGAACGGATAACCCAAAAATAATACAAGATGCTTACAAACTTGAAATTGATGAATTTATCTCTAAAGCTCCAATGTGGCACGAAAAAGTATTAAAATTCATCTCAAATTCGACGAACAAAATGACAAACGAAGAATTTACAAGATACTACGTAAATGATAATATTTGTTCTTTAACTTTGTATAAAATTAATAATGAAAAATATGTAGATAAAATAATAAAAGAAGTAAATGCAAATGTTTTGACAGGAAAACAAAATATAATTTTCAACATGGAACATATTAAAATATTTTCTGACAGTTTTGCCAACCTGTTTGCCGAAGTGTATAAAGCCACAAGCTTAAAAGAAGGCATGTTTATTCTGGTAAAACCATGTGAAGATGTTTTAAAAGCTCTTGAATACGTCTTTTTAAACGATGCTATTCCTATTTTCAATACAATGGAAGAAGCTGTTGAATATATTGAAATGAACAATCTTATTTAATTTCTTCTATTATGTTTTGCAGCTCCAAAACATTAAAAGAATAGCCTTTTATATCTTTTATCAAATTTAACAACTTTGTTTCATCCTTTTGGGTTGTAACAAAAGTTCTTACATTTTTAGACTTTGCGATTTTAATTAAATTTTTAATATCTCCTTTTGAATATTTATGATGATCTTCAAAAGAAATTTTATCAGCCAAAATATAATTTTTTTTCAAAAAATCAAAAAACTGCTCGGGTTGTCCTATTGCACAAAAAGCTATTATTTTTTCTTGTTCTTCCTGATTTTGAATAATTTGCGCTTTTGTTAGTGCATTATAGATTTTTTTAGGAACCATTTTACATATTTTCATCGGTAAGCCGAATTTTTTTATATAATCTGCCGCCTCTTGTATATTGCTGTCCCCTTTATCAACAAGAATTATTTCATCAGCACGTTTAATTTCCTTTATTGGTTCCCTGAGGGGGCCCGCCGGAAGCAGTCTGCCGTTTCCAAAGCGCATTTTTGAATCTATTGCTAATATAATTTTATCTTTTTTCAAACTTCGATTTGAAAATCCGTCATCTAAAATTATAACCTCACTTGCATATTTTATAATAGCTTCTTGTGCCGCTATGTATCTATTTGAGCATGTTAAAACCACCACACTTTTTTTAACCTTCTTTGCCAATTGAAAAGGTTCATCTCCGCATACAAGACCGTTTTCAAATTTAATGTTCTTGTAATCTTTAATAACATTCACGGTTTTATTTGAAAGCTTTGATTTATAACCTCTGGAGATTATCGCAACTTTCTTTTCTGCAGAAATCTTATTCGCAAGTTCAACTACAACAGGGGTTTTGCCAACACCGCCCGTTGTGAGGTTTCCAACACAAATAACATAAGCATTAACTTTTTTTTCTTTTAAAACATTTTTTCTATACAATAAATTTTTCAAATTAATAATAATACTATAAAAAAATTCACCGATTAATAAAGCGCAATTCAAGGCAAAATTTGCCTTTTGCCTTGAATAGTGTATATTTTGAAAATAATTTTTTATATTATATGACATATCTAAAACATTAATCTAAATAACAAAAATCGTTTGTTTAATTTTTCCGAGAATTTTTTAACATTTCTTGTAATTATAAGAACATCTTTAACAGTACTTTTCAACTTTAATTTTTCCGTATCTTCAAGTTTATTATATTCATTAATCAGCTGCGAAATATTTTCCGTTATATTAGCAAGATTATTTATAGTTGAGGTAATATCTTCCTTTAATTTTTCATCTTTTGTATATTCGTTTATATAAGTTGTTATTTCAGAAAGATTTCTCATTGTTTCATCAGTATTTGAAATTATTTCCTGAGTTTGAGAATCCTCAAGAATTTTGTTGATATTATCAGACATTTTACCTACAGATTTTATGCTTGAAATAACATCATTTTTTAATGTTTCATCTGAAATAATTGCATTAATATTATCAGACAATTTAGTTAAGCTTTTAATTAAATCATCAGATTGAGCAATCAAAGACTCAATTTCTTTTCTGCTTGAATCAATTAAAATTGTCGCTTTATCTAAAGTTGTATTTGCACTTGCAGTTAAAATTCGAATATTATCTACAGAACTCTTGAGACTGCCGATAAATTCATCCGAAAGAATTTCCGATACTCTATCATTAGTTTCTGCAAGTGAACGTGCTGCTCTAAATTGCAAATCCATAAAATCCGATAATCTCATTGGCTCAATTACCGTATATTTTAAATTTTTACTGGGTGTAGTCGGAATTTCACCATCTAATATATAAAACATCAACTTGCCGTCAGATATTTTTAAGCCAAGCATATCTTCTTCAAGAATTAATCCCGGTAAATCAATTATATATGCAACTTTTACAACATTTTTTGACTTTAATTTTTGTCTTATTTGATAAGGTAATTGAGATTTTTTCAAAACCTCAACTTCCACAACTTTTCCTATTTCTTGAACACCTTCCGACAACTGCATAAAAATAGGTTGGTTTTTATATATATCCGTAGATGTTTTATCAATTTCTCCGTATATATATTCCGTCTCTGGAGGAGTAACCTCAAGGAATTGTTCTCCTATAATTCCGGATTGTTGAATTGAAATTGTTGATGCATAAGGAATCTTAACACCCTTTTCAGTTACAACAAATCTTAATTTAACATAACTGTCTTTTCCTTGAATAACAGGGGTTATTTCTTCAACTTGTCCGATTCTGAGCCCCATCATCTGAACAGCAGAACCCGCACGCATTCCGTTAACATCCTTAAATGCTAAATCTATACGCTCGCCACCTGATAAACTTCTGCCTTTTACCCACAATACAGTGAAAATCAATATTGAAATTGCAGCTAACGTTAAAATTCCGACCTTTAAAGATGATGTATACTTTCCTTTTTTATCCATTTCAATTCCTTTTACCTTGTAGCAATATTCATAGGACCATTTATAGATGCGCTAACAAATTGTCTTGCATAGTCATTTTGACCCGACAACAATTCACTTACCGTACCTTTAAAAACAATAATGCCCTGATATAACATAATTACATAATCAACAGCTCTTTTAATTGTTGAAAGTTGATGGGTTACAACAACACAAGAAGCGTTTAATTCTTTTTTCAATTGAACAATATAATCCTCAATCATAGTGGATGTAACAGGGTCAAGCCCTGCAGTAGGTTCATCATATAAAATTATTTTAGGGTCAGTAACTATTGCCCTTGCAAAACCGACTCTTTTTTGCATACCTCCTGACAATTCCGAAGGATATAAGTCTTCAATTCCTTGCAGTCCGACCATTTTCAACTTTTCGCTTACAATTTGCGAAATTTGCTCTTTTGTATATTTTGAGCGAAATTCCTTTCTTTCTACCAAAGGAAAGGCAATATTATCATATACGTCAAGAAAATCAAACAAAGCACTATATTGAAAAGACATAGCAATTTCAGAATCTTTAGGATATATAATCTCTCCTGAATCTTTTTCAAGTATTCCTGAAATTATCTTTAAAAGCGTAGATTTTCCTGAACCGGAAAAACCAATTACACCAAGTGTTTGACCATTTTCAATCTTAAAAGAAATGTTATTTAAAACTTTTTTTCCTTCAAAGGATTTTGATAAATTTTTTACCTCTAATGACATAATCCGCCTGCTACAGATAAAATACCGATGCAAATATAAAATCCCACAGTGCTATAGCCAAAAATGACCATACCACAGCTTTTGTGGTTGCAATACCGACCTCTTTTGCACCACCTCTTGTTGAATAACCGCAAGAGCAGCTAATCAGCGCAATCGTTCCGCCAAAAAACGAAGCTTTTAAAATTGCGATAAATATATCTCTGACATAAAGACCATGCCACAAAGAAGTATAATAATTAAGCAAACTTAAATCAGCAGTAATTTTTGAAACATAACCCGCACAAATTAACCCAAAAGTAGCAGATAAAATAAAAACCGCAGGCATAAAAAGAAAACCCGCAACAAATCTTGGTACAATTAAATACTCAATAGGATCGACTTTTAAAACCTTCATCGCATTAAGCTGTTCTGTAACAGACATTGAAGCGATTTCAGATGCAAAAGATGAGCCGACCATTGAAATAATTGCAAAACCGCTCATTACAACCGCTAATTCTCTCACCATAACCAAAGCCGATAACATTCCCGTATAATCGGCACCACCCTGTTTTGCAAGTTCAGGCGCTAACTGCATGGCAATAATAGCAGAAGTCATACCGACAATTGTTAAGCTAATCGGAATACTGTCATAAGCAAAACGCTTTGATTGCTCTATCGTCTCTTTGCAATTTATTTTTAACTTTAAAATATACTTTAAAACACCACAAAAATCACATCCCATTCTACCCAATGTGATTAAAAAATCTCTAATCTCATCCCAAAGCAAAGCAAGAGCTTGCCAAGTGAGTGTTTTATTTAGTTCGAACATATACTTATTTTATATTAAAAAAATTTAAAAACCATAATATATATAATTTTTAAACCATTTAAACTAGAAAAGCTTTTCATTTTGAAAAGCTTTTTGTTGTTAATTTACGGTTGTTTTGCTAAAAAAACTTAAAGCCCTATGTATTTAGCTTCATCAACACCATCTATCATAATAATCTTATCAAGCGTTTCATTTCCTACTTCGCTATCTGTATTAATAATCATAATAGATTTTTCAGCATCATTTGCAGATTGATTAACCTGCATGCCCGATATATTAATCTCATCTGCACCCAATATACTTGCCACCTTTGCAACCATGTTAGGTTTATTAATGTGAGGTACTAAAAGCAGATGTTTTTTCGGCTCGATAGAAACTTTATAATTATTAATTCGCACAATATGTTTTATATCTTTTGCAATAAGTGCACCTTTTACAAAAGATGTGAATTCATCCGTTTGTATGCTTAAAGCTATTGAATTTTCACTATCATTTGTTTTTGAAGTTCTAACTTCTATTCCCCTTTGTTTTGCAACAACAGGAGCATTTACATAATTAATCCCGACCATATTAGTGCTTAATACGCCTTTTAAAATAGCTATTTCCAATGGGGATACATCCAACTCGGACAACCTGCCGCCAACTGCTACAGAAATTTCCTTAATTGCACCTTTAGATAACTGCGATGCAATTTGAGCAATATTTAACGCTAAATCCATATATTCCTTGACCGCTTCAAGCTTCTGCGGCTTCATAGCAGGAATATTAATAGCACTTGTAGCATTTCCGCCGGATAAAACCTCTGCAACCTGATTTGCAACATCCAAAGCAACATTTATTTGTGCCTCATCCGTACTTGCACCCAAGTGCGGCGTTAAAATTGCCTTCTCATTAAGCTCTAAAAGAGGAGAATTTGAAACATTTTTCTCATCTTCATACACATCAATGGCACATTGAGCAACCTGCCCGCATTTAATAGCATCACAAAGAGCATTTTCATCAATTATTCCGCCACGGGCACAATTTATGATTCTGACACCTTTTTTCATTCTGTTTAGAGTGTTAACATTTATCAAACTTGCGGTTTCTTTTGTTTTTGGAGTATGAATTGTAATATAATCACACAATCCCCAAAAATCATCCAAATGTTTAATATATTTTGCTCCCATTTTTTCAACTATTTCAGGGTTTGCATAGGGATCAAAAACAACAACTTTCATTCCCAATGAAAGAGCAACACTTGCAACATGAGAACCGATTTTTCCAAGCCCGATAATTCCTAAAGTTTTATTATATACTTCAACTCCTATAAATTTAGAGCGTTCCCAGAGACCTTTTTTAACTGAAGCATCCGCAGCCGGAATATTTCTTGACATCGCCATCATCATGGCAATTGTATGTTCTGCTGCCGCATGAGTATTGCCATCCGGTGAGTTGACAACTATTATACCTTTTTCAGTAGCATAATTTACATCTATATTATCAACCCCAACACCTGCACGAGCGATAATTTTTAATTTTTTACCAGCATCAATTATTTTTTTAGTAATTTTTGTTTGAGAACGAACCAAAATAGCATCATATTCGCCAATAATCTTACAAAGCTCATCTTCATCCATTGTAGGTAAACTGTCCGCCTGTGCAACTCGCGCTACAATCTTGACGGCTAAATCATTAATTTTATCCGTAATTAATACTTTATACATTTTACCTCCTACCCTTTAGGTAAATAAGCCTGTGAATATCTGTAAGCCTGAGTAAAACCGACCGACTCATACATTCTTACAGCACTGGTTAAACTCAAATCCAAACTTGCATTTAATTCATTTAATTCAATTATGCTGCCTTGATGGAGTTTAATAACATCTGACACAACTGCCTTTACCAAAGGCTTTGATAATTTTTTCGCTCTATGCTCCGGCAATAAACCTATTAAAGGTAAATTAGCTATGCCATCTCCGGTAACATTTGCTAAACAAAAACCGGCAAGCCTGTTTTCATATAATAAAATTTTACTCGCTTGAGGCAAAAATCTGCCGTATATTGAAGTTGTTATTTTATGAGCAATATCTCTGCAACCGTCAATAGAAGCAAATCTTACATCAAAATTAACATCGGAAGAATCTCTAAAAGAGTTATAAATTGCATCAGATAATTCTTCAAAATAAATGTCTCTATATGGAGTTAATTTATACCCTATAGGTAAATCCATAAAATTAAATTGCGTAAGCTCTTTAATTAACTGTTTATTTTTAATATCAAAAACAACAACACCGGTATCAATAAAGCTATATCCGTATTCAGCAACATCCTTTCTAAAAGGTTCTTGTATGCCGAGCATTGCATAGCTGACAACCGAATGTTTTCTTATACTTTTAGTTAATTCCATGAATTTATCAAAAAGCATTCTTCTTTTTTCATTTATTCCTTCGTTTCCAAGGCAATGTATTACAAATAATTCAATAACATCCTTAGGAACCGTAGTATAAGCTAAAAAACCAGTAGGGATTGAATCTTCTAACAATACTATACAATTAATCAAACCGCTTTTAAAAGATTCAATAAAATCCTCGTACAACAGAGGGTCAATTTCAAATTTATAATCAGTTCTGGCTTTAAGGCGAAAATCGTTATACGCCCCTTGAAATACCCTAAAATATTTTTCTTCTAATACAACAACATCATACATAAAAGCAATACTTCCCTTAGTTTTTACAAATTGTACCATGGAAACATTACCTTTATCAAATAATTATGTAGAAATGTATCATTTAATGTTTGAAATACACTTTTATCCTATTAAATGGTGCATTTTTTCGATTTTTGTTTTTATATATTTTTCGTTATATTTATTTATAATAGGTTCAATCGGAATTCTTTCATGGATTTCAAGCCCATATCCTTCAAGTCCTACAATTTTTTTCGGATTATTTGTCAAAAGATTAAATTTTTTATATCCTAATTGTCTTAATATTTGAGCTCCCGTACCATAGTCCCTCAAATCCGGAGCAAAGCCCAAAGAAACATTTGCCTGAACAGTATCTTCACCTTTATCCTGAAGCGCATAAGCTTTAATTTTATTAATAAGACCTATTCCTCGACCTTCTTGCCCTCGCATATATACCAATGCTCCTTTGCCGTATGCATTTATCATAGACAAAGCTGTATGCAACTGATAATTGCAATCACATCTCAAACTATGAAAAACATCACCCGTCAAACACTCGGAATGAACTCTTACCATAGGAATTTTATCAGAACCGTCATCTTTCACAAGTGCTACGTACTCATCATTATTCAAGATATTTCTGTATCCTAAAATTGTGAACTCTCCAAATTCGCATGGCAGTTTAGCACTCGCTTCCATTTTTACCGTAGTTTCTCTTGAAATACGATATTTAACCAAATCGGCAACCGTTACCACCTTAATATCGTTATTTTTTGCAAAATCCAAAATATAATCTCTGCGGGCCATATGTCCGTCAGGAGTCATAATTTCGCACATTGCACCGGCATGCGGCAAATTTGTAAGCTTTGCAAAATCAACTACCGCTTCAGTATGTCCGATTCGCTCCAAAACACCGCCCTCTCTTGAAACACAAGGAAAAAGATGACCCGGTCTCCTCAGGTCCTGTGGAAGAGAATCTTCATTAATCAAAACTTCTATTGTTTTTGCCCTGTCATAAGCAGAAATACCTGTTGTAACACCGAATTTTTCATCAGCATCAATAGAAACCGTAAAAGCTGTCTTCATACTTTCCGTATTCTGAGCAACCATTTGATTAAGTTCCATTTTGTCTGCAATATTTTTATCAATAGCAACACAAATAAGACCCCGCGCATTTTGTGCCATATAATTAATCACACTCGGGGTAACAAATTTAGCATTACAAATCATATCCCCTTCGTTTTCACGATTTTCATCATCTACAACGATAATTATTTTACCTTTTGAATAATCTACAAGAGCGTCTTCTATTGAACTAAACATAAAATCACCTCGCACCAACAAATTTAAAATCCGTTCTTCTTTAAAAACTCAATTGTTATTCCTTTTTTTTGCGGCACATTAAAAAATTTTTTAATATATTTCGCAAATAAATCATACTCAATATTAACTATATCACCAACTTTTATTTTTTTTAAATTAGTATTATTTATTGTTTCGGGTATTAATGAAACTTCAAAACAATCCTTCCGCAAGTCGCTTACTGTCAAACTGACGCCATTAATTGCAATCGAGCCTTTTTTTACGATTAAATCAGTATCGCAAGCAAAAATAATTTTTTTAGAAAAACCCTCTTTAACAATAGATTTAACTTTTGCAATTGTATCTATATGTCCCGAAACAATATGCCCGTCAAGTCTTGAATTAAGTTTTAATGAACGCTCAAGATTTATTTCATTCCCCTTTTTTAAATTTTTTAGATTTGTCAATTTAAGCGTTTCATTCATAATATCTGCTTCAAAAAAGGGTAAATCTACAGCAGTAACGCTCAAACAAACACCATTTACAGCAATTGAATCCCCGACTTTCACATCAGAAAAGTCACAGTCGCTGCCGCATCTGAATTTTATTCTGGCGCCGACATCATTTAAAAAAAATTTTTCAACTTCGCCCACTGCTTCAATTAAACCGGTAAACATAATAATAAAATAACACAAAAAACGCAAAATAAAAGCCGGTTATAAGCCGGCTTTTAAAATTTATCTTTTTCATTACATCACTTGATATCTAATCATATTTGTAATGCAATATGTACAAACAACAAAATATACACATGCAATTATCAAAGTTAAGCTTTTTTGAAAATCTCCAAACACAATTAAATTATTTTTCTTTTTCATTTGACTATAATCAACAAATTCCTTATGATACGGTTGTTCAGGAAGCTTTGTTTCCAAATATTCCAAAACCTTTGAATATTTAACTTTAATTAATAACTGGTATGAGTCAATATTCATCCACCACATTAATGTTGCCGCAATTCCTATTATACAAAGTACTATAACAGGCGGATATTGAGGAGTTAAAGTACTCAATACATAAGTCGTTACCAAAATAATTATATTCAAAACAAGATAAAATCTATTAGTTGAAAATTGTCTGTCAATAAATTTTTCTTTTGCTTCCGAATATATTCTGTATTGTTCCAGTATTAAATATTTCTCGTCTTTCGGATCCATTAAAATATGCTCCTTTCATATATGGTTAAGTTTAGCACATTTTAAAAACATGTGTTTAGTTTAAAAGTATGATTTTGAGGAAAAAAAATGGGGTATTACCCCAATTCGCATACTAGCCGAAGCATTAACAACACAATAATAATACAATCTATTTTACCAAAAGAAAATAGATTGTTAAGAAATGTAATATAAATGTAGTAGATTATTAAAAATTATTCGGTTTATATACTTCAGGAGCAATTATTGCCGTCACTTTATGAGCTTCGAGAAGCTTTTGAGCCATTTCTGAAACACTTTTTGCTTCAACTTTGTTTATTTCAGCAATAAACTCCTCATTATAATCCAAACCAAGCCCCATGATATAATTATAACCATACACGGAAGCAATTTGTGCATTATTTTGAGTAAAATATTTCATCCTTCCCGAAAGATTTTCTTTTGCTCCTTGTAATTCAATTTCATCAGGCGGAGTTTGCGCTAATTTCCTAAGTTCATCCTCAAAACCCTTAAGAGATTTTTCAATATTTGTCGGTGCAGTACCAATATACATATTAAAAATACCGCTGTGTAATAATGTCTCATATTGACTTCTGACAGTATATGCCAGCCCTTGCTTATCTCTTAAATTAACAAATAATCTGGAGGATAATCCGGAAGAACCCAAAATATTATTCAAAACCGCATATTTTGCACATTTATCGCTTTTAAATGATTCAATAATCCAACCTTGAATAATCTGAGCCTGTGAAGCATCATTTTTTGTTAACCATATATTTTTGTCTTCGTTTAATTCAAAAATATCTTCCACTTCATCTTTACTTTGACTTGTCGCCATAAAAGAATATTCACTCTTCAAATACTCCAAAACATCATTTTGATTAATATCTCCGACAATTGAAACCGCTTTTTGAGAGTTTAAAATATCCTGATGAGCGCTAATTATATCATTCTTTGATATTTTATCTATATCTTCCAATATTCTTGTATGCACAGAGCCGTATGGATGAATAGGATACATATTTCTTATCAAAGCATCCGTAAGCTTCATTTTTGGATTATCTAAATCAGATATTATCTCGCCTTTAATTTTTATTATTTCCTTTTCAAAATCATCGAATGTTGAATTTAACATTAACTCTTTAAAAAGCACCATTGCCTTTTTAAAATCTTCATTCAAAAAAATCAAACTTGCCTTTATATAATCCTGTTTAGCTTTAAAAGTAATATCGATACATTCCTCTTCAAATTCTTTTGATAATTCTACCGCACTATATTTTTTTGTTCCTTGCAATAACAATCTTGCCAACAGCGCATTTACGCCAAAAAACTTTTCTTTTTTATCTGTTTTAAAAAAGAAATTTACCGCAATTCTCGGGGTCTTTGGTGTTTTTTCAAGAAGTACATTTATTCCGTCAACGTTATGATATTTCATTAATTTTCTCCTTGGGTAAAAGCAAACTGATTGATACTTTATTCGGATTAAGATATTTCTTTGCAATTTCTTGTAAATATGAACAATTTATCTCTTCCAAAACCGACAAATAACGATTTGCAAGAGATATATCGTCACAAACAGTACTCCAATAACCTATTGCATCCGCAATATCTGCAACCATTTCCGAATCTTGAGCAAAATTAACTTTAGCACGTTTTTTTGCTTTTATTAATTCATTTTCTTCTATTTTTTCAAGCTTCTTCAAATGAGACTTAAGCTCTTGAATTACAATATCTTTTTTCGAGGCTTCGAAATTAGCTTCAATAAAGAAATTATCACCATCTTTAAATTGATAATGGCAGCTCTCAAGTTGATAATAATAAGGCTCTTGTTTACTTTCTATTAAATCCGTATATAACCTTGAACTTTTACCGTCCCCCAAGATTGTTGAAAGCAAATCAAGCGCTATTGTTTCTTTTAAATTTTTTGCACTGTCTGCTAAAGCTCCAATCATAATATAGCCTGTATTAATTTCAGCATAATCAACAATTGTTCTTGGAGACTTAATTGTAATTTCTCTTATTCTCTCATCGGGTACACATTTTTCAAAATTAAAATCTTGCTTAAAAACAAAATTTTCTTGAATTAATTTAATGACATTTTCTTCGTCAAACTCTCCGACAACAATTGTAGTAATATTTGAAGGAATATAAAATGTTTTATAATATCTCAATATCTCCTTTTGGGAAATATTTGCAATTATTTCTTTTGTACCTATTACTTCACGTTTATACGGATGCTTTTCATATAGAGAAGAATTAAGATTTTTATACACTTTTCGCCAATTATTATCTTCTCCCATTCTGATTTCTTCAATTACAACATATCTTTCCCTTTTTTCTTTTGGAGATTCGCCTTCAGGATTGAACTTTGGACCTATCTCTTCCGTAGGAAAAATTGCATCCACCATCATATCTGCATGCATTTCAAGTGCTATATTGAAATGTTCCTTCGGAATATTTATGTAATAAAAAGTATAATCTTTCCAAGTTGCAGCATTAATTATGCCGCCTTTTTGTTCCATTGTTCTGTCAAAACATCCGGCAGGGTATTTTGTCGTACCTTTAAAAAGCAAATGTTCTACAAAATGTGAAACGCCGTTATTTTCACTGTTTTCATTAATTGAACCTGTTTTAACCCATGAACTTATATTTATCATCGGGCTTTTCTTGTATGCTAAAACCGCTTTATGTCCGTTTTCAAAAGTATAAACACTGAGCGGTTTTTCCAAATAAGGATAATCTATGTATTCTTTTTTAATAATATCACTCATTTTTACCTACTTTAAATCCTGCCTTAATCTTTCTGCACCTTTAAGATAAATATGCTTTATTTCTTCTTGTTTCTTATTTGTATTAAAATTTACCAAAATACGGAGACACATATTTATAGCCCCGTCTATATCCGCTTCGTTATAACACATCATAGGAACATATTTAAAATCAAAACTCTCTCTTGCATATTTAGCCGGAAAATCCGCATTAATATCTCTTGTTAAAGTAAATATAACAAAAGATATATCTTCGATATTAACGTCATTTCTTTTTAAAATTTCGCCCAAAAGCTCAACTGTAGCACTTTTTATATTTTCTTTCGTGTTTTCTTCAAGAGTTATTGCGCCTCTAATTCCTCTTTGAAACATTATTTAAAAAAATCTCCTTCTTTAATTCTGGCTCCGTTTGCCCAGTCGAAAGAATTCATTTCGCCTTTTCCTTCCGGCTTTACGATAATCAATCTTAATGCATCTTCCAAACATTTAACAACCACACCGTTTTTCGATATTTCTATAATTTCACCTGCTGAACCTTTATTTTCTTTTAAAACTTCTGTTTTTAAAACTTTAACAACTCTACCCTTAAAACACGCATGATTAGTATTTATCATATACATTCCTCTAATTTTATCATGCAATTTTTGAGCGGAATTTTGCCAATTAATTTCTTTTTCTTCTTTTTGCAATTTTTTTGTAAAAGTAGCCTTGCTGTTATCTTGTGCGGTTGTTTTTAAAGTACCTTGAAACAACCCTTTTAATGTCTTATCCAATATATTCGGAGAAAGTTCAGAGATTTTTTCCATAAGTTCAACCACGTTCATCTCGGGAGCAATCTCAATTTTTTCTTGCAAACATATATCTCCAGCATCAAGCTCAAGAACGGTTTTCATGGTTGTAATACCTGTTTCTTTTTTGCCTTCAATAATCGCAGATGCAATTGGATTTGCGCCTCTGTATTCAGGAAGCAAGCTTGCATGCAAATTAATTGTAGCAAATTTTGGAATATCTATAACTTCTTGAGATAAAATTTGACCGAAAGCAAAAGTAACAAAAAAATCAGGCTGCATTAATTTCAATCTTTCAATAATCTCCGGTTCTTTTGAAATTTTATCAGGTTCAAAAACAACTATATTGTTTTCTTTTGCCATTTTTGTTATTTCACGTTCAACAATTCTTTTTCCTCTGTTTTGCGGCTTTGCTTTTTGCGTAACTAAAGCTAAAACCTCATAATCAGGTGATTTTATGAAAAAATCAAAACTTTTAAGAGCAATATTCGGGGTTGCAAAAAAAACGATTTTTATCATTTTTATTGATTTTCCTCCAGCTCTTTTTTCAATTTTTCCACAACTTCAGGGTGCTCTTGTTCATATTTTACTATCTCTTCTTCAAGCTCTTGTTCGTCTAAAAGCTTGTCTACTTCGACAGGAGGAAGATTAAATTTCTTCAATACACTATCCGCTTCAAATCTGTTTCTGCAATGATCTATAAAAAGCTTGCCGTCTAAATGGTCAAATTCGTGTTGTATTGCTCGCGCTAAAAGTTCACCGTCACGAGCTTCTTTAATAAATGGTCTGCCGTTAATATCAAGCGCTTTTACCATGACATTTGCATACCTTCGAACATTTGTATAGGCTTTCGGAAAACTCAAGCAACCCTCGTAGCTGTTTATTGCACCCGATTTTTTTATTATTTTCGGATTAACAAAAACCAAAGGATTAATAGGCCCCGAAGGATCCGATACATCAATTACAAATATTCTTAAATTTTCCCCGACTTGAGGAGCGGCAAGTCCAACTCCATTTGCACTATACATAGTATCCAACATATCGGTTATTAAGGTTTTGATTTTTTTGGAAACTTTTGTAACTTCTTTAGATTTTTCCCTTAAAATAGGATTCCCGTACTCAATTATTTTTAATATAGACATAGTTTAATATTAACACATTTAATATTTTTAGTAAAATTAACAATTTTACATAAATTGCATAATTAAAAAATACAATATAGAATATAATATTAAGGAGTTTACATTAATGACATTCAATTTAGATGATTTTTTAATAAAGTCACAAAAGGCTCAAGCATCTGATATACATATAAATTGCAATAAAATACCTTCTTTAAGAATAAACGGGGAAATTTATAAAATTTCAACAGACATAATAACTTATTCTGACATTCAGGCAATTCTTGAAAAAACACTGCCTTTTGAATATAAAGACACAATAGAAGAAAAAAAAGATTTTGATTACATATACGAAATCGAAGGGGTATCCAGATACAGAGTCAATTATTGCAAAGACATATACCATGGTAAGTTCACCTTCAGGACAATTCCTTATTATATAAAATCCTTAGAAGAGCTTGCTTTACCGGAATATTTAAAAGAATTCACAAAATTCAACAACGGCATTGTTCTTGTCTCCGGTGCAACGGGTTCCGGAAAATCAACCACCCTTGCAAGCATGATAGAAATAATCAACCAAACCAGAAAAAATCATGTGGTAACAATTGAAGACCCCGTAGAATTTATATACGAAGATAAAAAATCTATAATCACCCAAAGAACTCTCGATATAGACGTTAAAGATTTTAAAACCGGAATAAAATATGCACTCAGACAAGACCCTGACGTTATTCTTGTCGGAGAAATACGCGATAAAGACACCCTTTTAAGTGCCATACAAGCTTCCGAAACAGGGCATCTGGTCTTTTCAACCGTCCACACAAACGGAACAATTCCTTCAATTAACCGCCTGAAAGGGTTTATAGAAGAATACGGTCAAGGTCAATTTATGAAAAGACTTGCAAATTGCATCAGAGGAATAGTGCATCAACAGCTTGTTCCAACTACAAACAACGGCGCACTTACTCCTGCAGTCGAAATTTTAACTTTTACTTCAACTGTTATAGATTATGTAAAAGACGGAAAATTCAATGAAATATACCATTTAATGCAAATGAGTAAGCAACCTAATTTGACAACAATGAATACATCGTTATTTGACTTATATGAAAAAGGCATAATAACAAAAGAGGTAGCGCTTGAATACAGCCTTGAGAAAGTCGAAATGGACCAAATGCTAAGAGGTATTTACAGAAATAATGTTGTAGATGAAACAATTTTATAATATACGGTTATAACACAATAAGGAGTAGAAAATATGACGCCATTTCCGGAATCAGAAATAATGACAATTAAAAGACTTGAAGTTGCTTTGAGAAAAACCGACTATAAACTCTTAAAAGACGGAGCATATAAACTGCATGAAAAATATCACAGCGGGCATAAATTCGAATATTTAGATTTACTGAAGGAAATTTTTATGGAAGTTTCAAATAACGCTTCAATTCCGCAAGACATAAAAGACCTATTAACCCCCACAATAGAAGATATCTTATCAGAGCGAGGAATAAACGCAGACACTTCTACTTCACCTTATGAAGCATTAAATCAAAACAGGGTTTCAAGTTTAACTTCTCTGAGCTACAACTCAAACAATGTTCAAGAAAAAGAAGTGCAACAACCTGAAGAACAAAAAATGAGTGCTTTTGATGCTTTTAGCGCAAAAACAGTGCAAACAAGTTATGAACCGAATTTTGAAAATTCATTTGAAACAAAACCTTTTGAAGAATTTTCAACACCAACAATTTCAACAACAGAAAATTTTTCTCAAGAACATAACTCCTATGAAGAAAACTCCGAAAATGAAACACAACAAATTCAACAAGACACTCAACAAAACCAACATGAAAACATTAATAAAGAAAATACTCAATATGAACAAATGCCGATAAAAGCAAAAACTGTTGCAATATATTACGGACAGGATAACTCAAACGAAAAAGCAAAAAACATTATAAAATACAGGGAATTGATTTCAAAATCCCAAAACAGTGAAATGAAAGAAGTATTAAGACTCCTATGCGAGATAAATACCCAAACAAACACAAATGTATCCGAGTTAAAAAATCTTTTGGAACAATTAAAAACAACCTCACACAAAATAAACTTAATTACAAATTCATCAAGCAAAAATTTAATTGAACTTTTTGAAAAAAATGAACTTTCATATTCTCTTATGGGAAAAAACGAATCAGCTCAAACGAAGCTCATTCCTCTGTTTGGTCTTTCGAACTTGTTTGTTTGCAACGATTGCAAAGAAAAATATTTAAATAAAAACAACGAAATAACATCAATTGTTTTAGAATGTCCAAAATGCAAAAATCCAATGTTCGCCGATTTTTATGCCAATACATATAATTGCGAACTTAATTTAGATTATTACAATGAAGCTCTTATTTCACTTGCTAATTCAGATGTTTGGTTTATAGTGCATCCGAATACAGACGAAAAAACAACGGCAAATCTACTCTTAAGCGCATTAAAATTAAATAATAAAGTAGAAGACATATTTATTTTAGACAAAGATATTAACGTCAGAGAAAATTTCAGAAGCTTATTTGCTTCTATAAATCAATCTGCAAGAATTAATATACAAATGAGTGCTTTGGAAGATTTTTTAAATTTGGTGAGATAATTGAGAAAAAATTTTACGACAGAAGCAATAAATTTAAAAAATTATCCCTTAAATGATAATGATAACATTGTTATAATGTTTTCCAAAACAAAAGGTTTAATAAGGGCTGTGGCAAAAGGAGCAAAGCGTCCGAAATCAAAACTCGGGGCAAGAATTCAAATGTTCATCGCAAACAAACTGATGCTTTTTGAAGGAAAAAATTTAGACACAATCGCAGAAGCTCAAAGTTTAAACACTTTTTCAAAAATAAGAAATGATTTGGATAAACTATCATATTCAATGTATATTGCGGAAATAATTAATATTTTTTGTTCTAACCAATATAATCATAATGAAAACAGCGAAGAAATATATAACTTAATCTTTAATGCATACGATAAAATTTCAAATGCAAAATCAAAAGAAGAAATACTGCTTTCTATCTTAAAATTTCAAATTAAACTCATGAATATTCTCGGCTGGGGAATTGATTTTAAAATGTGCAGCATTTGTCAAAAAGAAATTAAAAATGACGCACTATTCTCATTCCAACAAGGAAGCTTCTTGTGTAAAAAATGTGCGGTTGAAGATAAAAATTGCATAAAAATTCATGATAAAATAAGAGATTTTATGCAAACGCTCTCTGATGTTAATTTTTTACAAGAAACAAAATATGATAAACTCGCCAATATAGCAGTTTTGAAAAAATGTTTTCTATTTATGAAAAAATATATAGATAATATTTCACACAAAAAAACAAAAATTTTTGAAGTTTTAGAATATGTCAAAAAATAACTTAAAAAAAATTCTCATAATTTTTCCTGAAAGTATAGGCGGAAGATTAACTATCTCAAGCATTAAAGATGGTTTTATTCAAAACGGATTTAAAATCGACATTTATGATGAACTTTATAAAAATAAAGTCGATTTTGATTATAAAAATTATGGATTTATTGTCGGCTATGATTTTTCGCCGGTAAAATTCAAGATTGATAATAATTTAAACATTCCGACTATTGCTTATTTTTCAGATGACATACAGCAAAAAACCTCAGGCGTCGGGTATTTGGAATATTATAAATACTTAAAAAATAATGATATTTTTGTTTTTTATTGGGACAGAGAATTATCAAAAAAAGAAAATGTATTTTATTTTCCGCATTTTGTTAATTGTGAAATTTATAAAGAATTAAAACCCCTGTCTAAAACATCTTTTGACGTTTCTTTTATGGGAAGACTCGACACAAAAATAAGACTTGAAACATATTTAAATTTAAATAAACACTTTAAAAATTTAAAATTTAGCTGGCATGCTATTGAAAAACATTACCTAGACGCACTTTCAAGATGTAAAAATGATTTTGAAAAAGAAATTTTAAGAAACACTTACAAAGGTTTTATAGATAATGAAAATGACATGGCAAATGCCATTAACGACACAAAAATTGTGTACAATATAAATGCTCAGGGTGTAAGCTCGCTTAATTACAGAACTTTTCAGGTTTTAGCCTGTAAAAGACTTATAATATCCGACGAACGAAAAGAACTTGATTTATTCGAAAATATAATTCCAACATACAAAGATATTGACGATTTAATATCTAAAATAAACTTTTATCTTAATAATAAAGAAGAATACAATAAAATAGTTGAAAAAAGCCTTGAATTCATTAAGAAAAATCATAACTCAAAAAATTGTATTAAAAATATTTTGAATAAAATTTATAAATTATAAATCATTCTTGTACCGTTAAAGATGCTACAGGCTCAATTGCACTTTGTGTTAAATTTTTATTTTAATTTTAAATTCTAATAAAAAACGAGGCAATTGCCTCGTTTTATCCTTCTTGTTTTTTTTGCTTGTCTATCATTCCTTGAATTTTACCGATTAATTCTTCGCCTTTTTTAGACATTTCATTGCTTATATTTTCTGCTTTTTGCTGAATTTCTTTAACAGCACTTTGCGCTTTATCATAAGCTTTTTGAGACGAATCCTTAATCATTTCACGAGTTTCTTCACCGGATCTTGGAGCAAGCAATATTCCTGCAAGAGCTCCTACCACTCCGCCTACTACAAAACCTGCTATAAATTTACCTGCTGACATAGTATTTTCCTTTCTTTATTATTTTTTAAATAAGCCCAAACCAAAAGAAATGCCTTTTGTGATTCCTTTTAAAAAACTTTTTAATTTGCCGCCAAAGCAAGCACTTGCTCCCAATAATGATGATATGCTGGCTTTCGTGCTTTGAAACTTTGTATCCGCTGAATTTGCTATTGAATTAATCGATTTAGCGGCTTCTTTTAATTCTTTCAAAGTCGGCTCAATTTCTTTTTGTACACTTGATGCAATAACGTTAACATTATCAGTTAACTTGGTAACACTGACAATCAGTTTGCAAATAAAAATTGTCAAAATAATCAAACATATAACACTTGTAAACATTAGTATTGAAAAACTCAGACTTGCTTCCGACATATTTACCTACATTTCATCAACATTAGTTTCGTTATTTTTAGCTTTTGCCAACTGTTTTGCTTTCAAATAGTCATTAAATTTTTTATATGCATCTTCTATCTTATCTTTTGAACCTTTTATTGCACACAAAGCCTGTTCTTTTGCATGCATCACTTCGGGTGAATATTTTTCATAAAGGTTGTCAATCTTTTCTTTAAGTTCTTTTCTTGACTCTTCTCCTGATTTTGGAGCAAGAAGAACACCGGCAATTATGCCACCGACAACACCTGCCAAAATACCCATTGCAAAACCAAATGAACTGTCGTCTTTTTTACACATAACATCTCCTTAGTAAATTTGTAAGTAATTATAGCATTTTTTTTTCAATCTTAAAAGTCCCAAAAAGTTTAATAAACTACTTTTTAAAAAATACTTGCAAAATAAATTTTTTTTGATATATTTAAAAAGTACCCTATAAGAGGTGTACAGTGCTTAATAGCTCCAAAGTGAGTGAAACGAACGGTTAAGTAACCGGAGCAAGCTCCGCTATTGAGCGATAATGAAACAATTTAATAAACAAAACGCTAATCCTCAGTAGCTCCAAAGTGAGTGAAACGAACGGTTAAATAACCGGAGCAAGCTCCGCTATTGAGCGATGATGAAACAATTTAATAAACAAAACGCTAATCCTCAGTAGCTCCAAAGTGAGTGAAACGAACGGTTAAATAACCGGAGCAAGCTCCGCTATTGAGCGATGATGAAACAATTTAATAAACAAAACGCTAATCCTCAGTAGCTCCAAA
>CALVAW010000006.1 GCA_944325655.1 Candidatus Gastranaerophilales bacterium
AAGAAAAATTGCTAATGATTTATTTTATATCGGTGTAAGCGACAGGAAAATATCGCTTTTTGAAAATGTATATCCTGTTAGTAACGGAATGAGCTATAATTCATATTTGTTAACCGATGAAAAGACAGTGTTATTTGATACAGTTGATAAAACTTGTTGCGGGCAGTTTTTTGACAATTTGGATTTTGTTCTTAATTCAAAACCTCTTGATTATTTGGTTATTAATCATTTAGAACCTGACCATAGTGCATTAATTAAAGATGTAATACAAAAATATCCGGATATAAAAATTGTTTGCAACCAAAAAGCGCGTCAAATGCTTTTTCAATTTTTTGAATTTGAAACAGATATAGAAAATAATTTTCATATTGTAAAAGAAGGCGATTGTCTTACTGTCGGAAAACATACATTAAAATTTTATATGGCTCCTATGGTACATTGGCCTGAAACCATGGTTACTTATGATTTATATAATAAAACTTTATTTAGTGCTGATGCGTTTGGTGCTTTTGGAGCAATAAACGGTAATATATTCGACTGCGAAATTGATTTTGAATGCAGAATTAATGAGTACAGACGTTATTATTCAAATATTGTAGGAAAATACGGTCCTCAAGTAAATGCACTTTTAAATAAAGCAAAAACACTTGATATAGAGCTGATTTGTCCTTTGCATGGCCTTATAATCAAGGAAAATATTTCTTTTCTAATGGATAAATATTCTCTTTGGGCCAATTATTTACCTGAGGATGATTCTGTTGTTATTGCTTATGCCAGCGTATACGGAGGTACGCAAAATGCGGTTGAAATTATTGCAAATAAGTTATCTCAAGCAGGAGTGCATAATATAAAAATGTATGATGTTTCTCATACCCACAGCTCTTTTGTAATTTCTGATATTTTTAAGTCTTCGAAGGTTATTCTTGCTTCGACTACTTATAATAATGCTATTTTTGTTAAGATGGATCACTTAATCAAAGATATTGTAAGTCATAATATTCAAAATCGTACTTTTGCGATTATTGAAAATGGCAGCTGGGCTTGTTGCTGCGGAGATTTAATTAAAAAAGAACTTTCTAATTTAAAAAATATCGAGTTTATTGAAACTAAATTAAATATCAAGTCTTCGCTGAAAAAAGTACAAGAGAGTGAAATTGACGAATTTGTAAAACTTCTAATATAAAATAAAAACGGTCATAAGACCGTTTTTAAGCGTTTTGCATAGCTTTTTTTCTTGAAATTTTCGAAATACCTGTTCTTGGCAGAGGGTCTTTCGTTATAACGATATTATTTGGTCTCTTGTATGATGATAATTCAAGAGAAAGTTTTTTGACTTCAGTTCTGATTGCTTTTTCAAGTTCGATATCGTCAAATTTTTCTATTGTTTCTTTTGTGGGATGTATTTTTGCAATAATTTCTTCGGTGCCTTGTTTTGAACCCGTTTTTATGACATCAGAATATACAAGCACTTCTTCAATCAAGGGGCTTTTTATTAAAACAGCTTCAACTTCTTCCGGAAATACTTTTTTACCCCCTGATAAGACAATCATGTTTTTAATTCTGCCGGTAATGTATACATATCCGTTAGAATCTATCTTTGCTATATCGCCGGTTTTAAGCCAGCCATCTTCGCAAAATGCCTCACGAGTGAGTTCGGGTTTGTTGTAATAACCTTTCATTATATTTTCGCCCATAATCTGTAATTCATGGGTTTTTGAATCTATTCTGACTTTTACACCGTATATCGGCCTTCCGACAGAGCCCAGTTTGCGGTGTTTTTCGTTATTCATGGTTATAATAGGACTTGCTTCTGAAAGACCGTACGCTTCATATATTGTTATACCAATTGTTTCGAAGAATTTTGCAACCGCCATATCAAGCGGGGCACCTCCGGACATGAAGCCTTTAAACCTGCCGCCAAATTTTTGATTTAGTTCTCTAAATAAGATTTTAGAAAGAGTTTTGTTGTTAGCTATTGCTGCTATTGCATATTTAAAGTCATAGAATGCTTTTTTAAATGGTCCATATTGTTTAATCTCAGCTTCTATTGTCGTTTTCATCAGTTTTAAAAATGCGGGAACGGCAACCATAAATGTAATCTTTTTTTCTCGCATAATTGGGAAGATATCTTTAGGTTTCAGACTGTTTGAATAATATATTGATGCGCCTTTGTTTAAAAATGACATAAAACCGACTGAAATTTCAAAAAGATGATTCATAGGAAGGATTGAAAGCATGGCATCGTTCCTGTCGAAACTGAAGCATTTGCCGACTGCAAGAACTTGCTGCAGCATGTTCCTGTATGTTATTTCAACACCTTTCGGATTACCTGTTGTCCCTGAAGTATATACAATTAATGCTGTTTTGTCGGGATTTCTGTGTCTCCATTTTTTGTCCGGTAAATCTTCCAATGAGTGAAGATTAACATGCTCCTGATTTGTTCTTTTGCCGTCAATTATAATAATATGTTCTATTGAAGGTACTAATTTTTGTAATTTTATTGCATCTTCGTAATGAGTACTTGAAACAAGCATCACTTTAGGTTCGCAGTCGCTAAGTATATGAGTAAGTTCATGTATTGTAAGTTTAACATCCAACGGGACGCTTGTTGCTCCAGATAATACGGAAGCAAACAGTGTTGCGCCAAGTTCAGGCATAGATTCCGAAAGGATAGCAATTTTATCACCCTTATTTATTCCGATATCAATTAAATAGCTTGCTAATTTTCTTGAAAGTATGCTTAAGCCCTTGAATGTAATTTCGCTCCAACCCAAGTTTGATCTAATGCCGAGGGCGACATGGTCTTCAAGTTCTTTTGTTCTTTTTTCTATAAAAGTTAATATATTTGTATCCATAAATTATTAATGCTCCCCATTTGATATAACATGTATTATATCTTATTTTTTAAAAAATAGTCTAATTATTTGTAAATTTATATTTACTTTAATGTTATAATTTCATTTATTAAAAGGAGATTTTTAAATGATAGAAATGAGAGTAATGGGCATAGCTCTTGATACCAGAACAGGTTCGCCCATTGTAGTTTTAAATGATATAGACAACAGAAAAGCTCTTCCGATTTGGATTGGTTCTGCCGAGGCAAGTGCTATTATAAGAAAAATAGAAAGTATTCCTTCTTCTCGACCCATGACACATGATTTGTTTATTGATATAGCAAAACAATCCGAATTTAAAATAACAAAAGTTGAAATAAATGATGTTGATGATCAGACATATTTTTCTTGCGTATATATGTATAATGATAAATTACAAAAAGAAATTCAAATAGATTCTCGTCCGTCGGATGCCATCGCTATCGCACTTAGAGCTGATGTTCCAATTTATGTTACATCAAATGTTTTGGCAGTTGGTGCAATTTCTACCGATGTGGAAAAAGATGAAGAAGAAGCTAAGGAATTTAAGGATTTTATTAAAGATATAAAACCTTCGGATTTTGAAAAGCTTCTAAAAAAGAATTTTGAGTCTGACCAGTAGATTCCATCTGGTTCTGTCAAAAGTTAATTGAGATTTAAGATAGTTTTTTCTTAGCTCTTTAAGACCTGTTAAATAAAAAACTGTATTATTTTTATTTTTCATGGTATTTTATTAATGAAGATTAAAAAGAAGGCAAGGTATGGATAAAATTACTAAAGAAATGGGTATAATGGATATTGTAACAGCACATCCCGAAACGCTTGAAGTGTTTGCTAAGTATGGAATGGGCTGTATTGGCTGTGCTGCTGCACATTTTGAAAATCTTGAAGCCGGCGCAAAAGTCCATGGTATTGATCCTGATGAAATGGTTGCTGCAATGAATGCAATCATAGAACAAAAAGCTGGACAATAATTTATTTTTATTGTATCATTTACTCACATCTTAGAATGTCGTGTTTGCCCTGGTGGTGGAATCGGTAGACACGTCGGACTTAAAATCCGATGAGGCTAATAACTTCGTGCCAGTTCAAGTCTGGCCCAGGGCACCATTAAACTCTCCAAATAGGAGAGTTTTTTTGTTGGGTTTTCATGTTCAATTTTTTTATAAGCACAAAGATAAAATTTGTTAAATTATATATTAAGAAATGTTAATATTAATTTATACGTATTTAGCTAATGTTCGCATAATTTACAAAAATAATTATAAAAAAATTAAGTCTAAATCAAATAATGTAAGACAAACACTAAAAAAAATGATAAGATAACAAAGCAAGTGTTCGAAATAATATTATACAGATATAAATATGATTTTAAAAAATAAATTTCGTTAAAACAAAATAGTCGTTACATAAGTTAAAGATTAACAACTAAGTAGCAAATTTTTTTGCCCAAAATATTTTATTAATATATAGGTAATAGTGTGTGAATGTTATTGGAGGAAATCAATGACAATTAGTGTGAACAATCGAAAAAAAACAGCGAAGAAATCTTTTGATGAGTTGGTGAAGGATTTAAAAACTTCAAATTCTGAAAAAGTTAGATATAACGCAGCAAGAATCCTTGGCGAAATGGGTGATTTTTCTGCTGTTGATCCTTTAATCGATGTTCTTAAAAATGATAAAAACGGTTCCGTTCGTTTATATGCCGCTCGTGCTCTTGGCGAATTGGGCGACACAAATGCAACTGTTCCGTTGATTGAATCATTAAGATTAGACAGAAACGTTGATGTTCGTGTTCGTGCCGCTCGTGCACTCGGACGTCTTGGCGGTGAGATAGTTGTTGAGCCGTTAGTTGAAGCATTAAACGATGAAAATCCTCAAGTTTGTATTACTGCAACTGAAGCATTAATTGAAATTGGAGATGTTGCAACTGATGCTCTTATCGAATCTCTTGACCATGAAAAGGTTAATGTAAGATGCGATGCTACTCGTGCGCTTGGTGAAATCGGAAATCCAAAATGTGTTGACAAGATTATTAACATGTTAAACGATGAATGGGTTAATGTCCGTATTTATGCCGTTACTTCACTTGGAAAATTAAATGATAAAAAAGCGGTTCCTGCTTTAATTGAAGTAATGAAAAACGAAAAAGAAAATGATTTGGTAAGGGCCGGTGCTGCTGCTGCACTTGGTGTATTACGTGACCAAAGAGCTTTGCTTCCTCTTCGTGAATTGATTATCAATGCTGAAGAACTTGGAGAACTTGAAGATACTGCTTTAAAATCTTTCAAGAAAATTATGGCAGCAAACTGGGAAGCTATGCAAGGTGCTCAAAGCGTTAAAAAACCAAGCTTTTTCTAAAAATAATTTTTTATTAATTTAAAAGGTTCCTTGAAAGGAACCTTTTTTTGTATAGTATTTTAATTATATTCTATTGTGCCATACACCGCCTTGTCTATCTATTATTGCATCATAGAAAGACCAAAGTCTAAATACTCCTGTTAATCCCAGAACGGCGTGTGTAATATTTTTTTCTGCCGATTGTCCGTTTATCGCTTGTCCAATTCCCGGCCATATTAATAAAGAGCATATAGAAGCACCTACACTTCTTCCTGATACATGTCCGTCTGTACCATGCGTTCCTGCTGCATTTGCAGGATTAAAAAGCATCATTGTCATTAATACAGTCAGTAAAGTGATTGCTTTTTTCATCTTTTCATCCTCCTTTTTGATTCATAATTAATTGCTAATTAAGATAATATATAATTGATTAGACTTCTTATCATAACTCCTGTCGGTCCTGATATTGTTTCTTTGTTTGTTTTTTCGAGATATGCTGTTCCTGCAATGTCTAAGTGCATCCAGGATTTTGATTTTGTAAAATTAGATAAAAACCAAGCTGCTGTTGATGTTCCTGCGTTTCTGCCACCTGTATTTTTAAAATCGGCAATTTCTGATTTTAAATTTTCTTTCAATTCATCTAAAATTGGCATTTGCCAAACATTTTCACAATATCTTGATGCTATGTCTTTGAATTTATTTATTTGTTTTTGATTATTCCCCATAATTCCTGTTATGTTATTTCCGAGTGCGACAATTACTGCTCCTGTTAATGTTGCAATGTCAATTATTTCATCTACACCAAGTTTATCTGCGTAACATAGTGCGTCTGCGAGCGTTATTCTTCCTTCCGCATCGGTATTATCCACTTCAATTGTTTTTCCGTTCATGGCAGTTAATATATCACCTTGTTTATATGCCGATCCTGATGCCATATTTTCACACAGTGCGCTTATTACATGTAACTCTACATCAGGTTTTAGTTTAGCCATCGCTTGAATTATCCCCAGCACGCTTGCAGCGCCTGACATGTCTGATTTCATTGTAAGCATTGATGCAGCGGGTTTTATGTTTAGTCCGCCGGCATCAAATGTAATACCTTTACCTATGAGAGCTATTTTTTTTCTGGGTTTATTTTTTGGTTTGTATGTCAAATGAATAAAAGCAGGGTCATTTGCGCTGCCTCTTGATACTGCTAAAAATGCGTTCATTTTCATATTCTTTATTTGACTTTTATTATAAATTTGTGACTCAAGATCGTGTTCTTTTGCAATTTGTTCCGCTAAATTTGCTATATATTTTGGTGTTACTATTTGCGCTGATTCATTTATTAAATCTTTTGCAAATTTCATTGCAAATGATGTATATGCTCCAATTTCTGCGCCTTGTTCTATTTCCGGACTGATTTCTTTACTTAAAAGTTCAATGGTTTCTATTTTTTGTTTTTTATCATGCAGGTATTTATCAAATTCATAAAGTCCTATTCTTGCGGCACTCAGAGTAATTTGTGCTGCGTCTTGGTCATTAAATTCTAAGTTTGAACAGTTTGATGTATCAATTAGTTCAATTGCAAGCGAACCTTTTTTTGACATGTTTTTTATTCTTCTTGTTGCGCTTGCTATGCATTGCGACAATTTTTTTCTTGTGAGTTCATTTTTTTTACCAAGTCCGACAATTAATGTTTTTAAATTTTCATTAATTGAATATTCAAAAGTTTCTTGAAAACTTCCTTTAATGACTTTAAATTTATATATTTGTTCACAAAGAACATTGTTTGAAAGATTGTTTAAGTATTCAAATACATCACTTCTTTTTTCTTCATTTTCATAGATAAAACAGATTATTATATCTGAGTTTTCTTCTTTAATTTTTTTAGTTAAAAATCTCATATTTACTCCTTAATATTGTCTTTTAATTTTTGGATTTCTTCTGTTGCTCTTTGTGACCTTAGAGTATTTTTATATTTTTTATCTTTTATTTTTCCCGATTCTTCTGAAAGTTCGTTGATTATCCCCCAATTTGAATTGATTGGTTGAAATTTTTTATGTTCGCTGTATGTAATATAGTCTGTTAGCGCACCAAGCATTGTGTTATTGCTCAAAGTTATCATTTGTTTATTTTTAATGTATAAGTCCATGTTTATTGCAGCAAGGAGACCTGTTGCAATACTTTCGCAATATCCTTCTACGCCGGTGAGTTGACCTGCAAAGAAGATATTTTTATATTTTTTTGTTTGCAAATATTTGTTTAAAATTTGAGGTGAATTTATGAATGTATTTGCATGCATTACACCATATCTTACTATATTTGCATTTTCAAGCCCCGGTATGCTATGAATTAATTTTTTCTGTTCGCTCCAAAGAAGATTTGTTTGAAAACCGACAAGATTATATAAATTTGCCATTTTGTCGTCTTGTCTTAATTGAACAATCGCCCAGAATTGATGTTTTTTAAATTCGGTTTTAATTCTTTTATCAAAAATTCCGACTGGTTTCATAGGACCAAAACGCAAGGTGTCTTTGCCTCTGGATGCCATAACTTCAATTGGCATGCAGCCTTCAAAATAATTCGCTTCAAAATCTTTTAATTTAGCTCTTTGAGAGTTTATTAATATATTATAAAAATTTTCATATTCGGATTTATCCATGGGGCAATTTATGAAGTCAGCGTCTCCTTTATCCCATCTTGATGCATAGAAAGCTTTGTCGAAATTAATTGATTTTTTTTCTACTATCGGAGCGACGGCATCAAAAAAATGAAAATTACTTTGTCCGAATTTTGCTTTAATTTCGTTGCAAAGTTCATCAGATGTTAACGGACCGGTTGCAATTATAGTTGGGGTAGTGTCGTCAATTTTTTCGTATTTTTCTCTAATAATATTAATATTTTTATAGTTTTTTATTGTTTTTTCTACTTCATTTGAAAAACCAAATCTATCTACGGATAATGAATTTCCCGAAGGTATTGATGTAGCATTTGCGATTTCAAAAAGTGCGGAGCCGAGAATTTCCGCTTCTTTTTTTAAAAGTCCCGATGCATTTAAAATATCTGCAGAACCAAGACTGTTTGAACACACTAGTTCCGCAGGCAATGATGTAGTGTGGGCTTTGGTTGTATATTTGGGACGCATCTCAATTAAATCCACGTTATATCCTTTTTTAGCCAGATATATAGCGGCTTCTGAACCGGCTAGTCCCGCTCCGATTATTCTGATTTTATACATCTTGTTCACTCTTTTTTATTATAACCCGCTAAAATTTTTAGTTATTTTATTAATAAAACTTAATATTAATGCCTTATTTGAAAAAAATATTAAAGAAAATTATATTTGCTGCCGAATAAATTATTGTAGCTTACAGGTGTTATATGTTTAAGACAATAAAGGTTAATAAGAATTTTTTCAGTTGTAATGAGCTTATTAAAAAAGGTATGCTCAAAAGGCGCAGGCTTGCCATCAGTGCTATTTTTAATATTTGCGATGTTAAAGAAAGAATCAGATTGGTTAAGTAGTTTATTCGCTAATTTTTTCTGTTGAAATATCTTTATTGAATTTCGATGCAAATGTTTCCATAAATCTGATAAATTTATTGTCAGGTAATTTCTTAACTTCTCTTGTTTCTTCCTGAGGTTGATTTATAATAATTAATACTTCGTCTTTTGCTGCCATTTTAAGGTTGTTTCTTGCGATTGATTCAACTTTATACATAGAGGAGAAATTTTTGATTTCGTTTTTTAAATTTTTATTTCTTGTTTCAGCTTGTGTTTTAAGTTCTTGAGCTTTTATAATTTTTGTTTGATAAACTACAATTTTAGCCAAATTCAAAAGAGCGGAATAGCTAATTTGAAAAACGCACAATAAAAGAACTATTGTCAAAAATGAATGATAAAATCTGATTTTTCTGATTTTCTTTTTTTGTTGTTTTTGAACTCTTGATTTTAAATTCATGTATTTTGCGTTTGCCATACTTAAATTTTATCCCAAAACAAAAAAACTTGTTGTTTAAAAATTAAATTCGTAACAATATTTTGCAACTTTTTCTTTTTGCTGATTGTATTCATATTCTTTTACATTTACATCAAGCCAGTTAAGTTTTTTTAATGCACTGTATGCGATTAATTTTCTTATTGGGTTGTTATTTTCCGTCAGTTTAATTAAAAGCGTTTCATTGTTTTTAATGTTATAAATTAAAATAAAGCCGCCTGCGCCTACTTTCGCAAAAAGTTTTCCTTTGCTTTTTTTGATTATGTCGCTGTCAAGCCTGTCGTATCCTCCGAATATTTCAGGATTTTTTAGTATTGAGTTAATAATTATTCGATATTTTTTATCTTGAAACAGATTGTAATATGCCAATACTATCTGTTTAGCGTTAATTCCCCACAAAGGCGTACCGCAGCCGTCTTTTGAGAGATATTTACTGGCGTAATTTGTTAATTCTGTTTGCTTTTTATATATAAGTTTTTGAAGAGGGTGTTTATAAGATGTGTAATTTTTATAATCAAAACCCATATATTTGCACATTGAAAGCATCATAAGATGTTTTGCACAACAGTTGTTGTGGTATAGTGTTTTATGCCCGTTAAAATTCCTTTTATCTAAGGGTTCAGCAGCTTTTAGAATAAAATCGGATGATTTTATTTTTAATCTTTTAGCTAAATTTTTAATTACTTTTATATGTTTTGGACTTCCTGAATGCGAGGCTGAAAATATTGCGATTTCTTCGTTTGTTAGTTTATAGTCTTTAATAATATCGCAGTCTGCAATTATTGCTGTTTGCAACGGTTTTGCAAGAGAGCGCATAAAAAAAATATTTTCTGGACTATAGCCTTTATAATTTACTATTCTTCCGTTTTTTGCAAAGTATATACTTCCAAAAAAACAGCAGTCAATTATTTCATCTCTTTTTAAAGACAATAAAACTTTAGCTGAGTTATTCATTTATATTTAACATTTTCTTTAATCTTTTTTTCATGATGATATTTTCGTTTTCAAGTCTCGAAATTTCTCTTTGCATTCTGATGATTTGGTCTTCTTTGTCTTTTGTGTCGTCATATTTTATTGAATTGAAACCAATGCTGAGAGTTAATCTTTTTTTAGCTTCATCTTTTAGTAAAAGTAAACTGTCTAAACCTTTATCTGTTATAAAACCCATTTTGATGAGTATGCTTGCCATTTTTATGTGTCTGCCTTCATCGTTTAATTGTTTTTGATAACGTATTGCTTGTTCTAATTGTATTACGGTTATTTTACCTATTCTTTTTAAAAATTCTCCGGTTTTTATTTTGCCGGCAATAAATTGCGCTATTGCAATATTTTTGTTTGTTTCGAAATCAGGAATTTGAAAATATTCTAATTCCATTAATCTGCAAAAAATTTTTGCCGTATCTGCAAGAGTCCAATTGTTTTTGATTGTAATTTCAAACATGTTGCATCCGTCTGCTAAATCCTGCAGGAAGATATAATAGCCGTCGCTTAAGTTTAAATTGTGTTCGTTTAATTCTTGTTTGCCTTTAAAGGTTAATTTTGGACACATGTCTTGAAAAAGATTATCCACTTCAACAAGTTCCGTAAAATCTTCCAGTTTTTTTGTTAAATCTTCAAGAATTTCTTTTGTAATAACCTGTTTTACCCATATAGGAAGATTTTTAATATTTTGTATAAATAAATCCGAAGTCTTCTGCATTTATTACATCCTCTATTTTTATTATAATCAAACTGTATTTTTTTATAAATACATTATATAATTTATTAAATAATATGTGAAATAAGTTATAATATTTAACGAAAGAAGATTATATGGGTTTAGATGGTATTTCCGTAAATCAGCTTAGAATCACTCAGGAACATAACTCAAACGAGTTAAATAAAGTTCCTAAGTTTTCTCTTGATAATTCAAGACCTGTTGACGGACTTTCGCAAGGTCAAAAAATTGATCCGGATAAAGAAAGAGATAAGGAGAAAAGGGAATTAAATAAACAATATAATACTTCAGATGAGTCTGAAAGCTCTGAAGAAGAAACTCAAGATAACGATGAAGTTGTAAAATATGATTTGTCTCAAAGTGAAAAATATATTCTAAAGGTAGATGATGCTACTAATGAAATTTTGATAATTGAGAAAAGCACTAAAAATATTATTCAAAAAATAAGCGCAGATGAGCTTTCAGGTTTTGTAAATTTTTTATCATATCCGCAAGGCAGTATTGTTAATAGGAAGTTTTAGATGAACCAGTATGTAAAACAATATCAAAAATCTAGTATAGAGACTGCTTCAAGAGAGCAAATTTTAATTATTTTATATGACGGGGCAATACAATTTTTAAATAAAGCTAAAATTGCCATGGCAAATAATGAAATTGAAGCTACGCATAATAATTTAATGGGAGCACAAAATATAATACAAGAATTTATTAATTCACTTGACAGAGAAGTTGCTCCTCAATTGGCGGAAAACTTAACAAGTTTGTATGAATATTTCATCAGAAGGTTAATTCATGCAAATATTAAAAAGCAGGTTGAGCCGATTGATGAAGTTTTAAAATATCTAAAAAGTTTAAAAGCTACATGGGAAAAAGCAATACTCCTAGCTCAGCAGGAAGCAAAGGAAGAATTTATAAAAGGTTCTGTTTCTGACGATTATTATGATTCCGAAGATGAAGAAGATGAAGAAGATGAAGATGAAGATGAAGATGGGGATGATGAAGAATAGTGTTAGATATTAATGATATTAATTATATTAAACTTTTATATGAGCAATTTTTAAAAATGAATTATCATTTAAAAAAATTGTTTGAAAATGGCGATTGGGATGCTGTTGAGACTGCAATCAAAGAAAAAGAAGTTCTTCAAAAAAAGATTTTAACATTTGAAAAGCCTCATATAACAGATATAAAGAATAATCCGGAGCTTTTAAAATTCAGAAAAATGCTTATACAGCTTGAGGCGGATAATATTGAGCTTGTTAAGTCTTTAAAACAGTCTATTTTAAAAGAAATTTCAAATGTAAAATTAGCCAAGAAGATTTTGAATACTTATGAACCCGTATCAAATAAAGTTATTTCCACATTTGAAGTTAAAGAGGGCTAGTTATTTTCTTAAATTCTTGTAACTAAAGCTTGCATATATTGCTATTCCTATTATTATCCACGCAAAAAACATAACCACGCTTGATGAAAGCTGTTTGAATGAATATATCATTAAACTCAAGCAACATAATATGCCAAGCATGGGGAATAGCGGAACAAATGGGACTTTAAAAGGTCTGTTGAGGTTCGGTTCTGTTTTTCTCAGTATAATTACCGAAACGCATATTGCTATAAATGCTGTAAAAGTTCCGTAATTGCATAATTCGGCAGAAATATTTAAGTCCATAAATAAACTGCAAACAATAATCACAAGACCAACGCACCATGTCATTATGTGCGGTGTTCTGTATTTTCTGTGTATTGCTCTTAAAACTCTCGGCAGAAATTTATCTCTGCTCATTGCATATAGTATTCTTGTTGAGGCTAAGTGGCAAATTAAAAATACAGATGCTAACGCGCAAACTGCAGCAACTGAGATGAAACCTGCCATGTAATCTTTATTTATCGAATGCAGTGCTGCTGCTATGGGAGCTTGAGTGTTTATCGTATCAACAGGGGTGATTCCCGTTAAAACCAAAGCAACCAAAATATATAATATTGTGCAAAATGATAACGTGCCCAGTATTGCTATCGGCAAATCCCTTTGGGGATTTTTTGTTTCTTCCGCAGCAGTTGATACCGCA
The DNA here is from genome assembly GCA_944325655.1 of Candidatus Gastranaerophilales bacterium. GTDB lineage: Bacteria > Cyanobacteriota > Vampirovibrionia > Gastranaerophilales > Gastranaerophilaceae > RUG14156. The sequence goes on from CALVAW010000006.1 coordinate 12,979, forward strand.
TCAAAGCCTATGTATGCAAAAAATATTATAAAAGCTCCCATTATAACCCCTTCTATTCCATTGGGAGCAAAGGGAGTCCAATTTTCAGGCTTAATATAAAAAGAGCCTGTTATTATGAATGAAATAATCATTAAAAGATTTAAGCACACCATTATTGTTGCAAATCTTGTAGATTCTTTTATTCCTTTTATTAATATGATAGTTGAAGTAAGGGTTAGTAATATAACAGGTAAATTTATTGCGATGGGGATTGTTCCAAATATAAATGGCATTTTATCATGCGCATCCAAACCGTATTTATCACACATTGAATAAATTGAACGAAAATCACTTCTTAGCCATATCGGAAAATTAATTATAAAGGAGGGAAGATGTTGTGAAAAACCTTTTAGGAATTGTGTTAAATATCCGCACCAAGCACTTCCTACCGTAATATTTCCTATTACGTAGTTCAACATCAACACCCAACCGACAATCCATGAAGCAAATTCTCCGAGAGTTGCGTATGTATATGTGTAGACGCTTCCTGAAACAGGAATTATTGAAGCAACCTCACTGTAACAAAGTGCTGAAAATACACAAGCAATTGCAGCAAGTATCATTGAAAAGATAATTGCAGGTCCCGCTCCGATACTTTCAGGGCCTCCTTGGATTGCTGTTCCTATTATTGTTAAAATACCGGTCCCTACGACCGCACCTATCCCTATTATAAATAAATCAAAGGCATTTAAACTTTTTTTTAATGATCCGGTTTTTGCTCTTTCCATGAGTTCGGATGTTGTTTTTCTGTTAAGTAAGTTGTGCGCTATTCTTTTAAACATCATTGTCCTCATTGCTTAAATTTTGCGCTTTTCTTTGTTGTTTATAGCTATATGCAAAATAAAATACTATTCCTAATATTACCCAAACAGGAAATAATATTCTTGATGTTTTTAAGAATTGCATAGAATATATCATTAATCCGCCGCAACATAAAATTCCCATTAAGGGTAAAAACGGTGAAAACGGTACTTTAAAAGGGCGTGGTCTTTTTGGATCTGTTTTTCTTAAGATTAAAACTGCAACACAAACTATGATAAATGAAGCAAATGTGCCGAAATTACATAGTTCTGCAGCAATTGAAATATTTAGAAATAGTGAACCTAAAATACATATTATTCCAACCAAAATTGTTAATACATGAGGTGTTTTAAATTTAGAATGCAGAGTTTGTAATATTTTTGGTAAAAATCCGTCTCTGCTCATTGCATATAGTATTCTTGTGCCTGCTAACATAAGCACAAGAAGAACGGAAGTCAAACCTGTCAGTGCGCCTATTGATATTAATCCTGCTACCCAATTTTGTCCTACCATAGCCATTGCGCTTGCAATCGGTGCTTGTACGTCTATTTTGTCAATAGGAACAACCCCTGTTAATACAAGTGCAACCAGCACATATACAATCGTACAAACTCCAAGTGAGCCTATTATACCTATCGGAAGATTTTTTTGCGGGTTTTTTGTTTCTTCTGCGGCAGTTGCAATTGCATCAAAACCGATATATGCAAAAAATATAATAAATGCACCCATAAATATTCCGTTTAAGCCGTTTGGAGCAAACGGAGTCCAGTTTTCAGGCTTTATATAAAATAATCCCGTTAATATAAAAAGTCCAACAACTCCTAATTTTATTGCAACCATTAATCCTGCCATTTTGGTTGATTCTTTCATGCCTTTTATCAGAGTCATAATAATGTAGAGAGTTATACATATTCCGGGAATATTTATGCATATCGGAATGCCCATAAAATGCGGAATCATATTGTCTATATTGTCGCCTAACATATTTTTTACTGTTGAATAATCATGAATTAAGTAAACAGGAGGGTTTACTATGCAGTCCGGTAAGAATTTGGAAAAACCTTTTATAAATTGCATAAAATAACCGCTCCAAGCACTAACAACGGCAATATATCCGACTAAATATTCAAGCATTAAGACCCAGCCTATCAACCAAGCCATAAATTCACCCATAGTTGCGTATGTGTATAAATATGCGCTACCTGCAGCCGGAATCATTGAAGCAAACTCGGAATAGCAAAGTGCTGAAAACACACAAGCCATTGATGCTAATACCATCGATATGACTAAACCAGGGCCTGCGCCTAAGGATTCAGATGACCCTGCTGCTGCTATTCCTACAACGGTGAATATCCCGCTACCTATTATTGCCCCGACTCCCAATATAATTAAATCAAAAGCACCAAGTGATTTTTTAAGACCGCCCGATTGCGCATCTTTTATCATTGTGTCGGGATTTTTTAATGTAAGTAAGTTTTTAACAAATTTTGAAATTGCACCGACTTCGCTATTTTTTAGTGAATTAACATGTGCTAATTCGTTTTCCGTTTTGTTATTTACGTTGTTGTTCATTTGCCTCTTTCTGCTATTTTTTAATTAATGGATAACCCATTTTTTTTCTTTGTTCTACATATAATTCCGCTACTTTTGAAGCAAGATTGCGAACTCTTGCTATGTAATTTATTCTTTCATCTTTGCTTATTACTCCTCTTGCATCGAGAAGATTGAATGTGTGCGAGCATTTTAAAACCCAATCGTAGGCCGGTAGTACAATTCCTGCTTCCATACAGCTGATTGCTTCTTGAGAAGCTAAATCAAATAAATTGAACAATCTTTCTGGAGAAGAATATTCAAAATTATATTTTGATTGTTCAATTTCATTTTGTAAGTATATATCGCCGTACTTTAATTTTTCATTCCATTTAATGTCAAAAACACTGTCGACATTTTGCAAATACATTGCTATTCTTTCCAGACCATAGGTTATTTCAAGCACAACGGGCTTTACTTCAATTCCGCCAACTTGTTGAAAATAAGTAAATTGTGTTATCTCCATACCGTCAAGCCAAACTTCCCAACCGACTCCGGCAGCGCCAAGCGTAGGAGATTCCCAATTATCTTCAACAAATCTGACATCGTGTTTAGTAAGATCTATTCCCATTGCACTTAGAGAATTTAAGTAGATGTCTTGAGCATTGTCCGGAGAGGGCTTCATTATTACTTGATATTGAAAGTAATGTCCTAATCTGTTCGGATTTTCGCCATATCTGGCATCTGTCGGTCTTCTGCATGGCTCTACCATTGCGCAATTAAAAGGCTCCGGACCTAATGCTCTAAGAAAAGTAGCCGGATTCATTGTGCTTGCGCCCTTTTCAATGTCATAAGGCTGCTGGATGATGCAACCGCAATCTGACCAATATTTTGATAAATTTAATATTAATTCTTGAAAAGTTAAAGCCATTTTAGTACCTATTTGTTGTTTTTATTATCGTAGTCAATTCTGCCTATTACCTTGTTCAAAGCTTTAGCGGTTTCTTTGAATTGTTCAATATTTAAGCTTTGAGCTCCATCGCACATAGCATTGTCGGGATCATGATGTACTTCAAACATAAGACCATGTGCCCCTGCTACAAGTGCCGCTTTGCCCATTGGTTCAATAAGATATCTTTTGCCTGTACCGTGAGACGGATCCACAATTATAGGTAAATGAGAGTATTTTCTAATAATAGGTACTGCAGCAATATCCAGTACGTTTCTTGAAAATTGTGTATCAAATCCTTTTACGCCTCTTTCACAAAGAATTACATTAGGATTTCCGTTTGAAACAACATATTCTGCAGCTAGCAAAAATTCTTTAATTGTAGCAGCGGGACCTCTTTTTATCATTACAGGTTTTTTTATTCTGCCAAGAGCTTTTAACAACTTGAAATTCTGCATATTTCTTGCACCGACTTGAAGAACATCGGCATATTTACACAAGAGCGAAATATCCATTGTGTCCATTACTTCTGTTACGACCAATAATCCCGTTTTATCCCTTGCTTGTGCCAGATATTGCAGACCTTTTTCCTCTAAACCTTGAAAATCATAAGGGCTTGTTCTTGGTTTAAATGCACCGCCTCTTAAAAATTGACAGCCCATTTCTTTTGCGGCTATTGCAACTTGCAACAAACCTTCAAAATCTTTTTCAACCGAACAAGGTCCAACCATTAAAACAGGTCTTTCCAATCCGCCAATTTTTACTCCGTTTGGAAACTTAATTATTGTATCATTTGGATGCGCTATTCTTGATACTAATTTGTATGGTTCTTGGATTTTTTTAACTTCACGTACTCCTTCAAGTGCAGCTATATTTTCGGAATTTAAGTCTTTCTTATCGCCGATAACAGCTACAACATTAAGCAGTTCACCGTTATTTACCTGTGCTTTCAGACCTCTGTTTTCTATGTATTTAACGACCCTGTTTAATTGATCGATTGTTGCGTTATGCTCCATTACTATAATCATTTGATATTTTCTCCAATCTAAACAGAAAATGTTGCATTTAAAATTCAACCACAAATATGGTTTTATGTATAGGTGTTATTAAGAAATGTTGTTTTGTGATATTATGAATTTATGTTTAAGCCTCAGGTAACTATATATACAGACGGCGCATGTTCGCAAAATCCCGGTCGTGGCGGTTATGGAGCAATACTTTTTTTTGAAGATAAAAACAATACTCTTCATAAAAAGATACTTTCTAAGGGTTTTAAATTAACAACTAATAACAGAATGGAGCTGTTAGCTGTTATTGATGCTCTACAGCTTCTAAAGACCTCCTGTAATGTTAAACTGTATTCGGATTCAAAATACGTGATTGATGCAATTAATAATAAATGGTTAGACGGTTGGGTTTCAAAAAATTGGAGGCTGGGTTCTTCTAATCCGGTTAAAAATATAGATTTGTGGAAAAAATTTATTGATGTTGCTAAAAAACATGAAATTGATTTTATTTGGGTAAAAGGTCACAGTTCTAACGAATATAATGCTCTGTGTGACAAAATGGCCGTAGAAGCAAGACTATCTAAAGACTTATTTGATGATGAAGGCTTTATTTCTCAGTAGAGCATTCTTCTGGCATCAGAACATGGAATGGCAGTAGTATGAATTATAAAGTCATTTAACGGTTGCAAATATTTAACCATAAAATCTTTGTTTTTTATTTTTTCATAGCAAATTGTCGAGTCAAACTCTTGAGAAAAATACTCCGTCAACTCTTTTTGCAGGGAATTTTTAGCATAATCTTTCAGAATTTTTACAATTTCCATTATATTTATATTAATCCTCTATTTAGAGGATATCATCGCAAAATAAATAAAATTTTACATATCTTAATCTAAAAATTCTGAATTGATTTTGATTTCACTAAGTTTTTTACCGGTTCTTTTGTCCTGTGTTTGTATGCCGTAATTGCGAAGTTTTTCCGCTGTTTTAAACAGCTTATTTTCTTTTGAAATTTTGTCAAATTCTTTATTAAACAGATTGGTTTGTTCATTTAATATGACTTTTATTTTTGTCAGTTCTTGAGAGTGTTTTGCTATTTCTTGATATAACGTTTCTGCGGTATTTATAATATTTAGAATATTTTTATTTTGTTTTTCCTGCGCCCAAAGTAATTTTATTAATCTTATTGCCGTTAAAACCGAAGAATTGCCTACTATAATAACGTTTTTTTCGTTTGCATTTTTTATCACTTGAATATAGTCGTTATCCGTGTATATTTCGCTTATTATAGGTTCAAGCGGAATGTACATAAGTATGAAGTCCGGTTGGTTTATCTCTTGTGCTGTTTCATATTTTTTATTTGAGAGGTTATTAATGGTTGTGTTTAAATCTTTAATAAAGTCATTTTTGCTTCCTATATTTTCTTTATAGTTTATATATTTCTCCAGATTTAGTTTACAATCTATGAGAATTGATTTTTCATTCGGAAGTTTTACAAGAAAATCAGGCTTAATTGTTTTATTATCTTCATTTTGCGTTTCAAATTGTTTTATGTAATCTGAATTTTCATTTGGAAAACAAATTTTTAAAATGTTTTCCAAACAATTTTCACCGAATTGCCCTTTTAGATTTTGGTTTGTTGTTAAAATTTTAGCCAATTTGGCAGTTTCTTTAACTGTGCCCATAAGCTCATTAGAATTTATTGATTGCTGCATTCTGTATTCTTCGATTGTTTTTCTCAGTTCACTTAAAGCACTGTACAGTGTATTTTGTGTTGTTTTATTTTTATAGATTATAAAAGCCAATATAAATCCGCATAAAAAAATTATAACGCCTGTAATTATGTAATTTATCATAGATACCTCTTTAATTTGGTTAGAATTATAACTTTTTTTAAATTATTTTGCAATTTTATTTTGTCGCAATACAATGTTGTATATAACATTAAGGAGTTTTTTTTGAAAAGATTTATTTTTATTTTAACTTTTATACTTACATTTTCTAATTCGGTTTTTGCAATTGATTGGCTGGAATTAACAACGCCTCTCGGCAAATCTGTTGCGCTTGACAAAGATAGTATTGTTGAAAAAGACGGGTACTATTTTTATAATATAAAATATAAAAATTCAAATAATTCCTATTATACCGTTGTAACCATTCAATCAGGCATTGTCCATCCTTTTTCCGCACGCATTAAATTTTATCCGCTTTCCGAGTATGAAAGTTTAAACGGTGATTATTCAAATATTACGGTAAATAAAACAAAAAAACTTGAAGCGGTTACTTATGATTCCGTTGTAAATACGTGTTATCGCGAAGTAAAAAAGATTAAAAAACCCTTACCTTCCGTTACATTGAATTAGTATGACAAGAGATAATAAAACAGTAGTAATAATAGGTGCCGGTCCTTCGGGATTGGCGTTAGCGTATGAACTAATTAAAAAAAAATCAAATTATGTTCCGATAATAATTGAAAAATTGGACTGCCCCGGCGGTTTGTCAAGAACGGTATATGATGGTGAATTAGGTGTGGATATTGGCGGTCACAGGCTTTTTACAAAAAATCAATATATACAATCAATTTGGAACGAGTTTTTAACTGTTCAAAACGCACCTTCAATTGATGATATCTATTGCGAAAGAAATATAAAATATCCGATTTTAGGTAAAGATCCAAATAAATATGATGATGTCATGTTAATTAGAAAAAGGTATTCGAGTATAATTCATAACAATATGTCTTTTCAGTATCCTATTAAATTAAACCTTGATACATTTTCAAACCTTGGATATAAAACTTCTTTTTTGGCCGTTTTAAGCTATGTAAAAGCATTATTTTTTAAAAGAAAAGAAAAAAATCTTGAAGACTTTATGATAAACAGATTTGGTAAAGTGCTTTATGATGTTTTTTTCAAAAGCTATACCAAAAAAGTATGGGGAGTTGATGCTTCGGTCTTATCAAGCGAATGGGGACATCAGAGAATTCGCAAACTTTCTCTTTTTAAAACAGTAATAAATGCCTTTTTATCTTGTTTTAAATTTTTAAAATTCCAAAAAGAAACTTCTCTTATTGATGAATTTTATTATCCTAAATACGGATGTTCTGCTTTGTGGAACAAGATGGCGGATTATATTGTCCAAAACGGCGGTCAAATCATATATAACAGCGAATTTTTAGAATTTTCACATAATCAAAATAATATCTTAAGTATTAAATATAAAAAATCAGGTAAAACGGAAGAAATTTTTGCAAATTATTTTGTTTCTTCAATTCCGATTTCAGACTTAATAAAAGGGGTTGATGCTCCTTATGATATTAAGCAAATTGCGCTTACCTTGCCATATCGTGATTATATTTTGGTTAGTTTTTATACAAATGACTTTTACTTGAAAAATAAAACAGAATTTAAAACAGTCAATAACATTACGCCTGAATGTTGGATATATTTGCAAGAGAAAGATGCAATAGCTTCAAGAATTCAAATTATGAATAACTGGTCTCCATATTTGGTTGGTGATTTTCGAAAATACTACCTTGTGTCTCTTGAATATTTCGCAAATGAACACGACGAGCTATGGGATATGTCTGATGATAAAATAAAAAAATTAGCCGCTAATGAATGTCAAAAATATAATTTATTTTCTCCCGCCAATATTATTAAAAGTTCGGTAATACGTGAAAAGAAGGCATATCCATCATATTTTGGCAGTTATTTTAATATTAAATATGTTTTTGAGTATTTAAAAAAATATAAAAATTTATTTCTTATTGGCAGAAACGGAACTCATCAATATAATAATATGGATGAAGCCATGGTTTGTGGTATAAATATTGCTAGAGAAATTATGAATAGGTAAAAAATGAATAATAAATGTCCTAAGTGTGGTTTTGAATATGGTGAATTTGATTTATACTGCGCTCGCTGCGGTTATAAATTAGATGGCAGTGAAAAAATTGTAAATGAGATATCTGAACCTGATTTAAGTTTGAATTTTGATAAACACAACAATTCTAAACAGGAGTTTTTTAATTCAAATATTAAATTTTTTACTAATTCGCCGGCATTTTTCTTTGTGGTTAGCTTATTAGTTGTTTCTTTAATTTTTGTTGGAGTTATGTTTTTTATAACAAAAAAGCATAATATGCATAAAACTGAACTGTATTATAAAAATTTAATGTCAAATCCCGCTGCAATACCCGAACTTAAAGAACCGAGAGATTACGGTGAACTTGTACAAAATCTTAGCGATGTTGAAAATTTTCTTTTGGTTTATCTTAAATATTCAAGCGATTCCGATGACAAAAAAGAACGTATTTTTACAGCCTTTTTGACTGAAATAGATAAATTACCCCATATTACAAATGAAAATATGACAAAAGATGAAAATAGTGTATGTTATGCGGTTAATACCACATCGAAAGCAAAAGCTTGCGCAAATAAGTTAACTCATGATTTTAAGCAAATCGGAGTTGCTGCATTTTCTGAATATAATACCGTATATTTATATCCGGATTATGTTTTCATCAAGAATAAATATTCAAAGTATTTATCAAAATCTTTAAAAGAATATGTTAATCTCAAAGCTAAGTATAATATTCCTGTAGGGATTGGTTTGGATTTATATATTAAACCTTCAAGATTGGCAGATAAAATATATGAATTTGAAAAACTCTATAATTCTACACAAGATGTTTTTGTAAAAGAGCAGACAGAACAAATATTATATGAAGATTTTAGAAAATTTATTTTTACGCCCTCTATATATGCCACAACCACTCAAGAGATGAAAAAGGAGTTTAAAAAGGCATATCTTTCGTATATAAAAACTCGAAAAGATTCTTCACTTCGTCCTGTTGTTATGAGCTATTATGATAAAAAGCGCTCTTATGATGAGGAAAACTTTAAAAACGATTATCCTTATAAGGTATTTGAGGACACTTTTGATGATAATATCGAAAATAATGCATTTTCTGATATTTTTGCTCAGTTAAGAAAGAGCCTTTTTTCAAAAAATAGTGAACTTATGTTTGCTTATGTATATAGCATGAAAAAAAGATATTGGTTAAAATATAATCCTCAAGTAAAACTGGAACAGGATGAATTTGTTATATCCGAGCCTGATGAGAATAATAACGTGCTTATATATAACAGTACGTTTTCGCTTCTTCAGGAGATAAATGTTTCAAAATATGGAAAAGTATTTTTGGTAAACGGCGGATTATATGTATTTAATTGCGATAAATTATCTGTTTCAAGATTAATGTTTAACGGTAAACAATTTAATTTGCAAAATTTGTCTGCTCAAGACGTGACTTCGGTTTTTCCGGGAGTTGAAGTTATTAATATTGACTCATATTCAAACTACAATATTTATCTTACAAAAGATAACAAAAAAGCAACATATATTATTCTATCAAGGTATTCGCAAGGTTATGAAAATTACAAACTAAGTGCTCTTAGAGGTAATATTTCGCCGTCTGCGCTTCCTAATATGTTTGTTGTTAATTCCGTTGATGATGTACTTGTTGCTTTTCATGGTGTTGAAATCAATCCTGATGAAACTTCAGAATCATCTCCGACATATAAATTTGTTATAAGAACTCGTGGAGAATCTTACTCAAAAAGCAGTGAAGCGGATTTTGCCGTTTACGATAGCAAAACAGAAGAAGAGGAATCTTATGATAATCAAAAACATATTCCTCAAATAATGCCTAAAATTCCTTCCAATTCGGATGTTGAAAAGGAGCTTACAAAAGATGCTCTTTTAGCTCCCCCCTCACAAAATATTGAACCGCCGTCAGATAATGATTAATAGTCATAAAAAAGGCTTCAAATGAAGCCTTTTTTATTAAGAATGTTCTCTTCTTTCTTTAACTTTTTCAATTATAGCATCAAATTCTTCTGCGTTAATTGTTTCATGTTCTAAAAGTGACATTGCGAGCTCATTTAAAATATCTCTGTTTTCTGTTAATATTTTTTTTGCGAGCATATATTTTTCATCAATTATTCTTTTAACTTCTAAATCGAGTTCGTATGCAATTTGGTCGGAGTAATCTTTGGTTTGCCCGAAATCCCTGCCCATAAATACATGTTCATGGGGCTCTCCATAGGTCATATTACCCATTTTTTCACTCATTCCCCATTGCATTACCATATTTCTGGCCAGTTTTGTTGCTCTTTGCATATCATTCGAGGCACCTGTAGAAATATTGTCTCCATATACGAGTTCTTCTGCTACTCTTCCTCCGAGCAAGTCGGTAATGTGGGCTAACAATTTGCGTTTTGTTTGGTGTTTAGAGTCGTCTTTTGGTGTATACCAAGTTAAACCTAAAGCTCTTCCTCTTGGTATTATTGAAATTTTTTGGACTTCTTCACAATCTTCAAGCATTTTTAAGATTACTGCGTGTCCTGCTTCGTGGTAACTTGTTCTTTCTTTGTCTTCTTGAGTCAGTACGGTTGATTTCTTTTCAATTCCGGCTATGACTCTATCTATTGATTTATCTATATCATTCATAGAAATATTATCTTCATCGTTCCTTGCTGCTAAAAGAGCGGCTTCATTAAGTAAATTTTTAAGATCTGCTCCGGTAAACCCCGGAACCCTTTTAGCAAGGGCCTTTAAATCCACATTCTGAGCTAATTTTTTGTTTTTAGCATGGACTTTTAATATTTCTTCTCTTCCCTTTACGTCGGGTTCATTGACATATATTTGTCTGTCGAATCGTCCAGGGCGAAGAAGTGCACTATCAAGTATATCAGGTCTGTTTGTAGCTGCAATTACAATTATATTAGTATTTTCGTCAAATCCGTCCATCTCAACAAGCAGTTGATTAAGTGTTTGTTCACGCTCATCGTGTCCTCCGCCCATGCCGGCACCTCTCTGTCTGCCGACTGCATCTATTTCGTCTATAAATATCATACAAGGCTGATGTTTTTTTGCTTGTTCAAACAAGTCGCGCACTCTGCTTGCACCGACACCAACGAACATCTCAACAAAATCTGATCCTGATATTGAAAAGAATGGTACGCCCGCTTCACCTGCAACAGCTTTAGCCATTAGAGTTTTACCTGTACCCGGTGCTCCGACAAGCAATACGCCTTTTGGAATTTTTGCACCAAGTTTTGTATATTTTTCGCTGTTTTTTAAGAAATCAACTATTTCTTCAAGCTCTTGTCGTTCTTCGTCAATTCCTGCAACGTCTTTAAAAGTTATTTTAATTTTATCGTCGGCCAGCATCTTGGCTTTAGATTTTCCAAAATTAAGAGCTGATGAACCGGTTTGCTGTATTCCTTTTAGGATTAGTATTATCATAATGGCAATAAAGATTATCGGAATAATGACCGAGCCTACAATGCTCATCCAAGAACCGTCTTGCGGTTTTGATATATTTATTTCAACATTTTTTTCTTTTAAAATATCATATAAATCCTCGTCGTTATATGGTATTTGTACTTTATATTGTTGTTTGGGAACTTTTGGTTGTATTTTATTGTTGAGTGCCAGAGGGTTTTCTGTTGATGTTTTTTTTGCTTTTGTCTCAACGTTTGTTTTTTGCTTTTCTTCCTTTGGGGTTGCAATTAAAATGTCTTTTGATATCGTAACGCTTTCTATTTGTTCCAGTTGTACTTTATTCAAAAATTGACTGTACGATATTTCGCTTGTTGTAGTAGCGGGGCCTTCAAAAGCTATCGATAATAGTGCAATTAATATGATAGCAACTATTATAATTATCCCGGTAGATTGATTTTTATTCATAAACTCCTCTTTATAGCTGATATAAATATATTGATATTATAACAAAAGAATTATAAAATGTTAATTATGTTAATAGGATATATAATTTAATGGCACGTGTTTTTCTTTCTTTAGGTTCGAACATAGGCGACAGATTGGCAAATATACAGCAAGCGGTTAGCATGCTTTCTATGTCTGATGATGTAAGTATTGTAAAATCCTCGTCTTTTTATGAAACAGAACCTTGGGGAAATGTTAATCAAAATTGGTTTGTTAATGCTGCCGTTGCTTTGGATACTAACTTAGCTCCGTTAGAATTTTTAAAGTTATGTCAAAGTGTTGAAAAACAATTAGGAAGAATTAGAACAGAAAATAAAAAATGGCTTGAAAGAACTATCGATATTGATATTTTAATGTACGATAATTTGGTTTTATCCATAGATACTACATTGAATATTCCCCATCCTTATATGCATAAACGTGCTTTTGTTCTAGTCCCAATGCTTGAAGTTAAATCTGACTTGGTTCATCCTGTGTTTAATAAAACTATCTCCGAGTTATATGACGAACTTGAATATCCTGAGGACGTTTTTTTGTATGGAACAATTTTACCTAAACAAGAATAAAATTGCTATTTTAGGAGGCGGACCCGCCGGAATTTATTGTGCTTTGAATATCCTTTTTTTGTTTTACAGTCAAAATTTTTTTGATTTTTCTATTGATATTTTTGATAAAGGTGAAATTTTAAGAACCTTAATTCCTACAGGTAACGGAAGATGTAATATTTCAAATTCTATATCAGATATTAAAGATTTTGTTCTTAACTATCCCAGAGGAGATAAATTTCTATACTCGGTTTTTTCCAGACATTTTAATTATGATTCTTTGGATTTTTTTAATTCTTTGGGTATTAAAACATATACTGAAGCAGACGGAAGAATTTTTCCCGTTTCACAAAGCTCAAAGGACGTTAGAAATAAAATGTTAAAAAAATTATTTTCTTACAAGAATGTAAGGTTTATAAATAAAAAAATTATTTCTCAAAATGATTTGACTGATTATAATAAAATCGTTGTCGCTGCGGGTTCCAGAGGCGTTGAAAATCTTATTGTTTCTTTCGGTCATAAATACATTAAATTTGAAAAATCGTTATGCGCTCTCAATATTTTAAATAATATTTATCCTAAAGGTGTAAGCGTTAAAACATTGGATGGTGATTTTGTATTTACGGATAAGGGTATTTCGGGACCTTTAGCTTTTAAAATTTCTTCTATAAATGCTTTTTCTGATTTTCCCTATGATATAAAAATTAAATTATTTAATGAAGAAAAATTATTTCAACTTGCAGAACTTTATCCTAAAAAATCGGCAGGTTCTATTGTTGCTTCTTTAATTCCTCGTTCATTAGCAAAAGTTATAGTAAAAGATTATTATAAAAATATTTGCGAAATTTCCAAATCTGAATTGAAACAGTATTCAATATTACAATTAACGGTTGTTTCAAAAGCAAATGTCGGAGAAATCGTAAATGCAGGCGGTATTAATTTGGATGATGTTGATAAAAATTGTAAATCAAAAATCTGTCATAACTTATGGTTTTGCGGCGAAATTTTGAATATTGACGGCTTTTGTGGCGGTTTTAATTTGCAAAATTGCTGGTCAACGGGTTATGTAGTTGCAAAAGATTTAGTAAGTTCTATAATGAAAGATATGGTTTGAGGTGAATTTATGTTTGATTTAGCTGTAATCGGACTTGGACCTGCTGGATTAGAGGCGGTTAATTATGCTTTAAAAAAAGGTTTAAAAGTTGTTGCTTTTGAGTGTGCAAATATTGGCGGAACTTGTTTGAATTTAGGTTGTATTCCTACAAAATCAATACTTCATGATACCTCTTTTTTTTATAAATTAAAAAATAATCTCGATATAAACAATTTTGATTTTAAAATTGATAATGTTTTAAATTGGAACGAAATAATACACAGAAAAGACGATATTGTTGCAAAATTCAAAAAGGCTATAAATTCTTCACTTGAGAAAAATATAACATTAATTAACGGCTACGCTGACTTATGGTTAGATGAGAACAAGATTGTAATTTCCTGCAATGATAATATTTATAACGCAAAGAATATTATTATTGCCACAGGTTCTTATCCGCAGGAATTACCTGATATAAAATTTGATCATAAATTTATTTTATCTTCGGATGATATGTATTCTTTGAAATCTTTGCCAAAACAGGTCACAATTATCGGAAGCGGAGCGGTTGGCTTAGAATGGTCGCAAATATTGTCTAATATGGGTGTAGAAGTTAATATAATTGAAAAAGAATCTTGTCTTGCGCCTTCTTTTGATTTAGATATTCAAAAAAGAGTTGAACGCATTTTAAAATCTTTAAAAATAAAATATTTTAAGAATGACTATGTTGTTTCGTTAAATAATAATGAAATTTCTCTGAATTCATCAGTTAAGCTTAAATCGGATGTAATTTTATGTGCAGTCGGCAGAGTCAAAAATCTACCTGAAATAAAAATTTTGGGTTGCAGTGAATCATTTAGGATTGATGTAATTGACGGTTATAAAACTGAGTTTGACAATTTATATATTTCAGGAGATGCTACGGGAATTTCTATGCTTGCACACAGCGCAGGATATCAATCGAGATGTATTATTGATAAAATATTATATAATATTGAACCTAAAAAAACTAATATACCTTCTGTTATATATTTGACTCCCGAAATAGCTTCAATCGGCTGCAGAGAGCAAGATATAGATAATTCATATACTGTTTCCAAAGTTTTGTTGTCATCAATTGCAAAATCTTGGTGCGACGGTTCTGTTGATGGTTTTATTAAATTGATTGTTAAAGACAGAAAAATAAAAGGTGCCCATTTGGTGTGTCCAAATGCTTCTGATATAATTTCTTTTCTTTCTTTATGTATTGAAAAGGAGATTTCTATTGATGAAATTTCAAATATGATTTTTGCGCATCCTTCTTACAGTGAAATTATTCAGGAGGCTGCAAGAAATGTCTGATGTTACCAGATTGCCTGATTTTTTAAAGACCTCTATTGCATCATTGGATAACGAAAAATATAAATTTGTAAAAAGAGTGTTAAAAAATAATAATTTGAATACCGTATGCGATGGCGCAAGATGTCCTAATAAATGTGAATGCTATAGTTGCGGAACTGCGACTTTTCTAATTTTAGGTAATGTTTGCAGCAGAAATTGTGCTTTTTGTAATATTGCTAAGGGTAAGCCGCAAAAAGTCGATGAGAACGAGGCTTTACACGTTGCTCTTGCGGTTAAAGAGTTAAATTTAAAATATTGCGTTATTACTTCTGTTACGAGAGATGATTTAATTCAAAATCATGATTATGGTTCAATTCATTATGTTAATACAATTAATTCAATCAAAAAAATCACGCCCAATGTCAAAATTGAAATTCTTACTCCTGATTTCAAAGGAGATAAAGTTGCACTAAACAGGATTATCGATGCTCAACCTGATGTTTTTAATCATAATATCGAAACAATTAAAAGATTATACCCTATAGCACGTCAAATGGCTGATTATGACTGTTCTTTAGAGGTCTTAAGATATATGAAAAGTAAGAAATTAATAACAAAATCAGGTTTTATGCTGGGTTTGGGTGAAAATTTTGAAGAAATTAAAAAACTGATTTTAGATTTGGATTCGGTTAATTTGGATATATTAACCGTAGGTCAATACATCCAGCCTTCAAAGGCGCATTTAAAAGTCCAAAAATATTATGCCCTTGACGAATATAAAAGCATTGAGGATTTTATAAAAAATAATACTAAAATCTTTCCGATTGTTGCTCCGCTTGCAAGGAGTTCATACAGAGCTTTCGAGGCATACAATTCTATTTAGTTGTTTGAGATTTTCGTCCTCTTTTTGATGTTTTTTCTATATTATTTTTTTGAGCATTTGTATCTATATTTGCAAGTTTTGCAATTTTATCAATATATTCTATGTAATTTTTAGGCTGTATTTTTTGTTCTTCAAGTAATTTTAATATTATTTTTACACCTGAAAGGTTCAGAGCTAAATTTCTCGTTAAAAATAAAACAAGCTTAGCCCTTTCAAGATCGTCGAGACTGTAGTTTCTTCTGTTTTTATCGGTTCTTTGAGGGGATAGTATTCCCTCTTTATCGTATATTCTTAATGTTCTTTGATGTACATTAAGAGCTTGTGCAATAGAACTTATCGGAAGTATTGCAAGAGACATATTTATTGGTTGGTTGTTAATATTTTTATCTTTATCCATATTAATTCCTAGAACAGACAAACGCTATACAAATTTATAATTTAATTATACCACTCCATACATATCATAGCATGTTGCGTTTGTAATTTTTACATTTACTATGTCGCCCGGTGTCAGATAGTCATCACTTTTGATATACACTAATCCATCCACTTCAGGTGCGTCTTTGTAGCTTCTTGCTATAATAGTATTATTTGAATGTATTTCTTCTATTATACATTGAATATGTTTTCCTGTGTAACTCTTATTAATTTTTAACGAAATATTTTTTTGCAGCTCCATTAATATTTTTTTTCTTTTATTTTTCACAGATTGTTTTATTTGAGGTTTTAGGGAATATGCGTATGTATTTTTTTCCCTTGAATATGTAAAAATACCTACTCTGTCAAATTCCATGTCTTTTATGAAATTATATAAATCTTCAAATTCTTCTTCGGTTTCTTGAGGATATCCGACTATAAAAGTAGTTCTTATCGCTACATTTTTAATATTTTTTCTGATTTTATTTATGAATTTGCGATAATCAACAGCAGGTCTTTTCATTCTTTTTAAAACGTCAATATTTGAGTGCTGGAGCGGTATATCGATGTATTTGACTACTTTATCAAGTTTATTTATAGTTTTCATCAGTTTTTCATCGAAATTAGTCGGGTATGCGTACATAATTCTAATCCAATTAAGATTTTTAATTTCGTTAAGTTTTTCTAATAGCTCAGCAAGCATTGGTTTATTATATAAATCAATGCCGTAACTTGTGGTATCTTGTGCGATAAGAATAACTTCGCTTACGCCTTTATTTGCAAGCTCTTTTGCTTCTTGAACTATGTTTTCTATTTTTCTTGATTTATATTTTCCTCTTAAGTTCGGTATAACGCAGTATCCGCAGTTATAAAAGCAACCTTCGGATATTTTTATGTAGCTTGATGAACCTACGGTGATTTGTTCTCTGGATATATCTTCCCGATAGTTGTAATTTGGTATTTCAGAGATTTTAACATAATTTTTGTTTTCAATTGCTTCAATTATTTTGTCGTAGTCACAGGTTCCTATGAAGTTTTTTACTTCAGGTAAAAGTTTTTGCAGTTCATCTTTATATTTTTGTACTAAACAGCCAGTGAGAATAATTCTTTTACCTTTTTGTATCATATTCAAAATTGCTCTGATGCTTTCTTTTTCTGCATCGTAGATAAATGAACACGTATTAATGATAACGGTTTTAATCGTATTGTCATCGGGGTTTAAGCTGTATTTATATCCGTTTTTTGTAAGCAATCCAAGCATCAGCTCCATATCGATTAAATTTTTGGCGCATCCGAATTGCATTATACCTATTGTTTCTTTATGTTTCATTGTTAATTTTAAATATCAATACTTTATAGTCTTCTTCTATTATAGCTGTTCTTTTATAATTATCCATAATATATGTACAAAAATTTACTCCATAATCATAACAAATTGTTGCAAATCCGTATTCTTTTGTATTTCTTGGATAGAAAATAATATAGTCTGTTTTATTTTTTTTAAGTTTTTCTATCAAATATTTTTCTCCGAATGTCTCAAAATCGAGCGGCGTAAAAGTTGAATTGTAAAAATTCCAGCTTTTTTTATTTATCAGATTAAATATTTGTCCTTCCGGCACTACAATAATTTGTTCATTTTTTTTAATGTTTTTTTGAATATATTCGTTGGTTTTTTTGAATAGAATTGCATCCTTTTTGTTAAAATATAATTTTTGATTATCATATTTTAAGCTGAATTTAGGTTGAATTAAAAAGTATTTATAATTTGAAATTGCAGTTAATACTGTAAATATAATAAAAATATTTCTTACCCATTTTTTATCAAGAATTTTTGTTAATTGGTAATAAATTGTAAGTATTATAAAAATGTACCCGAAATTCGAATAGCCGAGCGGTGAAATTTTAAATAAAGATTTATAACACAATAAAAGGCTAAATATGGAGATAATTACATCTTCTTTTGTAATTAATTTTTTATATTTTAAAAATGCAAGCAAGGTTACTATAAAAAAAGCTGACAAGTTAAAAATATTGTTTAAATTAAAGAAAAGAAGGGCAGCTATGAAAATAGCATAACCTGTGAATTTATAGTTTTTTTTATATAAAATGTATGAAATTGTTAATATTAAGAATAATAACAAGAATATAAATGCGTTTAGTATTATATACTCTTTTTGAAAGCAGCCGCCCATAGATTTATATAGATTATAGACGGATTGTGTTGATATCATTTTTTTTATAAACACAATATTATCTATTAATGATTTTACGGGTATTTTTTGAATAAATAAAATAACAATTGTAATTGCGGGAAAAATTAATACATATAGAAAATTTTTTATTTGATTGAATTTTTTTTCATATAAATAGATTGCACTAAAAAATATGAATAAAAGTATAAAAAGTTCTATTCTGTTTATTGCAATAAAACCAAGGGTTGCATATAGATTTTTTGTTTTTTGATTTATATAGAAATAATATGCAAGATAACAGCCTAAGTATGCCCATAATGTTGAATAAGAGTATGGTACAACAAATGAAAAGGTCGAATTCGAAAACACAGATACGCAAATAAAAAGTATGCTCAAAATAAGCGAATCTTTTTCTTTTAAATAGTGTTTTGAAATAATATAAAATATAATTGTGCAAATATATCCTATAATATGACTCAATATAAGCAATAGATTGATATTTACAGATACTTTGTATAACAAATAATTTATAAAATATCCGAATGGACCGTAGATTAAGAAAATATCTTTAATAATTTTTTCGCCTTGAAGCATTTGGTATGGGATATAAGCTTCTCTTGAAAAATCAACTAAAAAATTGCCTGTCTTGGCATAATATATCACACTAAAAAAGATATAAATAAGCGTTAAAATCAAGAGATTTTTTTTCATTTATTTTTTATATCAAAAAAAATATGTGTTAGCAATTTTTTTTAGTAAAAAAACTTTATTAAATTATGAATGTTAAAAATAATTATGTACATGAAAATATTGCCGATATCGGCGGACACAAAATTTTGGGGATGAGCGGTTCTCTAACCGGATATATCCGTACCGGAAATCCTTATGATGCACAATATTATAGAAAAGATGAATATATAAATTCAAATAAGCAAAATAAGAATAAAAATAATAATTCTTTTTTAAAGACAATATTACAAGCTGCAACTATAGCAGGCGGTGCGGTCGCAGGTTATAAGTTGTTTAAATCAGGCAAATTATCTGATATCAAAAAATACTTTAAAAAGTTTAAATCAGGTTTTAAAAAATTAACCACGCAAAAATCAAATCAAAAGACAAATTTAGATATTACTGTGGCAACAAACGAAACAAAAAAGGCCGTCAGCGGATTAAAAACCTTTTTAACTAATTTAAAAAAACGCGTTGAAAATATACATTTAAAATTTAAGAAGGATTAATCCTTCTTCTTTTAGAATTAATGTTTTTCTTGCAGTGAAATTCATGTTTTATTTTTTCAAATTCGGCTTTTTGAACTGAATTAAGGTTTTTTTCAAAATTTCTCTTACTTTTTTTTCTAATATTTTGTGCTTTTTGTTTTAGCATTACCAATTCAATTTTTAACGGCGCAGACTTTATATTTGCTTCAGTTTTTGAAATATTTGATTGATATATCTTTTTTATTTCATTTTTTACATATTCCATCCTTTTTATTGTTTTTTGCATTTCTTCTTTATATTGTTTTCGATTATTTGCAAGGTTTTCTTTTTGTTTTTCGCTTAAATTCAACCTTTTATACAACATGTTATCGATTTCCTGTTGTTTTGAATTATGTTTTAATGCGTGATTTTCTTCAGTATTTGCGGATACGGAATTAATTAAAAAAAACATTGAAATAATAAGTAAACATAATAAATTTTTTTTCATTAGTTTTTATCCTTTATTAAGAATTCAAGCTTTTCTGCTAAAATTTTTCTTGCGGAATTCATTCTTGATTTAACCGTGCCTATCGGAATATTTAGTTTTGATGAAATTTTTTCGTAAGAGTAATCTTCAAATTCATATAATACAACAATTTCTTTCATTTTTTTTGGTAATGAATTTACTGCTTTTAAAATTATTTTTTGTCTTTCTTTTGTGCTATATTGTGTTTCAGGCGTAGATTTATAACTTAGATTATTTATAGCATCTTCGTTTAAATCTGTTATTTGTTTGTTTTTAAAATATGAACTTCTGAGATAATCTCGGCAAAGATTTGCGGCGATTGTGCAAATCCATTGTGTGAATTTATTTTGTTCAATGTATTTATTCAGATTTTTGTACGTTCTTATATAGACCTCTTGTTCAAGGTCCTCATTATATTCTCCTGTATAGTTTTTGATAATTTGCTTTATTTTGTAGCAGTTTTTGTTTATTATTTCTTTCAAAATTAAAGTCCTAAAATATAATCGTTTTCGAGCAATTCGGTTTGCAGATTATTTTGTTCCAATGCAAAATATATGTTATCACCTTGTATGTATAATTGTGTCAAGGAGCTGAATAACATAACCGGAACAGTTATCGAAAAGACTAATTTTGCTATAGTTTTTTGTCTTTTTCTTCTTTTATATAACGGTTTTGCTTCTTGGAGCAGGTTAGTGAGTTCGTCCATAATAATTTATCCTTTACATTTATTATAACGATAAAATTGATTTTTGGTTCATTTTTATTCTTAATATTTCTTAATATGAAAAAATAAAGCTATAGTTGCGGTTTCGGGTTTTTATAATTTGTATATAAAAATTATTTAATAAAAAAAGCAATTTTATATTAAAAAAATACTTTATTTATATATAAACGAGATAAATTCAAGAGAGAGATTTAAAATGAATTTAGAGTTAAAAAATGAGTTATTAAATGAGACATTTAATCCTTTTGAAACTCCGATAAGCAAAGAAGAGTTATTGGGAAATTTGAATGAAATTGATAGCTCAAGCATCAGAGCAAAGTTTAAAAATGCACAAGACCCTATAAATCTTGCATTTGATGCTATTGAAAAAACTTCACTAAAAACACTTGCACGAGACTTTGTTAAAGAAGGATTTTATGACATAGTTTCGTTTGTAACAGATATATGTAAATAATTATTAATATAATTATTTATCTGGAATGGGGGATTATAGGTAGGTTTATGAAATTTGCGCCTAAATGGCGCTTTTTTTTGCGCAATAAAATATATTCTGTTGTTTTATTATATTGTCCGATTAGCCTGGAGTAACTATGATTAACAACATTAATTCAACCTATGGAAGCAATATTAGCAGCAGTGTTAAAAACAGTACAATTTATGATAAAAAATCAGTGAAAAACGATATTTCAAAATGTTCTTCTCAAAAAGTCGGTTTTGATAAGGATTTTTTCTCTAAAAATATTTATAATAATGCTTCTTATATTTCTTTTTGCGGAAGATTTGATAATATGCGTGCAAAATCTTATGCTAAAAATTTTGATAGAACAATGTCTTTATATGATGCTGTTTTGAATTTTAGAAATTCTATTGAGCAAATTGCTCAAGAAAGAGATAATTCTACAGAAGATTATTTTTATTTTGCAAAAAGATTTTATGATTATAGAGATTATTTGAGAAATAACAACCCTTTTTACAGGCAAAATCCTTTAAAATATGCTAATGCCGATGATATATTTGGTCATAATTCAAGGGTATATTTTACACAAAAGGAAATTACGCTACCCTTCGATAATAGACATACTTTAGTTAATATTCCCTCTGGTGTTGCAATTGATTATAGCAGTGATGGTTTGGGTAATGTATCAACTGCCAGAGAAATATACGATTTCACTAATAATGGGCTTTTGGGAACTCCTGTAAAAAATTCTGATGGTAGTATTTCTGTCCCGCAAGTAAACATTTTTAATCCTGACGAGTGTAACATTCCTTATGTTGCCTTTTTAAAGGCAATGGGTACTCCGGCAACTATTAATAATGTTACTGCACTTCCTAATGGAAATTTTAGAGCAGATTCATTGGTTTTATATAATTTTGATTCTCAAAATAATTTGGTCAGTTCTACTACCTATATACAACCTGAGGTTTATTACGGCAAATCAGATAAAAAAAAGCACGGGCTTTACTTTTCTTTGGTAGCAAAATGCAGCTATGAGACAGTTTATGATAAAAAAAGCAAACTTAAAAATACATTTATGTATCGTCCTGCTTTAACCTATGCTAACGGAAAAGCGATTACAAATGCGCAAGATACTATAATTGATTTGGGGAAAAATTTAAGTTTATATTATGGTGATTACTCAGAAACCAGAAATAGCTTATATTATGGATATAAACAGGTAGTTGATATAAGTAAAGTAAAGTAAAGTAAAGTAAAATAAAATAATTTAATTAATTAGCTAAAATAAAATTCAAGCTTCGTGAATATACGAAGCTTGAATTTTGATTAATTTTATTATGTGTTATGAACTTATTTTAAGCTCCTGCTGCAGATTTTGAAACAATTTCTTTTTCAATATTTGCAGGAACTTGTTCATATTTACAAAATTCCATTGAGAAGGTACCTCTTCCTTGCGTATTTGAACGCAAGTCAGTAGCATATCCGAACATATTTGCAAGCGGAACAATACCTCTTACAATAACGTTGCCGGTATTACCCAGAGGTTCTTGTCCTTCTATGCGACCACGACGACGTGAAATATCACCGATGATTGTACCTGTAAATTCATCAGGAATTTCGATTTCTACTTTCATCATAGGCTCAAGTATGCAAGGTTGAGCTTTTTTGCATCCTTCTTTCATTGCCATTGAGCCGGCAATTTTAAACGCCATTTCAGATGAGTCAACTTCGTGGAAAGAGCCGTCATATAATTCAACCTTAACATCTATTACAGGATATCCTGCTAAAATTCCGCCTTCTAACGCTTCTTCCATACCTTTTCTTGCAGGTTCAATATATTCTTTAGGAATTGCACCGCCGACAATTTTGTTTTCAAATACAAAACCTTCATTTTCGCCTGCGGGGGATATTTTAACTTTAACGTGACCATATTGACCTTTACCGCCTGATTGACGTATGAATTTTGAATCTTGATCAGCAGTGCCTCTTATTGTTTCACGATATGCAACTTGAGGTTTACCAATGTTTGCTTCTACCTTAAACTCTCTCAACATACGGTCTACAATGATATCCAAGTGTAATTCACCCATACCTGATATAATTGTTTGTCCTGTTTCTGCATCAGATTTAACTCTGAATGAAGGATCTTCTTCTGCTAGTTTTTGAAGAGCAACACCCATTTTATCTTGGTCAGCTTTTGTTTTTGGTTCGATTGCAACTGAAATAACCGGTTCAGGGAAGCTCATTTTTTCAAGTATTATAGGCGCATTTTCGTCACATAGGGTATCGCCCGTTGTTGTATCTTTCAAACCAACTGCAGCGCAAATATCACCTGCGTAAACTTCTTGTTCTTCAAGTCTTTGATCGGCATACATTCTGACTAATCTTGAAATACGCTCTTTTTTTCCGTTTGTTGAGTTAAGAACATAAGAACCTGAGGTTATAACGCCTGAATATACTCTTAAAAATGTTAAACGACCTACAAAAGGATCTGTCATAACCTTGAACGCAAGCGCAGAAAAAGGTTCAGTATCAGATGAATGACGTTGAGTTTTTGTTCCGTCTTCCAATTCTCCTTCAATAGCTTTAACATCAACAGGAGAAGGCATATAATCCACGACATTATTTAATAATAATTGCACCCCTTTGTTTTTAAATGCAGTACCGCAGCAAACAGGAACAATTTTATTATCACAAACAGCTTTTCTGAGAGCTGCTTTAAGCTCATCGACTGTAATTGTAGACGGGTCTTCAAAGAATTTTTCCATCAATGTATCATCTTCGGCTGAAATTGCTTCTACCATTTCATCTCTGTACTGTTGAGCTTTTTCCTTAAGTTCCTCGGGTATATCAACTTCTTGAATGTCTGTACCTAAATCATTTGTGTAGATTTCTGCTTTCATTGTCATTAAATCTACCAAACCGGTAAATTGGTCTTCTGCGCCAATAGGTAATTGAATAGGTACCGCATTTGCGCCTAATCTGTTTTTAATTTGATCCACTACACGATAAAAATCTGCGCCGGTTCTGTCCATTTTGTTTACAAAAACCATTCTGGGGACTTCATATCTGTTTGCTTGTCTCCAAACTGTTTCCGATTGAGATTGAACGCCGCCTACCGCACAAAATACTGCAACTACACCATCTAATACACGCAGTGAACGTTCAACTTCAATTGTGAAGTCAACGTGACCCGGGGTATCAATAATATTAATTTGATGACCTTTCCATTCAGCAGTAACTGCTGCGGATTGAATGGTAATACCACGTTCTTTTTCTTGTTCCATAAAATCCGTTACAGCTGCACCGTCATGAGTTTCACCGATTTTATGAGTTTTTCCTGTATAGAATAAAATACGTTCGGTTGTAGTTGTTTTACCTGCATCAATATGAGCAGCTATACCGATATTTCGGATTTTATCCAGTGCTGTTTTTCTTGGCATATTTGATTTCCTTTTCTATAATAATATATTTTTATATTTTAATTTTCGCATAAACAAGTATCTTGACAAGTATTACAAAAATTAAAATCAAAATTCATTCATATATTGGTTTTACTTTTTATTAATTTTCATTAATATATCTTTAGTATTATTGTGAGGTAATAATTATGGCAAAATTAATCGGAAGCAGCCTTTTTACAGGTGCTATTTCAAATTTAAATGCAAATTATCTTTTGATGTTAAACGGAAATAAAGGTTTAACGCTTGATAATATTTTAAATCCATCTTCTGACAATGTTAAATATACAGTAAACCAGAATTTTAGAAGTTATATGATGACTAATTTTAATCAAATTGATGTGGATGGTGACGGTACGATTTCTGAGGATGATTTAAGTAATTATGCGACAAAATTACAAACCCAAGGAATGACTTATAATGAATTATCGCAACTTTGCGCAAATGGGGGGTCTTCAATGTCCAGTTTATTGGATACTGTTTTATCAAACTTTAATGAAATCGATACAAACCATGATGGCAGAGTTACTCAAAATGAAATTAATGCATATCGTATTAATGAGGAAATTAAGGATGTCAAAGAAAAATATCCGAGAATAGATCCTACAAAAATGTCTATGTTTTATGAGACTGATACGTCAAATGATACTTCAAATAAAGATGACGATGACAAAGTTTTTAATTAAAAAGGCGGGTAATACCCGCCTAAATTTTACACGTTTATATTAAAGAGAGTCGAGATTTATTAAGCTAATTTAATTGTTGAGTTTTGTATTTCAGAGCTTACCGCTTCGCTTACTGCTTGCATTTCTTGGCTTACCGCTTCCATTTGTGATTCAACATCGGTTTTTTCAAGTTCAAGCATTGTTTCTTGGTCGTTTACTTCTTCTTCAAGCATTGCAAGCTCATCTTCGTAATATGTTTTTTCATAATTTAAATCTTCTGTATAATTTGTTTGTGCGTCTTGTCTTTCTATTTGAATATTTGAAAGCTCGCTGTTAATTGTTGTTTCTAAAGTTCCTATATTGTTTTCATCAATATTATCTAAACTTGGCAGACTTAATTCATCGATTATGCTGCTAAAATCATACACATCAAATCTTGTAATAGTATCAATCGGTATGCCGGTATTTGTTCCCCATGATGATGTACCGGGATAATAGACTTGCATTCCGTCAGCTGTTGTTTTTAAGTCTTTGTATTCTACAAATTGAATATTTCCGTTTGCGTCTTGTGTGCTGCAAATTGGACTACCGGTTGCATTAGAGGAAGTTTTTACGTATTTTCCATTAGTTGTATCAACGAGTACTTCTTTTGGGTTGCTTGGATTAACCGTAATATCGTTTGATTGGTTATCGGCAATTTCTCTTGCTATTCTTAAATATTTGTTTAAAGTATTTCTTTTTTCATCCAGTTTTTCTACAGCTTCATTATAGCTTGTTTTCAAAGGCTGAAGTGCTTTTTGTTGATCATTTTGAATAACAGATGTTTCATGCTGTTTTCTTCTTGCAAGTTGCCTTTCTTCTCTGGATATTTGCAGGTCACGAATTTGATAATAAGCATGCGACTGCTTCAATTCTCTCTTTCTTAATGTAAGTGTTACCCACCCCATAGTAATACCTCTTTCTCTTTTAAAACGTGTTTAATATAATATCCCTACATTAAGATAAAGTTTTTTTGTGATAGAAAATTGTCTTTTTTAGTAATGTTTAGTTTACAAAAGTTAACATTTCAAGTCTAACTCTGCCGTATTTCTTTATTTTAAATGTTTTTAGCATTAAATTATTTCGAGCAATTATCTTGTATGTATCAATTTGATTTGATACATCATATTCCATTATAATTATTCCTTTTGTATTAAGAAGTTTAGCGGCTTTGCATAAAATAGGCTCATAATCGCTGTTCCATGGCGGATCTATATATATTACATCAAACTTTTCATTTGTTTTATAGAATAGCGCATTTGTAATAATTAAATCCGGTTTTTGTTTGATTTTTGCATAGTTTTTTTTAATTAATTCAGCGCTTTTGGGATTTATTTCAATTTCTTTGACCTTATATCCCCTCGAAAGAGCTTCTAATCCCATTATTGCGCTTCCTGCAAACATATCAAGAAATTTAGAGTCTATTTTATAAAATGGCATTAAAATATTAAATACGCTTTCCCTGACTTTTGATAAAGTAGGTTTTGCGCTTTTAGGTACTTCTATTTTATTCCCTTTGTATTGCCCGCCTGTCAGATACATTTATTTATATCCTTATTTATCATAAATTTATCATGAAAAAAATTGTTATAATAGGCGGTGGTGCTGCGGGAGCAAAAGCTGCTTCAAAAGCCAAGAGATTAAATCCTGACAATCATGTTGAACTTTATACGGAAGAAGAACATATTGCTGTATCATTATGCGGTTTGCCATATTATATTGAAGGTTCAGTGGATGATATAAATAAATTAATAATAAGAACTCCGGATGATTTTTTAAATATGGGTATTCCGGTCTTTTTAAAGCATAACTTAGAAGAAATTTATCCGGAGCAAAATTGTGTATTAATCAACGGTAATCATATTTTTTACGATGAGCTAATACTTGCACTTGGGGCTAAAGTTAATATTCCAAATATTGATAACATTAATGCGAATAATATTTTTACTTTGCGCAGTATTGAGTCCGGAATTAAAATAAGAGAAAAAATGCTTTCATCGAAATCTGTTATTTTGCTTGGAGCAGGATATATTGCAATCGAGCTAAGCGAAGCTTTTATCAAAAACGGACTTAATGTAATATTAATAGAAGCAAAGGATAGAATAGCTTCGGATTTTGATGAGGATTTTTCGAAATTAATTCAAGATATAATTGCGTCAAAGTGCGACAATAAAATCAGCACTTTTTACAACAAAAAAGTAGTTAAAGTAACCGTTGACGAAAATAATAATTTTAGAAGCATTATAACTGAAACAGGAGAAGAATATTTTGCAGATTTTTGTGTTTTATGCACAGGAGCTTCACCTAATGTTAATATTGCTAAAAGCGCAGGTATAAAGCTCGGCATTACAGGAGCTATACAAGTTGACAACAGAATGCGAACCAATATTGCAAATATTTTTGCCTGCGGCGATTGTACGCAAAAGTTTGATATTGTCACAAGAGAGCCTATTTATTTAGGTCTCGGTACAATTGCAAATAAAGAGGGCAGAGTTGCTGCAATTAATGCAACTTGCAGAAAAGATTATGAAATTTTTGACGGTGTGTTAGGTTCATTAATTACAAGATTTTTTGATTACACAATTTCAAAAACCGGTTTAAGCTTAAATAAAGCGCTTGAATATTCAAGAAAAGTTAACCTTGAGCCCATAAGCGCAACTATTACAAAAAAAGATAAAGCAAGCTATATGCCTTTTGCAAATGAAATGACACTAAAATTAGTTGCCGATAAAAGAAGCGGAGAGATTTTGGGTGCGCAGGGAGTCGGGTGTGTAGGAAATGTAGCACAGAGAATTAATACAATTACTTCTGCACTGAAAGCAAGATTGACTGTAGATGATTTACTTCATTTGGATTTACCTTACGCACCACCTTATTCCAGTTCTGTTGACCCCATTTTAACTGCAGCTTATAAATTAAAAGAGCAAATAAAAAAATAAAATGCCGATTTTTCGGCATTTTTAATTACACTATTTTGGTTTTACTATTTCTTACTTATATTAAGCTAATTTTATTGTTGAATTTTGTATTTCTGTGCTTACTGCTTCGCTTACTGCTTGCATTTCTTGGCTAATTGCTTCCATTTGAGCTTCTACTTCAGTTTGTTCCATATCAAGTTGTGTTTCTTTATCGGAAGCTTCTTCTTCAAGCATCGCAAGTTCACTTTCATAAATCGTTTTTTCAAAATTATTTTGATCGCTGTAATCTACCTGTGCGTCTGATAAAAGTGCATTTAAATCAGATATTGTCATTTCTTGACCGTCATAGTTAATAGTTTCAGTATTGACATCAAGTTTATCTTCTCCATCAGATAAATTTGCGTTCTTTTCTTTTGTATTTGTTCTTATTTCGCTTATAGCGTCTCTGATTCCATCTTTTTTTGTATTGTATTCTTCTTTTAGTCCGGCAATTGCTTCTTGCTGCTCGTTTTGAATAACTGCAGTTTCATATTGTTTGCTTCTTGCCAGTTGTCTTTTTTCACGCGAAATCTGTAAATCTCGTAATTGATAATAAGCGTGCTCTTGTTTTAATTCTCTCTTCCTTAGTGTAAGCGTGACCCATCCCATAGTAAAACCTCTTTTCTCTCGTGTCCCCTAGTGTAAATAATGTAACGTGTCTATAATTTATTGTGTGTAAAAATCCCTACATTCTAATAAACAATTTTTGGTTACAAAAATTGCTTTTTAGAATTATTACAGTGTTACAAAACTTAACATTATCGTCTGAAATGCAATAGACACGACAATTTAAGTTTTACTATTTATATAGTAAATATTTATTTTAAGAATTTAGCATAACTGAATTTTTAGATTTTTATTTTCGGACAAAATTCTAAAATCGAAAAGCACTTCTTCTTTATACAGGCTCATTTCATTTTCAAAATAAGCTGTATTGTCGGAATTATCAGAATTTTTTTCCAATAATTCATTTAAAAGTAAAAATTTTCTAAATTCTCTTGACGATGCAAATTCAAATAGCTTTGCACCAAGCCTTTTTTCGCAGAGCTTACGCTTGCGCAGCTCATTTTTTTGCATTCCCATAGAATACCATTCTCCCATAAATTGTGTGTGACATAATCCCTACATTTCAATAAAGTTTTTTTAATTAATAAAATTGCTTCGATATTTAATTAATCGTTAATATTTCTTCACAAAAAATATGTTATATAACATATTTTTTGTTTTATAATACGTTTATGAAGCATATTATAGTTATTTCGGGAAAACAATATAGCGGCAAAGATACCCTTGCCGGAATTTTAATCAATAAATTGCCCGATTATAAAAGAATTGGGTTAGGTGATGCAATAAAGATAGAATTTGCTAAAAAAAACAATATTACAATTGATGAAATTTTAAAAAACAAACATTTGTACAGAAACGGTTTAATTGAACTCGGCAATTGGGGTAGAGACCAAGATGAAGATTATTGGATTAAAAACCTTGTTGCTTATGATAAAATCATTGTGCCTGATGTCAGAGTGCAACATGAAGCTGATTTTTTTAAGAATGTCGGAGCTTTCTTAGTCAGGGTCGAATCTGATTACGAAAATCGCTCCAAGCGTGGTGTTATTGTTAATAATGATGATGCTACCGAAATTGCTCTTGATAATTATTCGGGCTTTGATTTAGTTGTCTATAATAACTCTTCTTATGAAGATCTTGTTTTATCTGCAGATAAAGTTATAAGTGCTTATAATAATTTTTTATCGGTACACTAAATTATTTCAGATTTAGTTTCGAACTTTCGATATCTGAGCTTATTTGTTCGTTAACTGTTTCAAGTTCGCCTCTCATTGCTTCTAATTGAGCTTCAACAGTTGTTTGCTCTTCTTGCATTCTTGTTTCTTCATCTGTTGCCGCTTCTTCAAGCTCGCTCAATATGTCGTCATAATAATCATTTATGTCTTGTTTCTGCGCTTCATAATCTTCTCTTGCCGCAGAATAATCAAGTTGCCAATCTGCATATTCTTCTGAATCTGTTTCCGGTCTGTTATCACGTATTTCAAGGTAACTTGATTTAGCATCGGCTAATTCGTGTTTTTTGCTATTATTGAATACGGATTGTTCATAAGACAAATTACGCTGAATGCTGCGAATTTGACGTGACATTTGAATATCACGCAATTCCAAGCTGTTGATTTCAGCTCGCAAGGTTAATTTTCTTAAAGTTAGCGTTACCCAGCTCATAATTTCTACCTTGTTTTGTAATTAACTCATGAACATTCGACCTTTTTTTGTTCACATATATATAAAGTATATATTTTGTTAATAATTTCAATATATACAAAAAAATTTACAAAACTTTACAAAATTTTTTTTAAAAAAATTAAGATTTATTCTTCATAAAAATTATTTGTAACTAAATTTATATATTCAACCATGTGTGCAAAATAATCTAAATCGCATTCCCCGTTAATTACGATATCACACTTGTTTTTATTTGGTATTAGATATTTTTTTCCTGCATATACAATGTAGTCCCAGTGTTTAAGCGCATTTAATTCATCTTGATTTCTGCTAGCGGCTCTGTTTAAAAAACGCTTTTTTCTTTCATCGTTATCTAAGTCTATATAAACTTTTATATCAAAAATATCACTTACTTTATCGTAAATTGAGCACATACCTTCAACAATAATTATTTTTCTTGATTTAACCGGTATTGATTTTGGTTTGGATTTACCTGTGCCGTTAACTAAATATTCAGGTGATAAAATATCAAAACCTTTTTGCAGTTGAATAATATCTGCTTTCAATAAATCTAAATCAAAGTTATCAGGAGAATCTAGGTCATAGCCTGCGTCTCTAAGCAAATCAAAATTACCGTATTTTTCGATTAAATGGGAAATATCTTTAAAATAATTATCTGCAGAAACTATTGTAATTGGCAGATTTAATTTTTCTATACATTCGGATATCTTTTTGCAAATCGTTGATTTACCGCTTGCAGACTCGCCTGACAGCGCAATTAATATTTTATTTTCGGGATAGTTTATTAATCTGTCCGTAAAATTATCTAAAAAATCTTTTTTATAACTGATTATTAATTGTTTTTCGGATTTTTTATCATGGTTGATAATTTGTTTAAATTTTGTTTGAAGATAAAACGCAAGTAAAGAACGCCCCGAACGAGTCTGACAGTTAGGTTTTTGAATTTTGTCTTTTGTTTGATTTTCTAGCAAATTTTTTACGAGTGCATTCATTGTATTTTATATAATATCCCTAAATTTTTTTGTTTGCTATTTTGTTTAGTAATATTAAAATTGATTTTCTGATTTCAATCAAATCCTTATCAATTATTTCGTTTTTTGCCGTGAATATGAGACTTTGATATAAATTAATGTTATTGCATAAGTTGTTTTTTAAAATAAGCCGAATATTTTCCCGCATTAAACGTTTAATTCTATTTCTTACAACTGCTCTTTTATGAATTTTTTTAGAAACAACAAAACCTACCCTGGTGGGGCAGTTTTCGTCTTCCTTTAACTTGCCAACATACAAAATCATTAAGTCATTTGAAAAAACGTTCTTGTTATTGTATGTTGCTTTGAAAGCAGTTTTTGCTTTCAGTCTGTTTTTTCTTTTAAGCACGATTCTTTGCTGTGATTGCTACTTTATGACGACCTTTTGCTCTTCTGGCATTTATTACTCGTCTGCCGTTTTTTGTAGCCATTCTTGCTCTAAAACCGCTGACATTTTGTCTTTTTCTTTTTGTACCTTCTAAAGTACGACGCATTTTATATCTCCTTGTGAAATTAATAATTATCTTGACATAGGGACGATGTCGGTATTAACTATATTATATTGGACAAAATGAGGTGTCAAGATTATGGATATAAATGTTAAGCTGGGTGTAATAGGTTGCGGAAATATGGGTGCTTCTATATTATCATCCGTTCATAAAAACAATTTTATTAATTCCGATAATGTATTTATATATGACCTAAACAGTCAAACTGCAATGGCTTTGAATAAAAAGTTTAATTTTAGAGTTTTGAATTCGATTGAAGAAGTTGTTAAAAAAAGCGATATTCTTTTGGTTGCTGTCAAACCTTTTGTATTTGATGATGTTTTTCAAGAAATTAAAAAATATTATGATAATAATTTAATATTATCGATTTTAGCGGGAGTTAAAATAGAAAAATATGTTAAATTAATTCCAAATATTAAAGTCATAAGAATTATGCCCAATACTCCTGCATTGGTTTTGGAAGGCATGAGTGCAATTTGTTATAACGATAAAGTAAACTCTTGCGATGTTGATTTTGCATATAGTTTAATGCAAAATTGTGGCAAAGTTGTAAAAACCGATGAAGATAAAATGGATATAATAACGGCTTTATCGGGTTCCGGCCCTGCTTTTTATTTTAAAATTATTAATGATTTTGCTTTATCTGCGTCAAAATTGGGATTGAATTATTCAGATGCGTTGCTTTTGTCTGCACAAACTGCACTCGGCAGTGCTAAATTAATTTTGAACAGTGATAAAGACATAAAAACATTAATTAAAAACGTGACTACCCCAAAAGGTTGTACTGAGGTTGGAAATTTGGTATTAGAAAATTCCGATATTAGCGAAGTTTTAGATAAAGTAATAAATGATACAGCAAAAAGAGCTCATGAATTAGGATAATTGTTTTATTTATTCTATTGAGCTAGTATTAAATCATGAAGTACAATAAATTTGAGCTAGTTTCAGACTACAAACCATCAGGAGATCAACCAAAAGCAATTAATGCCTTGAGTGAAGGAATTTATAAAGACTGTCCTTCTCAAACATTATTGGGAGTTACGGGCTCGGGAAAGACTTTTACAATTGCAAATGTAATCCAAAAAGTTCAAAAACCCACATTGGTTATTGCCCATAATAAAACTTTAGCTGCTCAATTATACAATGAATTTAAAGAATTGTTTCCGAATAATGCGGTTGAATATTTCATTTCTTATTATGATTATTATCAACCTGAAGCATATATTCCAAGAACTGATACATATATTGAAAAATCTGCTTCAATTAATGATGAAATTGACAGATTAAGACACAATACGACAAGAAGTTTATATGAAAGAAATGATGTAATTGTTGTTGCTTCGGTAAGTTGCATATACGGACTGGGTTTACCTGATAATTATTTTAAAGGCACAATTACTCTTTGTGTTGGACAAGAAGTTTCAAGAAAAGATCTTTTAACATATCTTGTCGGTGTCAGATATGAAAGAAATGATGTCGAACTTTCACGTTCTAATTTTAGAGTTAGAGGTGATATTGTCGAAATAATGCCAAGTTATGAAAAAATTATCAACAGAATCTCTTTTTTTGGTGATGAAATAGAAAAAATAACAAGAATAGATGCTATTACAGGTGAAATAATAGACAGACCATCAGAAATAGTCATCTATCCGGCTGTGCACTACTTATCTTATGATGAAAATGTCGATGAAACCATAAAACTTATAAAAGATGAATTAAATGAAAGATTGGCAGAATTAAAAAATGAAAATAAAATTGTAGAAGCTCAAAGACTTTCGCAAAGAGTAAATTATGATTGTGAAATGATTAAAGAAATGGGTTATTGCTCGGGAATAGAAAATTATTCCAGAATTATAGAAAGACGCCCTAAAGGCAGTCCGCCCGCAACATTATTGGATTATTTCGGTGATGATTTTCTTGTTGTTATAGATGAATCTCATGTAACCATTCCGCAGTTAAAAGGAATGTATTTTGGTGACAGAGCCAGAAAAAATGTTTTGGTTGACTATGGGTTCAGACTTCCTTGCGCCAAGGATAACAGACCTCTTACATTTGATGAGTTTTATTCAAAAATACATCAAAAAATATTTATATCTGCAACGCCTGCCGAATTTGAAAAAAAAGAGAGTGCTCAAATTGTTGAACAAATCATTCGTCCCACAGGATTGCTGGATCCTGAAATAGACGTTAGATCAACCATTTCGCAAGTTAATGATTTAATAAAAGAAATTAATAAAACTGTTAAAAATGGCGATAGGGTCCTTGTTACTACTTTGACTAAAAAAATGGCGGAAGAGCTCACTAACTATCTTCAAAACCATGGATTAAAAGTCAGATATTTGCACAGCGAAGTAAAATCGCTTGAGAGAGTAGAAATTTTAAGAGATTTGAGGCTGGGTGAATTTGATATACTTGTCGGAGTTAATTTATTAAGAGAAGGTTTGGATATACCCGAAGTATCTTTAGTTGCTATAATGGATGCAGACAAAGAGGGATTTTTAAGGTGTGAAACATCCTTAATTCAAACTATCGGCAGAAGCGCCAGAAATGCAAACGGCAGAGTCATTATGTATGCAGATAAGATTACGGATTCTATGCACGTTGCAATTGAAGAAACAAAAAGAAGACGTGAAATTCAGTTGAAATATAATAAAGAGAATAATATTACACCAAAAACCATTAAAAAATCTATCGAAAACAATCTTTTGCAATTAGTACAAAGCTATAGAAGCGTTGAGGATATTGTTGCCGAACAAATGGTTGAATTAAATGTTGATACTAAAGATTTACCCAAACTTTTGGATAAATTGGAAAAAGATATGCACAAAGCTGCTAAATTGCTTGATTTCGAAAGAGCTATTCAAATTAGAGATGAAATCAAGAAAATAAAGAGTTTGTTATAATTTAAGCAATCCCGTTTTTCAATAAATCGTGTATATGCAGAACTCCTATCGGAATTTTATCTTCTGTTGCAAAAATGTTTGTAATTTTTTTCTCATTTAAAATTTTTATAGCTTCTGTTGCAAAAACGTCTTTTTGAATTGTAATGGGATTTTTTGTCATAATGTCAAAAGCTTTAACATTTTTTAAGTTTTTATCTATACAACGTCTTAAATCACCATCTGTAAACATACCTGTAAGCTCGCCTTTGTCGTTTATAAAACCGACACAACCAAGCCTTTTTGATGTCATTTCAAGAATAATTTCGTTTATTCCGGCATTTTCTTTTAAAATCGGCATTTCGTCGCCTGTGTGCATAATGTCTTTAACTTTTTGTAAAATAGAACCAAGCTTACCGCCCGGATGTCTTTCGTTGAATTGCGATTTTGAAAATCCGCGTCTTTCTATCATACCCGTTGTTAAAATGTCACCTAAAACCAGTGTTGCGGTAGTAGATGAAGTAGGCGCAAGCCCGAGCGGGCAAGCTTCCTTAGAATTCGGTAGTTGTAAAATTATATCCCCTGCCTTACCCAGCGAGCTTTCCGGGTTTTTAGTTATTGCAATTAATTTAATACCAAACCTTTTTGAATAGTTTAATATATCAATTAATTCTCTGCTTTCGCCGCTGTTTGAAATTGCAATAATAACATCATCAGTTGTTACCATACCAAGGTCGCCATGGCTTGCTTCTGCGGGATGAAGAAAAAAGGACGGGGTGCCGGTAGAAGCAAGAGAAGCTGCAATTTTTTTAGCAATATGACCCGATTTTCCCATTCCGGAAAGAATTATTCTTCCTTTTGCATTTTCAATTAAATCAAGAGCTTTTGTCAGATTATCATCTAAAAGTTCTTTTAATTGATTTATTGCTTCTATTTCGCAATCTATTGTTTTAATAGCATTTAAAATATCAGAATTTTGTAATCGGTTTATCATTTGCATATATTGCTCCTTTTGATTTAATTGTATATTAAATAAGCAATTTTTGTTAATATTATGTTAAAAAATATCAATTTTTTTTATTTTTTCTTTTTATTAATTATATAGGAAGGTTTGTAATGATTCAAAGCGTTAGTGGTAACAATATATATTATAACCATGTTTTGCAAAACAAAAATACCGCATCAAATGCTGTGCTTCAAAAACCTGTCCTGACTAAAAAAAATAAATTTTCCCTTCCTAATACCACAAATCCTTTGATTATTTTTACTTCCCTTTCTTCTAATGACAAAGAAAAGTTTTTGTATTTACTTAATTTTATGAGAAACTTTCCAATTAGTGTCAATTCGGAAGGAATGTCAGTATCTAAGCAGCTTGAGTATTTACTAAGAAATGGCAAGTTGTTATCACATTCCAAACATGATAATTCAACTACGTTAGATAATTTGTATTCTATTGCAATTAAACCAAGAGCTTATAATCTTGATCAAAGACATCTTATTTCAAATGTTCTTGATGTCTTGGTTAATCCAAGAACCGTAACGCAAACTTTTGGTGATATTCCAGAACATGAAAAACCCACTATTCTTGCAAGTTTAAAAAGCGATGATCCTATCAAAAAAGACCCTTCTTTAATGGATGTTAACGCATCAGGTACATGTGCCGCTGCTTCTAATGAAGTTAATTTAGCGGATAATTACCCTGCTGAATATGCGCGCTGGGTGAGTGAGCTTTCAAGTGCCGAAAAAACCTTGTATCTCGATATTAATTTGTCATCAATTTCGAAGAATCCGCTTGAAGCAATTCAAATTATAAACTTATTGGAAGCTAAAAAAACGGATATTAACTTTCAAAAAGCAAGAATAAAAGTCACTGCGGATGATAATGCATACATAAGAGCTCAAATTCAAAACAGATATTGGGATAAAGGTGAACGTAATGTTGCAGATGTTTTAATACAGAGCGCAATTATGCAGCTTGGTTCGCAAAATACCTATAATTCATTGTCAGATACAAGATCAGGTAAATTTAATTCAAATTCTCAAGGTTTGATTGAGATTGAAAAAACTTTTGTAGAGTCATTAATAAAAAATAAAGAAATTACTTCACTTGTTTATCAAAAAATTGATGATGAACAAAATTTATTAGGCTATAATTGTTCTTTTGAAAAGATGAAAAAACATATTAAAGATACAATTGACGCCGGAGACGATGTAATAATCGGTTATGTTTTGACAAATGAAACTTCAGGAAGAACAGCATCTCAATATTATAATCCTAAGGTAGACGGTAAACCGAATAAAATTATTAACGGACATGAAATTACAATAGTAAATTATAAATTCGATAAAAACGGCAATATGATATTTATATGCGTTGATACTGATGATGATAATAATAATTTTGTTGAATATTCTGCGGATTGGTTGCTGCCAAAAATCCATCATGCCGGCTATCCTGCTTATATTGTAGAAGCAGATGAAGAAGAAATAATGCGAAATTCGGAATTAATTGCATAAAAAAAGGCGACACCCAGATTCGAACTGGGGATAAGAGCTTTGCAGGCTCCTGCCTTACCACTTGGCCATGTCGCCGAACGCTTTTTTTAATGTTATTAAATAAATAAATTGTTGTCAAGGGTTAAGTATTTATATTTATAATATTATAGACTATTCCAGCATTGATTTGCTTCTTTGTTGTCTGTGAAACGTTATCGCAAATCTGTGCGCTTCATCTCTTATTCTTTGAAATAAATGCAAAGCCGGAGAATTTGCCGCAAAAATTACGGGTTTGGATTGTTTCGGCAGAAACACTTCTTCTTCTCTTTTTGCAAGTGAAACAATGTCAATATCGAGATTAAATTCTTCCATAATATCAACCACTCCCGATAGTTGGCCTTTACCGCCGTCAATAATTATTAAATCGGGAGAAGCAATTTCTTTGTTTTTGATTTTTTTAAATCTCCTTGAGAGAATTTCGCGAAGTGATTTAAAATCGTCAACTTCTCCTTTTTTGATAGTTTTGAGTTTATATTTTCTATAGTTTGATTTTTTTGGTAGTCCGTTTTCAAAAAATACCCCGGATGCAACCGTATTCGTGCCTTGGATATGCGAAATATCGTAACATTCAATTGTATGCGGAAATTTTGATAATTTGAGTTTTTCTTGAATATAGGAACCTATTTCATTATAATCATTTTGAATATCAGTAAGTTCTTTTAGTTTGAGTTTTTCTATATTGAACTGCGCATTTTTTTTAGCTAATAATAAAATTTCTTTATCTTTTTTTGACGAAGCTTTTATTATATTTACATCTTTTTTCAATCTGAGCGAGAGCCATTTTTTATAGGTTTCATAATTTTCAAATGAATCTTCAAGAATAATCTTAAAAGGTAATTCTTCGTCATTCAGCATAATATAATAATCTCTCAGAGCGCTTTCAATTACTTCGTCGGGATTGAAATTATCTGTGGCAAATTGCGTATATGAAAAATCCTTTTTATTGATAAGTCTGCCTTGTCTGATTTGAAGCACGCTTAATGAAATCAAATTAGATGTATGTGCAAATGCAAAGTAATCATAATTTGCATTTGTTGAATTGAATACAACATTTTGTCGCTCCATTGTTTTTTCAATATCTTGAATGCTGTTTCTGAATAACAATGCTTTTTCAAATTCACAAGCAGCACTTGCCTGCTGCATTTCATCTTTTAGTTTTTTAATTAATTCTTTTCGTTTTCCGGAAAGAAAAAGTTCAACATTTTTAATTATTTTTTTATATTCATCCGGAGATATTTTATTTTGACAAGGTGCGCTGCATTGTCCAATATCATAATAAAGACAAGGTCTTGACTTGTATTTTGGAGTTTTGCATTTTTTTAGCGGAAATATTTTGTTTATTACTTCTAATGTGGCATGCATTGCCTTTGAATCTGTGTATGGCCCGAAATATTTGCCGTTTAGTGCGTTTTTGTTTGCTTTTCTAACAATTGTAATTCTGGGATAATCTTCTTTTGTGATTAAAAAATATGGAAATTTCTTATCATCCTTCAGCAATACATTATATTTGGGCTTATGTTTTTTTATTAATTCATTTTCAAGTATTAAAGCTTCTATTTCGGAATTTACCACTATGCATTCAATTTTTTTAATTTGAGGCACCATTACTTGCAATTTTGGAGAATCTTTTTTACCGACAAAATAACTGTTTACACGGTTGTATAAATTTTTTGCTTTACCGATATATATAATTTCACCGGTTTTATCGAAATATTGATAGCAGCCCGGCAATTTGGGCATAAGTTTTATTTGTTCAATGATTTCTTTGTCATAATTTTTTTTGCCGTAAGTCATATATCAATAGTATCACATTTTTCAACTGTTATAAATTCTTGTTTTGTGGAATGGTATTACTAAAGTAGCATACCGGTATGAATGTCATGGAAAGACAGGTGGAATATGATTCTTGAATTTAAAGTAGATGAACTTTCGGTCCAAGGTGCGTGGTTAAAGACTTTGTATGATTTAATAGATGAATTAAATTGCAAATGTCAAACATTTATGGAAGAAAAATATAACACGAACAGAAACTGTTTTGCTCCCGTTCGTGTTGTAAAAATCTTTGGTTCCAATGCAATTTTAAGTTGGTTAAAGTTAAGAATGGAACGATACAATCATTTTATAGACTCGCTTAATTCTCAGGATGTATTTTCTGCATCATTTTTAGATGAAGAAGAAAATAACTCATAAATTAAACAGCCATAAACTCAACGTTTAAATATTCATTTGTTGCATAGTTTACTTGTAATTCTTGAATTTTAGCAGTGAATTTTTCTTTGTTTAAGTTTAATTCCCAAACATTGTCTTTGTTTTGTCTGTATGCCATTTCAAATTCATGAGTATTAATTTGAATATTCTTTGCATCAAATCCTTTTCCATACAGAGAAGCAGGTAAAATTCCCGCACTTCTCAATTGACGAGGGTTTTTGCCTTCTTCACGAAGTTCAACTTTTAATTTAGTGTTTGCCATTTTATTCTCCTTGACTTAATGTTATTCTTAATTTATTAATATAAGTATTCTAATTATATTTGTTGAACAAAAAAATGCAATTTTTATCGAAAACAGTTTTAAGAAAATTTATAAATCAAGAAATTTCATCTGTGGGCTTTGACGAGGGTTATATCGAGCATGCTATCAAAAAGCATATTTTTTTATCATTAAAAATATTTGATGTTACGCCTTCACAAGCATCAATTATTAAACAGACAGCTCTTTCATGTGATTGTGATTGTGCAGTAAACAGAGGAGTTATTGATTGCTCGGTGAGTTTTTCCGATTGCATACTATCAGGTACTGTTGCGCAATTAAGCCAAGTTGCTAAAAAGCTGTCTTCGCAGCCATTTTCTTTGTCAAAACTTTCGGATATTATTTTAGAAAAGCTTGAAATTGAACTTAAACCTAAAAGCAAGACTAAAATAATGGGTGTTTTAAATTTGACACCGGATTCTTTTTCTGATGGCGGGGAGTTTGTTGAAATAGATAAAGCAATTAATCATGCAATTGATATGATTGAAGCGGGTGCAGATATAATCGATATAGGAGCACAATCTACTCGTCCTTATTCTGATTTGGTGTCTGTTGTATATGAAATTGAAAAGGTTACCCCCATAGTTACCGCACTAAAAACTGCTTTTCCGCATATAGAGATTAGTGTTGATACTATGACATTAGCTTGTGCAAAAGCGGCAATAGAAGCTGGTGCAGACATTATTAATGATGTCAGTTTTTTATCAAATGAAGAATTTGTTAATATATGTGCTTCAGAAAATAAAAAACTTGTTATTATGCACTCTCGCGGCGATTCAAAATCAATGGACAGCTTAACAAATTATGAAAATATTGTTGATGAAATTTACACGGAAATTTTTGAAAAAACTCAATTTGCTTTGCAAAACGGGCTTAGTAAAGAAAATATAATAATAGATGTGGGCTTTGGCTTTGCAAAAACAATAGAACAAAATTTTGAATTATTAAAAAGAATTAATGAGTTTAAATCTATGGGATATCCTATTTTGGCAGGACTTTCGCGCAAAAGATGTATGCAAGATGTTATAAACACTAAAGAACCGAAAGATGCGGATTATGTTTCTGCATTTGCGGGATTTTACTTAATGCTTAATGATATTGACTATATACGAGTGCATAATGTGGAATTAACTTCCCAAGCTTTGAAATTAAAAGAGAGACTATATTAGCTTAAATCTTTTTTGAATTTTTTAATATCTTTTTTTGATTTTTTTGAAATTTTTTCTAAAATTTCACTGAATTTTTCAATGGGTTCAAAATAGTATCCGCAATTGTCTTTTAAACATGCTCCCATTTTAAAAATTTCTTCGGACGGATAGTTTCTGCAAATTGTAGGACGATTTTTGTGTATTGTGCATATTTTTTTAGATTTATCAAATTTGTTGCATTTAAAAATTAAGCCAAAGTCATCGCTGTCGATTGGAGTGATGTATTGATAAAAGTCATAGTCATCCTGTTTTTTTATTTCATTAAATTCATCCTCTGTTTTAATTATTTTATTTTCGTGTCTTACGTATATATTTTCACAACAACAACCACACATGGCACAACTGCCATATCTGTAATACCTGTGTTTTAGAATTTTCAAATGATAGTATTTCTTAACGGTATTATATATTTTTTTAAGCGATATCATTTAAAAAGTCTTCGTTGTTCAATAATTCGGATAAAAATTCATCATTTTCAATTGATAATGAACCTTCAAAAGCTTGTTGCATTACCAATTCATCAGCAGCCTTTTGATCAGTTTCCTTTAAGATTTCAGAAAATTTCTTAACATCGACTTCTCTTTGATATTTTTGCAATGCTGCAGATGAGATGTCAGATTCATCGACGAAATATCCGTTTTCTACACTCTCAAAAGGATTGGTTGCAACTTCTTTAATTCTATCCAAACTTTGACTTTGTGTAATAGATTCTGAATTATTATTTGTAATTTTATCCAGCATATATTCCCTAAGTCTTATCCTTACTATTAATAGTATGTATCAAATTAATTTTTTTGTAATTAATCTAAAGATTAGTCTTATTCAAATTATAGCTGTATTTATAAAATATGGCAAATTTTTATTTTTTTAAATTAATTTTTTTATTTAAATAATCTTTATCTTCAAAAGTATAATTTAATATATAATCAATGGCTTCTTGAGGAGAATACGCTATATAATAAATCGAAGATGTAATTTTTGGTGCGAAATTTTTTTCAATAATTGAATTAAAGAAATTAATTAGATTTTCATAATAGTTATTTGTGTTAAGTATAACAATCGGTTTGTTATTATATCCCAATTGCTTTTGTACAATAATTTCAGAGAGTTCTTCCAATGTCCCGAATCCTCCGGGCAGTGCAATTACTGCATCTGATAATTCATCCATTTTTGATTTTCTTTCTCGCATACCTTTGGTTAGAATAAATTTAGTGCATTCTCCGGGGTCAATGCCAAAATTATATAACTTTTCGGGCATAACTCCGATTATTTCGCTTCCTCTGGTTCTTGCAGCAGAAGTAACTTCTCCCATTAAACCAAGATTAGAACCGCCATATACAATATTGCAGCCTATATTTGCAATTGCTATTCCCATTTTATAAGCTTCAATATAAAAATTGTTGTCTATTTCCATGGAAGAACTTGCAAAAATGCAGATATTTTTTATTTTTTTACTCATGTAAACCTCTTTTTATTATGTAATAATTTTTTTATGCAGTACATTTTAATTTTATCTTTAATTGAAATATTTTTACTTTTAAAAAAAGAGTCTGTATTATAGGTGTTGAAAATATCGGAAATTTTTTTTAAAAAAATTTTTTTATATTTTTTATCTATTCTATTATAATTCCATAAGTATGCTTTTAGTTCAAATAAAAGCTTATAAGCTTCCATTTCTTCATTTTTATCAATAAAAATATTATTTATAACCTCAAATTCATTTATAATTTTAAAAGCTTTGTTTTTTGAATTTACACTTGAATTTGGATTATCGATTCTGTAATTATATAAAATGTCATCAAGTACTTTTATATTTTTAGCAAAGTAAATACATTTAAATTGAAAAGAAGTGTCCTGGAAACTTGCTCCTTGTGTTTGATTGAAAAATATTTGATTGTTCAATAAGAATTTTTTATTGT
Organism: Candidatus Gastranaerophilales bacterium; assembly: GCA_944325655.1. Classification (GTDB taxonomy): domain Bacteria; phylum Cyanobacteriota; class Vampirovibrionia; order Gastranaerophilales; family Gastranaerophilaceae; genus RUG14156. The sequence continues at coordinate 56,459 of CALVAW010000006.1, forward strand.
ATAGAAATGACCATACGCTGGGTTTTAAACAAAAAAGCTCCGGATACATTGAAGAATTTATTGTTTTATATAATATTTTTTTATTGTAATTTTTTGAGGAGATTTTTTTATTGTTTTTAATATAGCAAAAATTTGATTTGACTAGATCCAAATTGTATGTTTTTGCTTGTTTATAGAGAATTTCAAGCATATTCAATTCTGCATAATCATCAGATTCTATAATGGAAATGTGTTCTGCAGATGCATGTTGTAATCCGATATTTAAGCTTGCCCCGTATCCTATATTGATTTTATTGTTGATTACAGAAATTCTACTATCGATATTTTTGTATTTATTTATTATGTCCCATGATGAATCTTTCGAACCGTCATTTATTATAATTATTTCAATATCTTTGAGGGTTTGGTTTAAAACACTGTTTAAACAATTATCTAAAAAGTCAACACTGTTATATACGGGAATTAAAACGCTGATTTTTGACATTATATAATTTTAGTTTTTTTTGATGATTTTTTCAAATATTTTACATAATATTAAATTTGTTGTAAATTTTATATTATGCCTTGGAGATTACGATGAGTTTTGAATTTATAGAACAAAGTATGGATGGAGTATTTTTAATCAAATCCAATAAAAATTGTGACAATAGGGGATTTTTAGTAGAAACATATAAAAAAGAAATTTTTATTGAAAATGGTTTAAATATTGATTTCGTGCAAGAAAATTTTTCGTTTTCTGAATATAAGACATTAAGAGGACTGCATTTTCAGAAAAATAAATTTTCACAAGATAAGCTTATCACTGTTAATTATGGAAGTATTTTGGATGTGATTGTTGATTTAAGAAGAGAGTCTAAAACTTTCGGAAAATATTTGAAATTTGAACTTGATTCTGATATTTCTACGATGTTGTTTGTTCCCAAAGGTTTTGCTCACGGCTTTTTAACTTTATCTGACTTTGCTTGTGTTTCATACAAATTAAGCAACTATTACAATCCCGATGAGCAAGGGGGCATTATATGGAACGATAAGTGCTTAAACATAGATTGGAATATTAATTTTGAACCTTTAATAAGCGAAAAAGATAAGAAATTGAGCACCTTTAAGCAGGTTATCGAAAAAATTTAATTTATTACTTATTTTTTTGTAAATATGATAACAAATTTTAGATTAGTTTATCACAAGATGTAGCTATCCTAAAGCACATATCTTTTTAATATATTTTTTGAATTTGAATAAATATATCTATGTGCCATATCTAGAATGGTTTTATTGTATATATCTATATCTTTTTCTTTTATTATACTAATATTATTTGTTGTATAACAAGTTTTATCTGTTACTAGTATAGAAAGTTTAGGTGATAAAGGAAATAGAAATTCTATTTCACGCTCTTGCAAAAATCTATCTTTTATAAATGAAGAATAAATATTAATACAAGGGTAATCAGAGGTGATAAAACCGACATTTGTTTCATTTTTTAATAATATGAATTTAAAAGCTGTATCGTTATAAAATAGTTTTTCTGTGAATAAAAGTAATAGCGAAATCATAGACAGGAATGAAAAATTTTCATTATTTATATTTATATATTGTTATTTGTCTTGTCTAATTTCCATATCCTATTATCTACATCGCAAAACTTTTTTAAATAAAATCTGGGAACGTAATGATTTTTCTTTGTATTGTTCATATAAATATCATATATTAAAAATTTATTCTGAGTCGTATTTACAATTTCACTGATAATAATTGCAGGGAATATGAATTTTTAAATAAAAAATCATGGGGTTGATTTTTCATATTTAGCATTTGATAATATAGTTGTTGAGCGTGTTCGCTCGACATGAAAATTAAATATCGCGGGATGGAGCAGTCTGGTAGCTCGTCGGGCTCATAACCCGAAGGTCGTTGGTTCAAATCCAGCTCCCGCAACCAATTTCAAGGATGTGTTTCAAAAATATGTGTCATATATGTGACGTTTAAGATATGAAGCACATCCTTTATTTATGAATAAAATTCTATTAGTATGCACTAAAAAGCTGTATTTATTGTAATTTAACGACCGGTTTTATTTGTACGAATACTTTGATTATTTTG
>CALVAW010000007.1 GCA_944325655.1 Candidatus Gastranaerophilales bacterium
GTTGAATATGTTCCTGCTTGGCAGGGAGTGCAGCTTGTAGAACCTTCGGTTGAATATGTTCCTGCCGAGCATATTTGACATTTCTTATTTGAATTTACAATATATCCTGTCTCACATTTTTTACATTCTCTGCTGTTACAATCTATGCATCCTGCTCCATGGACCAAGCAATTAACACAAGTGCACGCTTCAAAATCTAATGTCTCATCCGCTAAACAAGTCTTCTCGCATATTATACACTTATTTGAATAACATAATGAACAATCACTGCCAAATCTGTCGCAACTGGAAGTAATTTCAGATAATGCTACTCTTACCGGAGAAGATTTTATTCTTTTTGTTATAACCGGAATAAAAACCCCAACTATACACATAATGACAACAAGAGATATCATTAACTCAATTAAATTAAAAGCATATATTTTTTTCATATTATTTTTTGTGTGATATATTCTGTCTTATAAAACAGAATATAAAATATCATCAGGAACATTCTAATATACGAAGCCCAAAATATCAATAAATATCATATAATCAAAGGATTATTACAATTTGTAAAAATTTTAACCTTTTCTGCAATTATTAATCTTTCAAAGACTTTATAAATATAAGATTAATAAACGATTGAGAGAAAATTATGACAGAAGTAGAACTCAATGCTTTATTTAACATTTCCCCAGAGAAAGTTAAAAATGTTTACGCTACAAACACAATCAAGAGTGTTCAAGAAATTCAAAGAATTGTAAAGATTTTTTCTATTGCAAAAGAACAGAGAAAAACATCAAAATGTATTTCAGCACGTGGTTTAGCTGCTTTTAGAACAATAATGGTAAGCAACAATTAATCAAGTTGCGACTGTATATCAACATTAATTTGTTCAACTTTTTTACAGCCTTCTTTTTCATAAGTTGAAACCATGTTCTTTCCGTTATGTTTTGAATAGTAAAGTGCTGTATCTGCGGCATTTATAAGCTCTTTTGCTTCTTTACCGTCTGTTGTATATTGAGCTACCCCGATTGAAACAGTTGGAGAAAGATTTTGAGTTTCGTTTACTTTAACAACAATTTGCGAAATATTTTTTCTTATACGCTCAGCTATAATGCACGCTTCCTCTTTATCTGTTTCAGGAAGTATTACAACAAATTCTTCGCCGCCATATCTTGCCGGAATATCAATTTTTCTGACACTTTCTTGTAAAACTATTGCAAGATTTTTTAATATTGTATCACCTGTAAGATGACCGTATGTGTCATTAATTCGCTTAAAATTATCAATATCCATCATAATTAATGACATATTTCTTTTATACCTTGAACATCTTCTGATTTCATTTTCCAATAAAGTATAAAAATGACGATAAATATATAATTTTGTCATGCCGTCTTTTGTAGCAAGTTCATACAATTTAGCATTATCTATTGCAATTGCGGCTTGGTTTGCAAGAGAAGTAATAAATTCCAAATCTTTTTGATTAAATAACTTATCGTGCTTTTTATTTGTAATATTAATAACCCCTATAACTTCCCCCTTGGCAATTAAAGGAACACAGAGCAAAGATTTTGTATTTGATAAAACTTCTTTTGCTATAAATCTTGGATCAGCAGAACCTAAATTGGTTATAATAGGTTTTCTTTCTAAAAATACCGTTCCTGCTATTCCTTCTCCAACGCCGATTTTAGCACACTGAACAGCTCCGTTATTAATTGCTTCTTCTAATTTTTTATCCTGCAAACCGGACACAATCCTGACTTGCAGAGCATTTAAAGAATAATCATACAACATTAAAGAGCCTTTTTCAGCATCCAAAGTAACTAATGCTTTCTGTATGATTACTTGTAAAAGCCTCTTGAGGTCATCTATAAAATTTACCGCTTGCGAAATATTATATAATATCGAAATATTATGCAAAGACTTTTGCAGTTGAGCAATCTCTTTATCTCTTCTTACTTTTCTGTAAAATTTAGCAATTATAGGTTCTATATAATCAAAAGCGCAGTTCAAATTATTAAATGTTTCTTTCGAAATAGGATTTAGAGGATTTTCTTTAATAAAGAAAAAACAAATCGGTTTTAAATTATGAAAAAATACTCTTACATGACTTGGATCCAGCGTTAAAATATTATTATGCTCCAAAAAAGGTTTAAATATATGCGAGCCTTCAGAATCTTTCATAATAGTTAATTTTGCCTGATTTACAGCATCCCAAAAAGGAGAATTACCTTCTTCACATTCAAAATACTCATTATTTCTTGTTTTTTCATTGGTATAAATACACTTAAAATGCTGATCCTCAAGAAGATAAATTGTTACATCCTGAGAATCAATCTGAAAAGCAACATAATCTTTTAATTTTCTTAAAAGTTCGTATACATCATCAGTTTGGTTAGCAATTGTACTAACCTCAAACATCATGCTAAGATATCTTATATTACTTTCTAAGGACTTTTCTTCGGGCATAATCTAAAATCTTACAAACTACCACCAATATAATAAATTATAATTCTTTAAGAATTAAAAATCACTTTTTAAACTTTAAATACAGCGTTTGGAGGAACAATTGAGCGAAATTTGCAAAAACTGGTCAACTTGGCTTAAAAAAACAAGATTTTCATACATGAATGAAACACAACGCGAACAAACCCTAAATTGGCTGCTATCAGTAAGAGACAGCGTATTAAATCTTGCAAATTTAAAAGAAGGGCAAAAAATAGCAGATTTCGGTTGCGGTTCCGGATTATTAGGATTTGGAGTTTTAGAAAGATTTGAAGATAAAGTCGAATTAATATTTTCTGATAAATTTCAAGATTGTCTTGATGAATGTAAAAAAATTCTAAACAAAACAAAAATTAAAAATAACGTAAAATTTTTAAAAACCGACATTTTAAACATCAAGCTTGAAAATGATTTCTTAGACAGATTAATGACAAGATCGGTTCTTGTACATGTAAAAGAAAAACAAAAAGCTTTTGAAGAATTTTACAGAGTTTTGAAACCAAACGGAATTTATGCGGCATTTGAGCCGATAATATCAGAAAATACAAGATACTATGAGCTTTTAAAGCCGGAAGAAATAAGCGACTATCAAGAATTTAAAAATGCAGAAAAAGAATTTATGGAAAATCCTAACGACCCTCTGGTAAATTTTTGTGCTGAAAGTTTAAACAAAAATTTAAATAAATCAGGTTTTAGAACGGTAAACATTAATATTCAAACAGCCGACTCAAAATATTCTCCCACAAAAGAAACCATACTAAATTGGTTTATAGCCCCGCCGGCACCCGATCAAAAATCTATGAAAGAAAGATTTCTGGAATATTTTGAAGAAAAAAAAGTAGATAATTTCATTTTAGAAGTACAAAATGCACTAAATAATAAAGAAATAAAAATCAGTGCTAAAACTGCATTCATTAAAGCAATAAAATAAAATTAATGATTTATCTGAATTCAACTTCTTTTGAAAATATTTTGTCAGCTAATGCAGTAAGCCAGCTTCTCGTATCTATTTCTTTTATAACTTCTCCGTTTTCATCATAAAACTTATACAATTCAGGCACACCGTCATTTGTTATATCTTCAATTGTTTGTTCCAAAACACCGTCTTTATATATTGAAACAATGTCATATTTTCCGTTTTTATCTCTATCTTGTGCTGTTTTATACAAATTCCCTTTATTATCATATTCCGCATAATAATCAAATAAGTTATCTTTATTTGGATTTTGATTTTGCACCACTACTGTTGTTTTTTCATTCGATTCTTTTTGAATTTTATCAATCCAGCCGTCTTTATTTAAATCATAATATGTAACCGAATCAAAGCCATATTCATCTGTTCTTCTTCTGCTATATCCATCCGATAAATATGCTCCGTTTACACTATGAAGCGAATCCACAACATATTTTTTCGCTTTATTTACAGTATCGTTAAATAATCTTTGATTTGTTACAAAATCAGTCATATACTCTCCTTTTGGTATCTATAATTTAATAAAAAATTATTTTTTAAAAAAATTGTTATAATTTTTATATAAAAAATTCATATTGTAGATATAACAAACATTTTAATATTAATATTTCTTAACACTCAAAACTATTTTTTTGGTTAAAATAAGCTTATGAACAAAATTAAATACAGAAAATGCCAAGGCTGTCTTGAAATAAAAGATAGAAGCTTCATGATAAAAATAACAAAATTAAATAACGGATTGTTAAAGATAAATCCTTCTTCCAATGAACTCGGAAGAAGTGTTTATGTTTGCAAAAACAGTGAGTGCATTAAAAACTTTATTAAAAAAAAGAAAATTAAAACGGCACTCAAATATTCCAATCATACCGAAATCGAAAGAATTGAAGAAGAAATAAAAAAAATGCTCCTTAATTAAGGAGCATTTTAAATTTAATTTAAAAGAAATTATTTCTTTTTAGCTACCATTTCTTTGAATTTTTTACCTGCAGAAAAAGCGGGAACTGTTTTAGCAGCAATTTTAATTTCTTTACCGGTTTGTGGGTTTCTACCAACTCTTGCAGCTCTTTTTCTTGCTTCAAAAGTACCAAAACCAACTAAGGTAACTTTTTTACCTTTAGAAACTGTTTTTTGAACTGTTTCAATAACAGCACTAATTACTTCAGCTGTTTCTTTTTGAGAAAGCTTAGCACTTGTAGCAACTGCTTTTACCAATTCTTCTTTGTTCATATCTAACTCCTTTTTAGTAATACAACATCATTATACATATTTTTCAAGCTTTTGCAAGCTTTTTAACGTCAAAATTCAATAATTTATGTTATGTATACAGAAAATTAATCTTCTTTTAGCTTTAATCTTGAAAAATTGATATCTTTATAAAAATAATTTAATATTTGTCTTGCACTAAATCCTCTATTTGCAAGATTATTAGCCCCATATTGGCTCATACCGACTCCATGCCCGTTTTTTCTGATACCTCTGTCAAAACTTTCAACAGATTGAATGTATGGAAGATCATGGTTCCAAACTTCACCCGCAGAAATTGTCCTTCCGCCTGATGCTGCATGATAATATGCAGGAATTATTTTATTGTTATATGTTAACACTTCACCTCTTGTAGAAAGCACTGCATGTGTAGTTTGAGGAGTTTCACTGCTTGCTCCGCCATAAGCTTGATCGGCAGGTGTATCTTTTAAATCATAACCTTTTGAACCCCTTTTATTTAGGTTTGCAAGAGCATAGCTCCTTGCGGCAATCGCTTGAGCTTTATGAGCTTCTTCATTCCATTTTGAAGGCATTTCAGCAGGCACAACCCCCATCAAATATTCTTCTAACGGCAAAGAATTAACAATTGTAAGAGTTCCCGCTATATTATAAACAATAATATCGCCGCGATACCATCTCTTTTTTGTTGCTAAAAAACCCTTGCTTTCAGGATTTTGTATAAAAATTGCATTAGTAGAGCAATCATAATAACGCCCTTTAACTTTTATTGCAATTGAATCACCGTATGCTTTAATTGAATACGGAAAAAAAGAACGAGAAACAAAAAGGAGTTTACCTGTATTTGCATCTCTAAAAGAAGCATTTTGAGAACTTCCGACATAAGTTTTTTTTATGCCTTCATTTAATCCTATCCTTATTGCTTGAGCATTTTGTACAAACACCAGCATTAAAAAAAGAATTAAAAAAACTTTAATATTCGGTTTTATTACAATAAATTTCATAACTCTTCACCAAAATATTAACACATCAATATAAACATGTGTATATTAGAGCCTATTGCAAATTATACCAATGAAACATAAATAAAAATTTATTAAAATAAGGTAAAAACGGTGCAATTATGCGTAAATTTGTGCAAAATAAAAAAATGACCGAAAAAAATCTTGAAGATTTAAAGGTTAAAGAATATATGAATAAGTACATAAAAGAATTGCAACGACACTTTGATATGTCGGATAAAAGAATGCGTCTGATTTTATATAAAATATATAAAGAATCAAGCCCCGTAAATATCGCAAAAAAATTTTTTAAAAACTATATAAACATGATAAAATCCTTTTGTAATAAAAAAATAATTTCAAAAGGAAATATTAAATGACAGATAAAATTGAAATAAAAACCTTTTCAAACGGAATATTTGGCGCAACAACTTATCTTGTATATGACAAAAAAACCTTAGAAGCTGCAATTATTGACTGCACTTGTTCTATTAAAGAAATCGAAAAAGAAATAAAAGAAAAAAAACTTATTCTTAAATATATTTTAATAACACATGGACATTTTGACCATGTGTATTGTGTTAAGAATATGAAAGAAAAATTTTCAAATTCGCTTGTCTTTATGCACAAAGATGACTTGCCTCTACTAAAACAAGTGGAAACGCAATGCACAATGGCAGGAGTTGAGGGCATTGAAATTCCTTGTATCGACGGTTTACTAGATGAAAAAACACAAAATCTTAAACTTGGAGAAAATGAAATAAAAATAATACACACAAAAGGACACTCAAAAGGCGGTGTATGTTATCTGATTGACGATGTTCTTTTTTCGGGAGATACATTATTTTGCGGTTCAATAGGCAGATGTGACCTTTTTGGAGGTTCTTTCAAAGAAATAGAATACAGTATTAAAAATAAACTTTTTAATCTTAACGACAACACAATCGTTTACCCCGGACATGGCGAAAAAACAACAATAGGATATGAAAAAAAGTATAATCCTTATTTTGGCTCTAACTATTAATTGATTTTCTGCGATGCTTTTTCCATAAATTATACACAGGAACTCCGGCAAAAGTAATCAATAAGCCCGGTACGGTATAAGCCGGTTTAAAAATCGTTAATCCAATAATTATTATTATAGAAAAAATAACAAAAACCACCGGAACAAAATCAGGAACTCTATATACATCTTTTGCATCCGGATATATTTTTCTCATTTTAAAAATTCCAAATATCGTAACCGCATAAAAAATAATGGAAGAATATATAACATAATCCAATAATTGAGAATAATTTCCCCATAAAATCAAAACACAAATCCAAAAACATTGAAGCCAAAGTGAATTTTGAGGAACTTTTGTTTTTCTGTCGATATATGCTAAACTCCTGAAAAACACTCTTTCTTTAGCCATTTTATAATATACTCTTGAACCGGTTAAAATCATGCCGTTTGCACAACCAAACGCCGAGATTGCTATAACAACAGCAATAATTATAAGTCCTTTTTCTCCGAAAATATTTTGCATCATCTGCGCAACGACAATATCTTCGGGAGATATTTTAATTAAATCCAAAGGCAAGGCGGATAAATATATCATATTCAAAAAGAAATAAAGCAAAATCACAAGCATTGTGCCTATAAACAATGCTTTTTTAATATTTTTTTTGGGATTTTTAATTTCAGATGTCACAAACGTTACATTATTCCAAGTAATTGAAGCAAATAAAGCACCTACAATACTTGTTGAAATTATCTTTAATGTATTCATGTTAAATTCAATGCTATTGTTTGAAATATCAAAATTCGAAACTAAAACGTCAAAATTAAAACCAAAAAATATGCCGCAAACTATTATTGCAACTATGGACAATATTTTTGTAACCGTAAAAATATTCTGGGTTATTATACCGGCTTTTATGCCTCTTGAATTTATAAATGTTATAAATAAAACACTTAAAATTGCAAAAAGTTGTTGACTTGAAAAAGAATATGAACCAAAAGACAATATTTTATGAGCAGAGTCAATAAAAGGAAAAATCAAACCCAAAAACTTAGCCATAGCAATATTTACAGCAGCAAGGATGCCTGTTTGTATAACAAAAAATAAAGTCCATCCGTATAAAAAAGCAACTTTTCTTGAAAATATTTTTTCAAGATAAATATATTGTCCGCCTTCATGGGGTATGGTAGAAGAAAGCTCCCCATAGCTTAATGCTCCCAAAAGAGTTATAAATCCGGCTAAAATCCATACTAAAATTAACAGTATTGCGCTGTTTGTTATTCTGGCAATATGAGACGATACAATAAAAATACCGCTTCCTATCATGGAACCTGCAACTATTGAAATAGAATCTTTAAGGGATAATGTTCTTTTAAGTTCAGACATAACACTATAATATCATAAACAATTTATTTATAATCTTTTATCCCGACAAATTCATCATTATTTGTTAATTTACGACGAATCATATATTGAATTTTAGGTATCAAAAATCCAAGCGCATAAATTGATATTGCAGTAGCTATGGAATAAAAAGCAAAACTTTTTCTAATACTGTTCTTTGCTAGATTTTCAACAAAACTTGAATCAACAGTGCAATTTTTCTTTTCTGCGCTCTTTTGCAATTGTAATATAAATTCATTAATTGATTGTCTTATTTTTTCAACTTTTTTCGCCGAAATATAACGTTTTTTATCCTTATAAGCTCCTTTTGTAACTCTATTCATTACATCATGTAAAAATTCGGGATTGCTAACCCAACCACCCTTAACGACGTCTTTCGCTTGAGTTTTATTTAATATCCTCATACCGTTTAATTCAGGCTGTAAACCGGACATCGCTTCAGCTTTTGAAGCAAACTCAAAAAATTCTTTTTTAAATTCATCAAGAGTTATTATTTTTCTTCCTTTAAACAATTCATCAATTTTTCTTAAATCACCCAAACGCCCGCTTCCTAATGTTTTGCTTAAAAAATTATGACTGTCGGTTAAGTTTGATTTTTTTAACCTTTCTTTTAACATATCGACGGTAGCTTCAAGCACTTTAGGATCAATATCCGTATTTGAAGTCAACTTGTTCAATAATTTCACAATATGGCTTGTTGAGAATAAATAAAAATATATTGATGCTATATCTCTAAATAAGCATTCCTTTTTTTCATATTTATTTCTTGCATTATGATATCTGCCCCCGACAACCCCAATATCCGTAACTAAAAGACGAAAGGTTGAATTATTTTCGAAAATATTTGCCAATTTATACAAATTTGAAGTAAAAGAAATATCTTTGAAATTTTTTCTAAATTCTTCAAAACCTATAACTTTTATATGCTCTTTTTGTTTCTTTTTATTTTCTTTTTTCAACATTTTTTTAGTTATAAAATGATTTATTTTAGGAAGACCAAAACCTATAAAAAGTGTAGCAACAGCAGCACTTGAAAGAAGATTAATTGTTTTGAATTTTATAGCATTTTTATCCAAACTTTCAAGAGGATTTCTTAAATAATCAAAACCAACATCAAAATTAAAATCATCTCTTTTTAAAATTTTTTTTCCGAGTTTCTCACCCATTTTTTGAAGCAGTTTTACTCCATATATCCAAATTAAAGCACTTGTCCCTTGTTCAACAAAACGCTCAGATGCTTCAATTTTGCCTCCTTTTTTATTTGCTTCAAATGTTCTGCCTGCCGTCACTCCGCTTTCAATTATAAGAGTAGGGATTGTTGCATTAGAATTGCAAAACATGCTCAAAGGAGATGAAAATAAAGACAAATTACCAAAATTTATTCTATTTGAATGATTTATGCGCATAACTAAATATTCTTAAACCGCTAAATAAATTTTTTTGCTCTTAAAATATTTAAAATTGTAAATAAAAAGGTCAAAATACCCCCTTTAATTTGGTTTTATGTTTAAATATTTATTGATATGAAACACTTAACATTGGATGATATTAGAATAGCCAAACCTGATTTTCATACTTCCAAATTACCAAAAGGACAAACGGTTACTTCTTGGCTTATTGATTGGATTAAACATTCTCTGGAATGCGGCATAGCCGATATCGGAGATTTTATCCCGTCAAAAGAAGATTTAGCTTCTTTTTTAAATGTTTCAACGGCAACCGTACAAAATTCCATTCGCCAAGTTAAAAATCTGGGCTACTTTTGCTCAAAACAATCAATAGGAACATATATAGCGGATTTTTATTCTAAAGATATAAAACAACAAGATGATTTATACCATGGAACACTTACCGAATGTAAAATTAAAAAACTGGTGCTTGATGAAGGCATAAAACTGAATTCCCCCCTGCCGAGCATAAAAAGAATATCGGAAATAACCGAAATTTCACAAAATACAATAAGGTTTAGTCTCTTAAATTTAGTAAATAAAGGATATATTAAAAAAGTTTCGCAAAGAGGAAACAAATTCTCTTGGATATATATAAAAGAATTTGAACTTACAAAAGAAGAGATAATGAACGGAATAAACGATGAGGATTTTACACTCACTCACCAACTTGTCGATAAAATTCAAAAATACATAGAAAAAACTTATAAAGCAGGAGAGAAAATTCTTCCGAATATGGCATTTTCAGGAATGTTTGATGTAAGCATCAAAACGGTAAATGATGCCATGAAAATTTTAAATGCGAAAAAAATAATACTGTCAAGGAGAGGAAGATACGGGACAATATATCTTGGCAACAACAGAAATACAAAAACAGACTATATAAGCTCCGAAAGAAAAAAGAACACTATTCCTCAAAATTATATATATTCTTGGCAAAAAGCTCTTGGACATCTTAAAAAATACATAACGGAAAATTATAAAATCGGAGACAAAATTGCACCAATAAGAGAACTGGCAGCAATTTTAAACGTCAGTCCGAATACCATAAGGCGAGCACTTGAAGACATGTTCGAAAATAATTATCTGATTTCAAAAAGAGGCAAAACAGGCGGTATTTTTATAACCGAAATGCCTCAAGAAACAGAAGCGTACAGATGGCTTGCCATTAATCCGGATGTTATAAACTTTAAAAATTAATAGACATTTATTTAAAAATCCTTAAGTATAATCCAGATAATTTCATACAAAAGTATGAAATTTATTAAATTTATTTAATTTCAATTCCTCAAATCCGTAATCATTTACAGGGGAAAGGGTAAATTTATGTTTAGTCCTAAAATTCAAAATTATATAAATTCATCCGGTCAAATGCAAGCTTTCAATCGTGTAAGCGAATTAAATAATTACATTAATTCAATTTACCCTAAAGAAAACGTTGAGCAAACAAAAAATTTAAGTGCATTTCAGGAAATTCTTGCAGAATCAAATAATGAAAACAAAACATCCGGTATTTTTGAACTTGATCCGCCCCCAAATGTAAAAAAAATTGCCCCGCTACCCTTCGGATCACTTTCAAAAACAGACAAAAACAAATCCTCGCAAACCAAAGAAGCAATAATAGGCTATATAAAAGATGCAAGTGAAAAATACGGAGTAGAAGAAAAATTAATAAAAGCATTAATAAAGCAAGAATCCGGCTTCAATCCTAACGCAGTATCCAAAGCCGGCGCAAAAGGATTAATGCAGCTAATGCCTGCAACGGCACGCTCACTCGGAGTGAACAATGCATTTGATCCGCAAGAAAACATAGAAGGCGGAGTAAAATATCTAAAACAAATGCTTGATAAATATAACGGAAATAAAATATTAGCACTTGCAGCATACAATGCAGGACCCGGAGCAGTTGACAAATATGACGGAATTCCGCCGTACAAAGAAACGCAAAACTATGTAAAAGCAATATTATCTCAATATTTATAAAGGAAATGAAATGGATAAATTAAATCAGGTAAATTTTTTTAAAATGAATTCAATTGAACCGATGCAATTAAACGGAAATATTTCAATCAACTCCGATGAAACAAATGTTAAAAGTTTTAAAGATATTGTATCCGATATGATTGTTCAGATGAATGAAGTTACAAATAAACCTGAAAAACTGACAATTGATGCTATGCAAGGAAAAGCGGACATTCATGATGTCATGGCAGCAATTGCTCAATCAGAAATTACAGTTCAAGCAGCCACAACAATAACAGGTAAAATCCTACAAACGTATGAGAAAATAATGCAAATTCAGATTTAACTTAACTTTCAAAGATTATAATAGTATAATTTAATTAAAGAATATTCTAAAAATCTATGGAAAAATTTGACCTAAAACAAATAACTGAAAACAAACCTCTTTTTTACACAATCATAACTTGTGCCATTGCTGTTGCAATAATGTTTGTGATGATGATTGTTGTTTTGACTTATAATTCGGGAAATTCAACCACACAACAAGGAAAAATAAAAGCAGCGGAACAAGTAATAAAAAATGACCCTGTCACACTCTTTACAACGGATAATTCAGGCAAAGCCCTCGAAGTACAAGCTCTTTTAGCCAGAGAACAAATAACGGCTACAAAAGTTGAAAACGGGTCTAAAGTAAGTATTGTATTAAAAGAATACACAAAAGACCAAAGAGACAGAGCTCTTTTAGCTATAGTTAAAAGCGGTTTAATGGACGAACATACAGGACTTGAAATTTTTGATAAAGGCGATTTTACCTCGACTAAAGATGATAAAAAAATCAGACTTATAAGAGCAATCAATGGTGAACTTGCAAGGCTGATAAGAAAAATTCCTCCGATTGAAAATGCTCAAGTATTCATTTCAATTCCTGAACAAACATTTTTCTCGCAAGACCAAAAACCCATTACCGCAACTGTCCAAATCACAATGCCTTCAGGCGAAAGACTTGACAATATGAAAGTTAAAGCAATATCTAATTTGCTTTTAGGAGCAGTCCACGGGCTTCAATCAGACAATATCTCAATAACGGACACAAACGGAACAGTATATAACTCAATAATAGGGGCTTCAGATGATGCCATTGCTAAAATAGAAGAAAACGATAAATACATGCAATCCAAAGTAAATGCACAATTAGACAGATTATTGGGCAAAGGAAATTATATTGCAACGGTTTCAACATTTCTAAAACAAGCACCTATCGAAAAAACAAGCATATTATATGACCCTGAACAAAAAACATCGATATCGGAACAACGTTTTAAAGAAAATCTTGGAGATAACCAAAGTGATTTATCGTCATCAGGCATGAACCCTGTCAGTGTTTATGTTCCCGACGGAGTCAAAAACGGAATACAAACCGGAGCATCATCTCAAGACAGACAATACTCAAGAACAGCAACCGAAACTCAATATGGGGTATCGAAAACTCAAATAAACGAATACATGCAAGCAGGAACAATAGAAGAAATAACTGTTGCGGTATCTATAGAAGAAAGTGCAATACCCACTAATATGAGCTTATATGAGCTTAAAACATTAATTGCAAACGCCGCAAGTCCGAAAGTTGATCCTGAAAATGTTTCAATAGCTTTCGTTGAATCCAATAATCTTGTGCTTGCACCTGATAAAGAAAATGAACTTCCAAAACCTGCAGAATCCGGAAATCCCTGGTGGCTTGTTGGCTCACTTCTTCTTGCAGGACTTTTGGGCGGTTTATTCCACATAGGCAAAAAAGTCAAAACGGAAGCTAAAAAACAAGAAGAAGAACTTGAATATTTAAGACAAATTGCCGCTTCTCAGGAACAGCAATTAAAAGATGTCACAAATCAAGCTTCTAATCTTATTGCACAACAGGAACAAATGGCTCAAAGCTTCATAGAACAAAAAAATCAATATGCTCTTGCTTTAGAACAAGCAAAATCTATGGCACAAGCTGCTCCAAAACACAACTTATCGGATGCCATTAATGAATTAGAATCGGATTTTAACAGTATAGATGAAAATGAAGCTATAGAAAAAATTAAAAACTGGATTGAAAACGCTTAAATACGGACAGGGGAGAAATGGCAAAAACCGATATAAAAACTTTTGATTATGATGCGTTTGCAAAAGACCTTTCAAGCCAAGCAAGCCAAGTCATTCCTGCAGATATTAAGAATAACGACAAAGATTTTGTTGTCGAAATAATATACAGATTCTGTAAAATGGCAGGTGACGCCCTTGTAAAAGAAGAGAACTCAAAATTAACCGCTCAAGAAGCAAGTCTTGTTACTCAATTTATCGGTGAATGGATTTTTCACAAATCAATAGACATAATCAGAGCAAATATAGAAGAAAAATATCGCGAAGGAATACTTCAAAAAGTTGCATTTACCGTTTTTGATATTGCAAAAAAAGCGGTAGAAAGTAAAATTCCTCAAGAACAACTAATATCGCTTGTGGAAGCACATGTTAAAAAATGTTTTACAAAAGCTATAGAAGATTTAAAAGAAAAAGGCATTTTAAATGAGCAAACAAGCTCTAATGCACTCTCCCAATCAAATATCGATGCTATGGCAAAAGAACAGGTAGAAGAAGAAACAACAACGGAAATTGCCTGTATGAGCGATGCTAAGATTATTAAACTGGCATCTCTGGCAATTTTAATGAAAAATTTCTCCGGTGAAAAAATAAAAAATATTCTTATGAAATTTAACAAACCGGAAAGAGACGTTCTGATTAAATATCTCAAAATGCCTGATTTAGAAGAAAAATTGGATATGAGAGCAACTATGCGATGTTTTGATGAAATAAAAAATACACTTCCGGAGGCTGTGGTTGTGAGTTATGATAAAGCTTTTAAAAAATTGTATAAAATTGTTAAAAATTCGGACAAAAATGAAATTTTAAGTATTATAGGAAGCGAAAGACCTGCAGTGGTAGATTTTGTTTTATCCTGTTATGATCAAAAAAGACGCAAGATGCCTGCATATATCGCAGATGTTATATCTAAATATTTAGAAGAAAACGTTTCATGATTATCAGAAAAAAAATATCTCAACAAAAAGAAAAAACATCTTCAAAACAAACCTCCTCAACTAAAGGAAGCGTAATAAAAAAAGAAGATTTAATTTTGAGTACCAAAAAAAATAAAGATATTGAACAAGAAAATTCTCAATCAAAGAAAAATAATTCTCCTAAAAAAGAAGAAGAAAGTTTTGAAAAAATTGATATATCAAGCATTGAATTTAAAGAAAGAGCAGAAAGAAGACGTGGCGACAGACGCAGAGGCTACAGAAGGATAGATGAGCGTTCGCTTGTAACAAGAGCGCAAGCTGAAGCACACACAATAAAAGAACTTGCGGCACGTGAGGGATATCAAAACGGCTTAAAAAAAGCACAAAATGAAATTGAAGAAATTAAATCATCAATAATTGAATTTTTATCCTTAAAAGATGAAATGTATAAAGAATTTTACCCTCATATTATGGAGATTTCTCTGGAAGTTGCAAAAAAAATCATTAAAAAAGAAGTAGAAGCGAATGAAAATATTTTAAAAAGTACTATTATGTCAACTCTGGATGAAATTAACCCTGAAACTGAAAAAATAACCATAAAAGTGAACTCTGAAGATTTAGAATTTGCTACGGTATCCTTGCCTGAAATAATTCAAACTAAAGGATTAACAACAAAAATTAATATTGTCCCCGATGATACAATTGAAAAAGGAAGTTGTATAGTAATAGCTAATAACGGCGTAATTGATGCAAATTTCAAAACGCAACTTGCAGTTTTACAAAATGCATTTGGAATATACAAAGGGGGGCTGTAAAATATGTCAGCTCCGCAAAAAACAAATTCAAATCCGATTAGTGAAATTGCTCTTGCGGGTTTTGTCATAATTTTAATTTTAATATTACTCCTTGAAATGCCGAATTGGGTTATCAATTTTTCAATTAGTTTCAACATAACTTTAGGTGTTGTTCTATTGATGATATCTTTATACGTAAATAAACCTCTTGAATTGGCTGCTTTTCCTTCAATTCTTCTTATAGGGACAGTTTTCAGACTTGTTCTTTCAATTGCCTCAACTCGTCTTATACTTGCAAAAGGTGATGCAGGTCAAGTAATTGAAGCCTTCGGTCATTTTGTAACCGGCGGCAATATGGTTGTGGGAGGAGTTATATTCTTAATTATCACAGTCGTACAATTCATGGTAATAACAAAAGGTGCAGAACGTATAGCGGAAGTATCCGCAAGATTTGCTCTTGATGCAATGCCTGGTAAGCAAATGACAATAGATGCAGACTTCAATGCGGGCTTAATATCACCGGATGAAGCGGTAAGACGTCGTGAAGAATTACAAAGAGAATCAAGTCTGTTTGGCTCCATGGATGGTGCTATGAAATTTGTAAAAGGCGATACCATAGCCGGCATAATAATTACAATTATAAATATTGTAGGCGGATTAATCATAGGCATTTTGCTTAACGGGATGAGCCCCGAAGATGCGATTCAAAAATATACGATTTTAACCATCGGGGACGGACTCGCAGCACAAGTTCCTTCACTTTTAATGGCAATATCATCAGGTATCGTAATGACACGTGCAACAGGCGGAGGAGTTGCGCTTGGTTCAGATTTATCAACCCAAATTTTATCAAAACCTACAAGTTTATTTCTCGCTTCCGGTTTTTTAATTCTAATTGCTCTAACATCAAATATAACGGGCTTACCATGGTTTCCTTTTGTTGTATTTGCGGTAATTCTCATTCTTGGCGGCTTATCAGTTCTTGTAAATCTTGATGTTCAACAACAACTCGGTCAGCTGGATGCCGTTAAACAAAACATGCAAGATTTAGTTAATCCGAATAAAATGTATGAACGTTTGGGAGTAGATGTTTTATCTCTACAAGTAGGTGCGGGATTACTTGTAATAGCAGATCCGGAACAAGACGGACAATTATTGGCAAAAATTGCGGCATTGCGTCAAAGAGTAACCGATGATTTAGGCTATATTATTCCAAACATAAGAATTATGGACTCATCAGCAATCGGAGACAATGAATATCTAATTTCAATCAGAGGAAACCCTGTAGCGACAGGAACGGTATATCCCGGCAAATTAATGGTTATTGCAGACCAGTACGATGCGCTGGGCAAAAAACTTCCGGATAACGCCATAGTGTCACTTGAGCCAACCTTTCAATCACAAGCATATTGGCTCAATCCTCAACACATAGGTAAAAATGATAAAATACAAGCAGTAGATGCAGTTGATGTAATAGTAACCCACTTACAAGAATGTGTAAGAAAATATGTTGACGAAATAATGACAAAAACAGATGTCTTAAAATTAATGGAACTGGTTAAATCTCAAGACCCGACTCTTGTAAATGACCTTGTACCGACAATTATATCAACATCCGATTTAAGAAAAATATTTGTTAACTTAATTCGTGAAAAAGTTTCAATTAAAGATATAATCTTTATTTTTGAAAGATTGTGTGACTACGCAAGATTTTCAAAAGAACCGGATATTTTATCAGAAAGATTGAGAGCAGCGCTCGGCAGACAAATTTGTTTATCAAATTCAAACAAAGAAAAAGTATTATACGCTCTTACGCTTTCAAGCGAATGGGAAAAAACTCTTGATGACAGTTGTCAAAGAACGGAACTCGGAACTATGTTTCTGTTAAATCCTATGCAAGTTCAGGAATTAATCGAATCAACTGCCAATACCTTAATGAGGGCTCAACAAACAATAGGAATACAACCTGTTATTCTATGCTCACCCAGAATTCGTCTGCCCTTGTATCAAATGCTTGAAAGACATATTCCTACAATCGTAGTAATTTCATATTCGGAACTGATTACGGATATAAGGGTTGAAGCCATAGACACAATCGGAGAAGACTACTAAATTATTGTTCCGTTTGTTTTTTTAATGCTGCTTCAAGAGTTTTAATTTTATTTTCCAATGTCTTAACCCTTAAAGATGAATCGTCCGCTCCGATAGATTTTTTTTCATATTGTCTTTTTATTGTTTTAATTTCTTTTTTCAACTTAAAAACATAAAATCCTAAAACTATCACGGCTAAAATAAAGCCGACCATAAAATAACAAATATCATAAAATTCAATATTAATGTTCATTCTTGCTCCTTAAAAAATTTAATACCTTTATAAAATCTTTGCTAAAATCCTTTTCATTAAGTTTAAATTCCATCAATTTATTTGTTCGCGGATGATAAAAACTCAAACAATATGACTGTAAGAGCTGTTGTGTTGTTTTCAAATTATAAAATTCGTTCCTCATATAACTTTTTGCTCCATACAAACTATCCCCAAAAACAGGATGTTTAATTGAAGCTAAGTGAGCTCTGATTTGATGTGTTCTACCGGTTTCAAGCTCTAATTCAACCAATGCGCAGCCCTTAAATTGCTCTAACACTTTATACTTGGTTATTGCCTCGAGACCTTTTCTGTCTTCAGCTATAGACATTTTAACATTATTTTTAATATAGTGCACAAGCGGTTTATCAATAATTCCTTCTTTTTTCTCAAATTCGCCCAAAGAAAGAGCTAAATACTTCCTTTTTGCCTTTTTTTCTTTAATCTGTTTCGCTAAAATCTCATGAGCAAAATTATTTTTAGCAACCAACATAAGCCCTGCAGTATTTTTATCCAGCCTATGAACTATACCCGGACGAAATTTTCCCGATAAATTCGACAAATTATCGCCACAATGATAAATAAGTGCATTACATAAAGTTTTATCGTTTTCAAATTTTGTAGGATGAGAAAGCATCTCTTTAGGTTTATTTATAACCATTAAATCGTCGTCTTCATATTTAATATCAAGGTTATAATTATAAGGAATTAATCTTATATCAGAACAAAAAAACTCATCAAATTCATCTTCACTATATTCAATTGTATCGTTTAATTTAAGCTTATACGAAGGTTTCTGCCTTTTTCCGTTTACTAAAACAACGTTCTCGTCAATATAAGAACTTATCTTTGCTCTCGGATACAAATTATCAAAAAAACAAGTAATAAAAATATCAAGTCTTTTTTGAACATCATCGTTTTGTGTAATTTTAATTGTTGTCATGGGTTTGTTCCTTTAAAGACTTAAAATCAAACAAGACAAACACAACATATAAAAACACTCCAAGACAAATCATAATATCGAAAGCATTAAAAACAGGAAAATCAATAAAATTTAATTTTATATAATCGACCACATGCCCGTTATTTATCCTTTCAAAAAGATTGCCCAAAGTACCGCCCATAAAAACAGTCAAAGAAAAAAGCTCTATCTTATCTTTAAAAGAAACATTTTTATATACATAAATTGTAATTAATGCTACAGCTATTATACTTACAACAATCAACATCAGCGTGCTATTTTGGAACATACCAAAAGCACTGCCGGTATTATTTACATGAATAACCGAAAACAAAGGATTTTTGAAATTATCAAAATAACTATCATAGCTTATTTTTCTTAACTGATTTCCAAAATCCCAAAAAATAATACTCATTAAAAAATAAAAAATAAAAGCTCTTTGATCCTTCATATAGTAATAGTTCCTTTAATTGTTTTCTACTAAAGTTGCTTTTTGACCTTTTATTTTTTCCATGTTTATTCTCTTCATAATATATGCCATACCCAAAACTTCAATTCTTGCTTTGAGTTCTTCTTCATTAACCGAAACTTTCGTAAATCCTACCGAAGCAATAGCATACTCATCAAGATTTTTGCTGTTTGCCTTGACTAAACGTTCAAGATCTCCGCTTTCAGGTATTCTTCTGAATTTTTCGCTACATTCTGCGGGAGGATATACTATTTCTTCTCTTGATATAGAGGCAAGAGCAACAATGTCATCCGGTTTATCCATCTTTAACATAAGATCATATTCACGTCCGTTTTTAACAAAAGCCGGAGTAATAAGCTCCATATCAATTTTATTTGCTATTCCGTATTTCAAAGAAGTTTCTTCCATCAATATTTCATCAGAAAGAATTTTCCATCCGTCATCGGTTTTTTTCATATAGATAACGTATGCGCTTTTACCGTCAAGTCTGCCCATTTTGTCTTTATTTTTTTTATCTTTATCCGGATAAACTTTTGCATAAGACGTATCTGACATTTGCACAAGCGCCCAGTTATCAAAAGTGGTTATATTATTAATTTTTGTCTTATATTTTATATCCCCGTATGCACTATAAGTTTTTTCAAGCATAGTAGCTAAATCATCAACATCAAAACCGTCTGCGCTCTGGTAATCTTTATCATAAAAAGTTTTTACTTGTTCTATATCACGTTTTTCCAAAGCTTTATTGTAATCTTTCAATAAAGAACGAATTTGAGAATCGGGAGTTTTTTTAAGAAAAGGAATTTCAAATGCTTGAGCACAAGAAGTTATGTTAATCCCCAAAAAAATCGCAACTGTTGCTGTTATAATTTTTTTCATTGTGTTTTCCTTATATTTAATCTTTTTTAAAAAGAACATAGTATTTTTTCATCCCATAATATAATACCATATCCCAATACTCCCCTGCATCATTAAACTCGATATATGCTTCGGGTATAGGAGTTCTTTGATTTTTTTTACCCCATTTTGTACCTATGAAGTCCATTGTTTTTTTCTTAATTTTTTCAAAAGCCGTCGGTTTTTTTCTTGGAAATTTTTCTTCATAAAATCCTTCATATACCACATCTTCTTTATACACAGGAATAACATAAGAAACTCTGCCATTCTCCTTAAATAAAATCCAAGTTTTTCCGTTCTTTTCTCTGGGTGTTAAAAGATAATATCCGGGAGGAATTTTTTTAGACTTAAAAATCAAATTTACTCCGCTTCTAAAAAGAGGATAAGGGGAACGCATATAAACTGTATAATCATCCGCTTGATACGGATCGATTCCAAAAATATAATCAAAATCAGGTTCCTCTAAAGATGAATATATTTTTTCGTAGTCATTTGAACCTGCTTTTAAAGAGCCGTCCTGCGCAAAAGAATACAACGCACTTACAAAAAAAGCTACAATAACAAATAAAATTTTAATTTTCAATTTATGATTTGCCATAATTCCTCAACTAATGCTACCATATTGACTATGGAAAATAAAGTATTGGAAAAAAATCTTATAAGAATAGCTCAATATGACAAAGAGCTTTGTAATAAAATTTTAATGTCGGATTTTGAAAAATCAAATATTAAAGTAACTCAAACTTTAAAAAACGAATACAACATAATTTTTCAAAATATTTTACTGCATGATGATTTAGGCGCTGTTGATGAAGCTAAAAAAATTGTTCAAAATCTCAAAAATACAGAAAACAAAAATACAATAAGAATAATATACGGGCTTGGTCTGGGCTATTTAGCAGATGAAATGAGCAAAGTAAACTCAAAAATAATTGTCTATGAACCAAATATTGAACTTTTGAGTTTCGTTTTAAATATAGCGGAAATAGATGCCTTATATAAAAACAATGTTTTTGTATGCTCTGATGAAAAAAAATTAAAAGAACATATATTTAATAACTCAAATCCCGAAACAAAAATATCTTTAAGTTTTTTAAAATCATATAAAACATTATTTTATGAAGATATTATAAATGTTTCAAAAATTGCACAAAAAGTTCAAGGAGAACACTTTGCAGCTCAAAATACATTAATAAAAAGTGCTCCTAAAGCAATTTTCAACACATTTAGAAATTTAAAAAATATTATAAAAAATCCAAACATACAAGATTTAAAAGATTTGTATAAAAATAAAGACATGGCTGCACTATGTTTGAGTGCAGGTCCTTCATTAAGAGAAAATATAGAAATAATAAAAAATAATCAAGATAAATTTGTAATTTTTGCAGTTAACCCAACCGTAAAATTACTTCAAAAATTCGATATAAAACCTGATTTTATTGTTGATATTGAAGCAGGAGACACTATCAGACAATTTGACACAATAAATACCAAAGACTACTATTTTATTCTTGAAGGATTTTGCAGTTTTATTGTTTCTGATTTAAAAACCAAAAAAACTTTTAACTACCTCTCTAATTCTAATTTTATAAATCCTTGGGTCAGAGATTGCTTAAAATTAAACGATGAATTAAAAACGCTGGGAACAGTCTCCTATACTGCATTTATGAGTGCAGCTATCATGGGTTTCGAAAAAATAATTTTATGCGGTCAGGATTTGGCATATAAAGACGGAAAATGTTATGCAAAAGGAAGTCAATTCGAGGATTTAGAATGTATTTATGATAAAAACGAAAA
This sequence comes from Candidatus Gastranaerophilales bacterium, assembly GCA_944325655.1. Classification (GTDB taxonomy): domain Bacteria; phylum Cyanobacteriota; class Vampirovibrionia; order Gastranaerophilales; family Gastranaerophilaceae; genus RUG14156. The sequence continues at coordinate 21,843 of CALVAW010000007.1, forward strand.
CAAGTTCAAAATTACCGCAAAAGATTTTGAAAAATATGCATCATCCTTCAAAACCCCAAGAAACACAGAACAAGCCGCAAAAAAAATTGCACAAAATAATATAAATTTTTTAAATAAAAACATTTACACAATAAAATCACAAACAGGAGAAAATATCCCAACACAAACCGGATACGCGCTTTTTATTGACTGGTTTGCAAATGCCGCAGAAGAAATAACAAAAGAAAATCCTAACATAAAATTAATAAATTCATCTTCCGGCGGAGCACAAATTAACGGATTTGAAAACATAAAATTAGAAGATTTAGTGCACAAACTAAAGCCATGCCAAAAACCCCAATTGGAAAATTACAACGCAAATACAGATAAAAACTTTGTAATTAAAAAAATTACCGCCATGAATGATAAATTAGAAATTTTTAAAACATTTTTAGAGGAATTTTTAGAACTTACTCAAAAAATTATTAAAGAATTTGAAAATAAAAAAGTTCTAACACCAAATTCTCAAAAACTGCTGGAAAAACATGAAGAATTTTTATTAAAAATGATATCCTGCAAAAAAGACAATGACCTTAAACAAGTCATAATAGTATTCTTATATAGTTTTGCAGAAATTTTAAAAACAGATTATCAAAAAAATTATGATGATGCTAAATCAGCAATTAAAAAAATGCTTGAACAAGCATTATTTACAAAAAAATATATCGATTTATATTTAAAAGAATTAACAAATTGTAAGACGCTCATCTTGAAATAATTTTTCTACGTCAAGAACCTGATAAATCTCACCATCTTTAACAAATTCAAGCATTTTATTTTCTTCTTGGGAGTTCAGTCTGTTTTGTAAAATTTCTTCAAAATTAACATTCATACTCTCGCAAATTTCATCTGCTAAAATTCCGACTTTATATTCCGTAGAATTTAATATAATAATCGTGGATTTCTCTTTAATTTCAGTCTTTGATGTGTTAAAAAATCTTCTTATGTCTATAACGGTAATGTAATCTCCCTTTATATTAATGAGTCCAAAAATATACTCGGGAGTATTGGGAATTTTAATAAACTTAGAATTATTAACTTTATAAAATTCTTTAACACTTGCCATGTTTATATAATATTTTATTTTATTGATTATAAAAGAAACACCCCTATCATATAAAGGAGAACTTACTTGAGTATCTTCTGTAACTTTTGATAAAAAATTTTTTCTCTCGGCTAATATTTTTTTTGAATTATCATCATCAACTATATAATTGCCTGTGAAATTATTACCTTCGAAAAGATTAGGATTTTTTTCTATATAAGAAACAACATTCTCAATATTTAATATATAAACATTTTCATCTTCATTTATATACAAACCTTCATAAAAATCGGTTTGCTGCTGATAAGGTAATAAATGTATTTTTTCTTTATTTAATTTTTTAATATCTAAAACTTTATCGCAAATTATTGATACAATTGTTTTTTCAGTTTTTATAATAATTATTTTTGCACTCAAATCATATACGATTCTTTCATTCTTAAAAACTTCTCGAAGATCAATAACCCCCACCGGCGTTTCATCATATTCCACTATACCCAAAATACAAGAAGGCATTTTATTAGGATAATCAAGCTCTAAAATCTTAACTATTTCAAGTACATTTTTTGTTTTTATTGCAAAAATCTTTTTGTTAATTTCAACAAGGGTATAATATTCATCATTATTCTTAAATTCCGTAGATTGAATAAAATTCTGATTAGCTGCAATTATTTTATTTTGCATTATTTACCACCACTCTATCGGATAAATTAGCTGCATCAAGAGCATCACGCGCCATCTTTTGAGCCTCTCTGATATTGAAAACTCCATCTATCATGCAGCAACTAATACCAACTATTGATTTAACCTTGTATGAATTAAAGGAAATTTCTTCCAAAAGTTTTATAATATTATTAAATTTTGTTGTTGCACGATTTTCATCTTTTGCATAAAGAATTATTATATATTCATCATCATCATTTTTATAAACATATTCATCTTTATCCAAATAATTTATAATTTTTTCTGAAATTTTTGAATTTATTATATCAAGCTCTTCTATAGCAAGATTTGAGGTCAATTCCTGAAAATTAGCAATGTCTAATATCCCGACAAAAGATTTCTTATCTTCATTTTCAAATTTTGTATAGATATCCAAATCTGTTTTATTGGAATAATACTTTTTAGATGTATTTTCCTTCTTACCATCTTTAAAAAACTTGTCTATATAACGATTTTTAAACAATTTACTTAATAATTTATCTATGGTTTCTATGTTTTCCTCATTACGCCATTTTGATTTCTTTTTGGAATAAAAAGCCGCATAACCGGTTTTAACTCCCTTATAGTCAAAACTGAATTCAATCTTGGAATTAAAATCATCTTCGCTTGAAATCATTTTTAAATTAGGAACATATTTCTTAAATAAAACTGATTCTTTCGCATTAAACTTATTTAAAATTGCATTTTGAAAAGCACGACTCAAAATAACATTTTTTATATCAAAATAAACATTATTTTTTTCTTGGCTGGAATAAGGGTAAATAATAGATAAATCATAATTCAAAAGAGAATCCAACAAAGAAAATAAATCTAAAAACAATTTTTCATCTTCTTTAAAATAGTCACATTTTTCCTTGAACTCTCGTTCCAAAGTTTCAAAGTCAAAAATAGGCTCAACTTCTTCCCAAGCAGACTCAATCTCTTCATCCTGTGTAATAATTTCTTCTTTCGACTCTTCTTTTTGAGTTTTCTTTTTTTGTCTCAATATTTCTATTTTATATGCATCACTAAGAGGGTATTTTTTTATTATTTCTTCCGCAAGTCCAATAACCTCGTTATAATTTCCCCCTTTAGTCAAAAAATATTCAATTGAATCTTCTCTTGTATAAAATTTCGCATTATTTTCAGGCAACACGCTGTATATAATAACAGGAATTTTTGAAATCTTTTCATTGCGTCTTATCGCTTTTAAAAGCTGAAAACCACCCATAACAGGCATTATAGCGTCTGTTATAATTAAATCCGGCGCAACATCAAAAATCATATCATAGGCGCTCATTCCTGACTTAGTCACATATACTTCCCATGAATAATTTTCAAATGTCGATTTTAAAAGATTTAAAGCCGTAGAACTATCATCTATAATAATTACTTTTTTTGTCATAACTTAACTTATTTACTATAATTTAATATAATATAATTATACATTTTTTTATATAAAGGTGGAATATGTCAAAAGAAGTAGAAAAAAACAAAATCAGCATAACAAAAGAACTGATAAGAAAACAAATAATTGATTGTGCAGCTATATTTTTTGTTTTAGCGGCAATATTTTACATGGTATATTTTCAAGAATTCGGAGCAATTGAATTTGGAGTTGCTCTTGGAGTCTTATATTTAATTATATTTTTAGTTTTTGAATACAATAAAAATGATATAAAAAGACTTTTAGACGGAATTATTGTTTCTTGTGCAGATAATACAATTACTGAAATCGAAACCATGCAAAACAAAAATAATTCACAGAAACAAAACAACTTGACCTCAAACAACAAAATAAAAGATGCAATAAATTTAATTGAAAATTTACAAAAATGTTCCGCAAATATGGACGAATTAACCAATATGACCCAAGAAAAAACGGACCAATCACTTAATTTTACCAACAACGAATACGGTGCCGTAAAAACCAACATTGAAAAAATGTTCTCAATCAGACATAAAATACAAACAATAGCAGAACTTATTCTTGAGCTTTCCGATTTTGTTCAATCCATTTCTTCAACTATAGGTCTTGTTGAAGACATTGCTGAACAAACTAATCTTTTAGCTCTTAATGCAGCAGTAGAAGCGGCAAGAGCAGGGGAACACGGAAAAGGATTTGCTGTTGTAGCTTCTGAAATCAGAAAACTGGCGGATGAATCAAAACAAGCTACAACAAAAATCATTTCGCTAATCAATGACATTCAACAAACGGCAAATTCAACAGTATTAGCAACAGAAGAAGGTACAAAAGAAATAGAATCCGGATTGGAACATGCTCATATAATAAGCGAAAATATTGAACAATTAATTAATGTCATGAATGAAATATCATCGAACATGAAAGAAATCATCACTTCATCAAAACAAATACAAACAGATTCCAAAACAACTGACAACTATATGAAAGAAATTTCAAAAATGGTTGAAGAAAGTCAAAAAATTACAAACGAAAACGAAACAATTTTTGAAAAACTGGAAACTGCTTCAAACAATTTAAAACAATCCATTGTATAGTTTAAGGCTTCAAAATGGAATTTCAAAAAGAAGAATTAAATGAAATATTAAATATCTTTCAGCAAGAAAGCACGGAAATAATCTCATCAATGGATGGAAAGCTTTTATTGCTTGAAAAAGATAACACAAATTCGGAAATTGCCATGCAGCTTTTTAGAGACGCGCACTCTCTGAAAGGCTCCGCAAGAATGCTCGGATTTGAAGATATACAAAATTTAGCTCACAAAATAGAAGATATAATAAGTCTCGTTAAAGAAGAAAAACTAATTATAACATCTAAAATAGCAGACACTATTTCTGAGTGTCTTGAATTTATATCATCTTTAATAAATAAAACCGTAGAACAAAAAGAAGAATATAAAAGTCCGGATATTAATTTATATATAGAAAAACTTGAATCACTCATCATTAATAATGAAAATGATGCGCCCAAAAATCTGGCAGAGCAAATCGAAAACAACCCGGCAAAAAAAGAATTTCTTGATAAATTTGAAAAAATAGAAAATACTTTAATAGAAATATTATATACAATATCGAAAGTAAGAAAAACAAAAGACTTCGAAAAACTATTCGAAATAGAAAGCAATATAAAAAATTTCGAAAGTTTAATTAAAAATATTAACTCAAATATTGCTTCATCTTTTGAAAATTTTGCACAAAATATATTAAACTCGCTCGACAAATTTAAATTATCAGATAATAAAGATTTTTCATTTTTAGAAGTAAATAACTCAGCCATTGCCTTAATAGAGGCAGTATGCAAATATGCGGATAAAGAACACATAAAAAGAAAAGACTACTATGAAATTGTCGAGGAAAAACTGAAAGAAAATGAAAATATTTTATCTATTGAACAAATTAATCCCGCAAAAATTGAAAAAACAAATGAAGTAATAGAAAGACTGCCTCTTCTTGAAATTAATTCGGATTTTATCAATGATACCTTAGATATAGTTAATGATTTAATTTTAAAAGAAGAAAACAAACAAATACAAGTCGCCTACAAAAATATAAAAGAAATATTGGAGATATTTAAAGAAAAAAATTCAACGATAACCCATGATATTACATTAGGCATTAAAGAAATATTAAATTCAATAAAATCAAATAATACAACCCAGATAAAAGACGCATTAATTAAAGCCGATGTTATAAAAACAATGGTTAAGTTTCAACAAAAACACAAAAATGAAAAAAATGAAAAAAATCAAAATACAGGAGAACTTACACAAAAAGAAATTTTAAATACAATTACAAACACGGAAATTAAAACTCTAAGGGTTGACTCTGTTAAACTTGATAATCTTGTAGGACAAATAGGAGAGCTAATAGTATCAAAAATAAAAACAAACGAACAACTTTCTTTAGCTAAAAAAATCAGCAATGACCTTGCGGATTGGCAAAAAAACTTCATAAAAATGGGATACTACATAAAATATTTTGATAAAAAATATTTATCCAACCCAATTAATGAAGAAATACAAGACTATCGAAAAATAATAGCATACAATAAACAGCTATGTACATTATCCGAACAGCACCAAGAAAAAATTGCAAGTTTAATTAAAGAAATGTCAAACTTATTTAAACAATTGCAGGAAAGTGAAACAAAACTAAATTCAACTGCAACCGAAATTGAAACTATGGTTAAAAACATGAGAATTCTTCCTCTTTCAACCATTTTTCAACTTTTTCCAAGAATGGTGCATAATATAGCTCGTGATAAAAATAAAAAAATTGATTTAGTCATTGAAGGCGCAGACATAACAGCCGACAAAACCATTATCGAAGAAATCAAAATCCCGCTTATTCATATTATAAGAAACTCGATTGACCATGGAATTGAAGATATCGAAACAAGAAAATCTCTAAATAAAAATCCGGTAGGCAAAATTGAAATAGATGCATCATATCAGGATAACAAAATTATAATTGATGTTAAAGATGACGGAAGGGGCCTGGATATAGAAAAAATTAAAGCCAAGGCTCTCGAAAAAAAACTTCTGACAGAAGACGAACTAAACGCAATAAGCAACGAAGAATTAACCAATTTAATATTTTATCCGGGTTTTTCAACCGAAGATTTTGTAACGGAATTATCAGGCAGAGGCCTTGGTCTGGACATAGTCAACAACAAAATTAACCAATTAAACGGCAGAGTTGATATTTTCTCTGAAATCCACAAAGGAACTGTTGTAAGAATTATTTTGCCTGCAACCGTTGCAACAAAAAAAGTATTTGTAATAGAAGAACAAGCGCAATTATATGCAATAGAAACTTCCGCTATAAAAACCATAGTAAGAATAAATCCGGATGAAATTTTTGAAAAAGATGACAGAAGCTATTACATATACAACGGTTCCGCTATTGCAATTTATACTTTATCTCAAATTTTAAATTTCAAAAATACTCCGAGAGAAACAAATAAATATACATTATTAATTATTGAAACGGATAATACAATTTTTGGAATTATTGTAGAAAAACTTATCTCAGATCAAGAAATTGTTCACAAAAAACTTGCTCCGCCATTATATAAAGTTAAGCACATTTCCGGCATAACAACTCTTGCAAACGGTGAAGCTTGTTTAATTTTAAATCTTTCGGATATAATCACAACAATTAACTCCAAAAAAATTAAAACAAAAATAATCACCAAAAACGGAATAATAAAAACTCAAGATAATTTCAAATATAAAATATTAATTGTTGATGATTCTCATACTACAAGAATTTTACAAAAAAATATTTTATCTAATTACGGATATAATATATCGACTGCAACAAACCCGATAAAAGCTCTCGAAAAAGCTAAGCAAACAAAATACGATATGATTATAACCGATGTTCAAATGCCCGAAATGAACGGATTTGAATTTATTTCGGAATTAAGAAAAATTACAGGATATGAAAATGCTCCGGTTATAGTCGTAAGCTCTGAACCCAGAGAAAAATACTTAAAAGAGGCCGAACAAACTCACATAGTAACTTATATAGAAAAAAATCTCTTTAAACAAGAAGAACTGATTGCAAAAATTGAAAAAATTTTAAATTACTAATTTAAGCCATTGATTTTAGTCCGTCTACAAGAACAAACCTTCCCAAAGTAACAACATCACAGTATTCGCTCAAGCACCTTATGAAACATTCATTTTCGCAAAACCCGCCCGAAATACATATTTTTTCAGGATTTTTTGTAAATGCAAATGCATTATATGCAATCCCATGGATAAATTTTGAAATTGCGATATGCGGCTCTACCCCCATAGAAACATCGTCCATAATTTTTTCTAAACCAAAAATACCGCATGTTATTGCATATTTATCTTTAACAAAAACCAAATCTTCAACCTTAACATCATAAAACTTTAAAAGCATCTCAACAGTAGCACCGGTAGCACTTGCGCAAGAAGAATTCCAATCCATATCATGAAATTTTTTATTCTTAAATTTAACCCATTTTATATCTCTTGAACCCAAATCAAGAGCAATAAAATCATCTTCTAAATATTCCTTAGCACCATTAGCAAGTGCAACAACCTCATTTTCATAATTATCAGACTTTAAAATACTGTGTCCCGTAGCTTTATTTGGTCTTAAATCAAGTTTTTTCAACTCGCTTGTCGGTATAACTTTATATAATTTTTTTTCTTCTTCTATTTTTAAAATTTTTGTCCAGGTAGTTCCTGCATCTATGTATAATTCCATTTTTACCTCAATTTTATAAATGCTTCTATTTTTGCCCGAATAGAATTATTCACAAACCCGTCAACATCTATAAAAAGTCCTTCATATTTATTCGCAAGGTATTTTGCAAGTTGAGTTTTGGAACAAAATGCCTGCGTAAAAAAAACAGTAGGCAAATCGGGATTAACATAACTTTCCAACTGAAAATCACCGGGATATCCTGCTTCTACAGCCCTACACCATCCAAAAACTTCTGTCTGACAAGGAAAAAGCTCTAATAAAGATAAATCATTAGGAGGTACACCCCAAAAACCAAATTTTGGTTCGATTTTCTCAAGATAAGAATAGTCTTTTTGCTCGACAATGTTTTTAGTAATTAATTCAACCTTTTCTCTTAAAGATAAACCGCTTTTTGAAATTGGAACTTTTACACTTTTTATATTTTGGCAAACATCTTCAAAAACTGATTGAATAACACTAAAGCCGGATTCTTTTAATATTTCACTTGTAAAATAAGCGCTATCGCATTTATCTTTTCCTATCGGAGCTAAAATCTTTATAATCCTGTCTTTTAAAAATAAAGCATTGTTATAAATATTTTTAATTATTGCACAATAATTCTCAGGCAAATATTTTAAGTCGGGAGCTCCTGCTTCAATATCCAGATCAACCCAGATAGCATTTGGATATTCTTTTTTTGTTTCTTTAATGAGCTCTTTTTCGGGATAGCCCCAAAAAGCAATAATATCTTTTGTCATAGTCTGTTATATTTACTTATAATACTTTTCTTTTTGCAATAACCCTTGCAGCATATACACCTGAAGCACTTGCTTGGATTAATCCCCTTGTTACACCTGCACCGTCGCCAATAGCAAAAAGATTTTTAACGCCCAGTGTTTCAAGCTCATTCGAAACCAAAACTCTTGCGGAATAAAATTTAACCTCGATACCATATAAAAGCGTATATCTGGAAGCCACACCCGGGGCAATCTTGTCAAGCGCATAAAGCATTTCTATAATACTTAACAGCTGCCTGTACGGAAGAACCAAGCTTAAATCTCCGGGAGTAGCGCACTCAAGAGTCGGTTGAATAATTGACTCTTTAATTCTCTGAGGAGTTGAACGACGTCCGTCCAATAAATCCCCAAATCTTTGAACCAAAATTCCCCCCGATAGCATATTTGCTAATGAAGCAATATGCTGACCATATTTAATCGGTTCATGAAAAGGTTCCGTAAACTTCTTTGAAACAAGAAGTGCAAAATTAGTATTAGGTGTTTTTTTGTCTGCATAAGAATGTCCGTTGACGGTTGAAATTCCGTTATAGTTTTCATTAACTACTTCACCGTTAGGATTCATACAAAAAGTTCTGACTTCATCACCGAAAGTAGGAGCATGATAAATCAATTTTGATTCGTATAGCCTTGAAGTAATCGGCTCCATAACCGCAGCAGGTAACTCAACACGAACTCCTACATCAACTGCATTATTTACCATTTCTATTTTATGCTTAATAAATTGCTTGGATAACCAATCAGCACCTTCTCTTCCCGGCGCTACAACAACATATTCAGCTAAATATTCTCTTCCCTCACGCGTAGTAAATCCTTGAATAACATTATCTTTAATAATCAACTCTTCAACTTGTTCATTATTTATTATATCTATTCTAGGCTCCAAATAATCCTGCATGGATTTTAAAACGGCAAGAGATTTTTCTGTACCCAAGTGTCGAACAGGCGAGTGAACCAATTTAAGCTCGGCTAAAGTTGCAGCATGTTCAATATCGGCAAAATCAGCTTTATTTGTACCAAAAACAGTTTGAGTCGCTCCATGGTCAAGATAAATATTGTCGCAATAATTAATTAAATTTTCAACATCATTATAAGGCATGTAATCAACAAGATGTCCGCCAACTTCCGGAGTAAGAGTTAATTTTCCGTCCGAAAAAGCACCGGCTCCGCCCCATCCGCACAAAAGACCGCAAGTCTTACAAGACAAACATTTTTTTTGTCCTTCTCTTATCGGGCATACTCTTTTTTCTATCTTTCTGCCCTTTTCGATTAATAAAACTTTCCAATCGGGTTTTAACTTTGTGATTTCCAATGCGGTAAAAATTCCTGCAGGACCGCCGCCGATTATTGCAACATTGTACATCTTTCATCCTTCTTTCAGATTGCAACTATAGATTATTCCGAACAGGTAATGCACCCTATTTTATTTTACTATAAAAAAAGATTTTACCCTTTAAGATTAATTGAAATTTAAAATAGCTTAATAAAATACTGAAATTAAATGAAAATTAAAATAAAATTTATATTATAATTATAAAAAAAGGAAAAAATATGTACGGTATAAATGAATACAAAATTTTAGACTATGTTCCTACTGTAATTGAAGCGTCAAGCAGAGGAGAAAGGTCTTTTGACATTTTTTCAAGACTTTTAAGAGAAAGAATAATCTTTTTAGGTTCGGAAATTGATGATGATGTTGCTAATTCAATTGTCGCTCAACTTCTACTTTTAGACAGCGAAAATTCCGAAAAAGATATAATGCTATATATTAATTCACCCGGAGGCGTAATAACTGCAGGAATGGCAATTTATGACACTATGAAACTAATCAAAGCGGATGTTTCAACTATATGTCTGGGTGACGCAGCATCAATGGGAGCGTTCTTGCTTTCAGGCGGAACAAAAGGAAAACGATTAGCGCTTCCAAATTCAAGAATAATGATACATCAACCTTTAGGCGGCGCAAAAGGTCAAGCAACAGATATAGAAATCGAAGCAAAAGAAATTTTAAGAATGAAAGCAATGTTGAATGAACTTTTAGCTGAACATACCGGTCAAAAACTTGAAACTATAAAAAAAGATACGGAACGTGATAATTTTATGAGTGCGGAAGAGGCACTGAAATACGGTTTAATTGATAAAATAATCACAAAAGATTAATATTGAAATTCATAAATCGTCCAATCATAAGTATCTTTTTTATTAACATAATCCAATTTCAGATAAGCAATATCTAAAACGGAATTTCTGATATAACTTGAAATAAGGTATAAAAAAGGAATCTTTTTATACCTTATTTCATCTTTAGCAATATTACTTAAACTTGGCGAATCGAACAAACTGACACTTGTAAGATCAACAATAAAAAGCCTTTCGCCTTTCTTCATTTTATTAAAAACTACTTCATCAAATCTTTCTTCTACTTCTTTTTTAGTGTTTTCTAAAAAAAAACTTTATACAACTCATGCCCGTCATTAAAAGCATCAAACGTATCGCCTTTTTTTAACACATAAGAAAAATTGTATTTATTAATCGAAGAAACCACATAATCATTTTCATTATAATATTTTGAAAAATGAGTTTTCGGATAATATAAAAAAAGAATTTTATCATTTTTTCTGATACCCATCTCTTGCATTGCAACAACAGGAAGTCTTTGACCTTCAGTGCGTACAAGTCTTATAGCGGAAGTATGAGAAACTATAATAAAAAACAAACTCATAAAAATATACACTGTCGCAAAGGCAATCTTTGAATTCTTAGAATTTAACTCTGCCCATCCGATAGCCATCATCAAAATTAAAATCGGATACAACTCGGTTAAATATTTTGTCAAAAATATTATCTTTCCGGCAATAGAAGCAATCAAAATCGTTAAAAATACTGCCGTAAAAACAGCTAAAAAATATTTGTTAATTCTTTTTGAATCAATATTTGATTTAATTATTAAAAACAAAGCTATTGTAGCGGGGATAATTGCAAATAAAATAAAACCGACATTTATAACATCATTTCTTATAATTTGGTGATAAAAACTTACCGGAGAATTTGTAATGTTTTTAAGTACTGGTGAAAATAAATCCGTAAAATAGAAAAATATTTTTGACCAGCTAAAAGGAGCCCACCATTGAGAAAAATATGTAGGATGAGCAAAAATCCTAAACAAAAAAGGAATTATAGGAATACATAAAATCAAACCCGACAAAACGGGAATATAAAAATCATCCGCATCCTTTTTCTTTTTTGCTCTTTGTTTAAATGCTAAAAGACCAAAAATATTAAACAATACAAAAACAAATCCTATTGTATGTTCTAAAATAAGCAAAACTGAAAAAAATGTAAGCCACCAATAATTTTTCTTGCTTGGGGAGTAATGTACTTTTATTGAAAACAAAAGTATCAGTGAAGAAAGAAGAAAAATCATTGAATAAATTCTTACTTCCTGTGAAAAATATATTAAAAATGAACTAATAGCACTTATCAATGCGCAAGCAAGTCCAATTTGAGTTGAATATCCCTTTGTTTGATAACTTTTTCCCACAAAATACATCACATAACAACCTAAAAGATTTGGCAAAAGCGACGACAACCTCAACATAAAATCAGAATTTTTAAATACAGCCATCCACAATTTTAAATAAAAATAATGCAAAGGGGCATGGCAGTTAGTCTTTATGCCTTCAAAAAAATCAAACGGGAATTTTAACATAGAAATTGAATAAGCAATATATTCATCATTCCAAAGCCCTTCGGGCTTATTCAAATTCCACAATCTTAATCCTAATCCTATAAGTAATATTATTGTTAAAATTACTTTATTATCTTTAAAAAATTCTTTCATAAAATTAATTTTAGCAGAATTAATTTATATTGTCATTTGTAAAATTTTTTACAAAAAAGTTATTTTTGTAGTATTGTAATTACTATAAAGAATTAATTTGGAGTGATGGTTATAAATGGCTGATGCAAATACCGTTGTAGTCGTAAGTGACAGACAGGAATTGGTTAGTCAGATTTCACAAAAACTTGTTTTATTAAGAAATCTTGACAAAATCAAATCATGTTCAATTGAAGAAGCTCAAAACATGTTTGACGGTTTTAGCCCGAATGTTGTTGTTTTACACTGCGATAACAATAATTTGCACGCAATTAATCTTATTAAAAAAATAAAAAAACAAGAGTTATACAAACATTTACCAATACTTTTAATAAACGAAAACTGTTCCAGAGAAACAATAATAGAAGCATTTGACAGCGGCATAAGCGACGTTCTTTTTATGCCGATTATAGATTATGAACTTTTAATTCGTGTTATTTGGTGCTTGCAAAAAAATGAATTAAACTTAAATATTGAATCAAGAACGGAATTTTTAACTTCTCTGGGAATAGTACAGTCAGATACGGGCGTTTATACACAAAAATATTGTGATGATTTTCTGAAAAACGAAATTTCACAATCTAAAAAATATCAACAAAGAGCTTGTATTTTATTAGTTGCGCCTGACAAAAAATATCCTGAATACAAAAACCCCAAAGAATTTATTGAAATAATCAAAAAGTCAATTCGTATAAACGATTCCGTTATCATTAAAGATATTGATAAATTTTATATTTATCTCCATAAAACAAAACTCAACGGAGCATACAGTGTGTTTGAGCGAATTAACAATAACCTTGGAATTGATGCAGGAGCTAATGCCGGAGTAGTTGAAGTATTGGAACAAAAATTTGATGATATTAAAGAAGCTCTGGATGCCGCTCTTGAAAAAGCGTCCGAAAACACCAATTCACTTATAGTCGCTTCCGATTTTTACGCCGGTGAAAGCAAACCTACAATGAATTTTGAAGCTAAACGTGAATTATTAAATTCAAAAAATTTATCAGCCGGTATTGAAACATCAGAAAACACTCCGAGCAAAGAAATACAATCAGGTTTTGATAAAAACAGCATTAAACTTTTTAATCAAGCATATCAAAGAAAATTAAAAGTTGTTATTTCTCCGGTATTTAAAAAATACGAAGGTATTTTAAAAATTAAAAGACAAGATTTTGCAATTAACTCCTATGTAGGTACAAAATCTTTATTTAGTGTTTCCTCAGGAGAAGTATGCGCTTCTATGGCAATTGAATATGACGGCATTGAACACGCACAAGTTCGACTTACAATTATGGATGATGAACAAAAACGACTTTTTGAAACGGAAACAATCGATTTTACTATTTTAGATTATCGACGCATGTCAATGATGTTGTCCGAATTAATTGACAAATTCATTATAATCTTAAAGAAAAAAGCATAATTAATTATATGTTCATATCAAAATTACGCTTGGTTTCAGCCGCTTTTAAATTCATTCCGACTATCATGGCCTGACGTGAGTACATATTAATTTCTTCCGCTACTTCGCCATTAAAAACATTTTCGTATTTTGCAACATAACCCGTCATCGAGTCAAATAAATTCAATGACGACTTCTCCGCTTCTTGCATTTGACTTTCCGCAAACGAAAGCTTGCTTCCTTTTGCGGAAACATTTAAACCGAATCTTGAACTAAAACTATAACTTTCGGTCATAAGCTTAAAACTATTCCTTTATTGTCTCACAATAAACTATACGACAGTATTAAACTTATACTTTAATAATTTTTATTATTTTGTAAAGTTTTATTTAGCAGGTTCCGTATTTTTGTGAACTTGTTGTAACAATATCTCGCAAGCTTTTGCTAATTGAGGATCTTTATTTGCTTTAATGTCTTCTTCCGTTATATCAACCACATAGTCAGGAACAATACCTTTTTTATTAATATCCGTTCCGTTTGGAGTTAAATATTTTTGAATTGTAATATGCAAAGCGGAACCGTCAGGAAGCTTATTAATTTCTTGAACTAAGCCTTTACCAAAAGATTTCTTACCTATTATTGTTGCTCTGTTGTTGTCCTTAAGTGCGCCGGATAATATCTCGGAAGCAGAAGCTGAACCGCCGTTAATCAATACTGCAATCGGCTGTTTTGTGCTCACTTGAGACAAGGAATTTTGAGTTTCTTTATAACCGTCTCTGTCAACTGTTGAAACTATTACTTTAGATTCAAGCAACATATCCGCTATATATATTGCATTTGTTAAAAGCCCGCCTGGATTTGAACGCAAATCAATGATTATTCCATCCTTATCTTTCATCTGGTTCAAAGCATTTTGAAATTCAGAAGCTGCATTTCTTGAAATAAAAGAACTTAATCTGATATATCCCAAGTTATCATCCACTTTGCCGATTTTTGGCGGTTTTGTTGAAACCGATTTTAATTCTATATTCGCCCTTGTTATTGTATAATATTTAGGTTCTTGACCTTTTCTCTTAATTAAGAGTTTAACTTGAGTGCCTTCAGGACCTCTGATTTTATCTGCAGCGGCTTCGACTGTTATACCTTTTGTTGATTTACCGTCTATTTCAAGGATTTCATCTTCACTCATCAAACCGGCTTTTTCGCCAGGGGTATCTTCCAATGGAGCAATGATTAAAAGTTTACCGTCACGAACTCCTATTTGAACGCCAATGCCTTTTAAAGAGCCTTGAATACTTTCGGATTCCTCTTTATATTCTTTTGGAGTTAAAAATTTCGTATATACATCTCCAAGACTATCTACCATTGTTCCTATTGCTACATAAGCATCTTCTTCATCTTTTATTACATTATCGTATTTATGACGCCAACGTTCCCAATTCTGCTGATTTTGTGTTTCATCAACATATTTTGTATAAATAAGCTTCCAAGCTTTATCATACAAACTTTGTGGAGTTATTGCCAAGGCAGGATTTTGCACATTTGTAATGCAAAATAATATAAACATAATAAAAAATACTGAAAATCTTTTAAGCATTTGTCTAAAACCCATATTTTTTTCATCCTTTATTTTGATTTTTCTATATTATAACAAAATCAAAATTGTTTTCTACATATAAAACGATTATATTCCATAAACATTATTGATGAATAGTTAAAAAAATGTTTTAATTAATGTAGACTAAGCCGACAGGAGTAAAAATGAGAAGTAATATTTTAAAAGAAGGAATAGAACACGCACCGCACAGAGCATTATTGTATGCCGGAGGTTTATCGGACAAAAATATTAAAAAACCTTTCATAGGCATTGCAAGTTCTTTTTCCGATTTAGTCCCGGGACATGCAGGAATGCGAGATTTAGAACGACAAATTGAAAAAGGCATACATTCAAATGGCGGGCAAGCATTCATATTTGGTGTTCCTGCCGTTTGCGACGGAATTGCCATGGGGCATTGCGGTATGAGATATTCCCTTCCAAGCCGAGATTTAATAGCAGATTGTGTCGAAACCGTTGCAAATGCTCATCAACTTGACGGGCTCGTACTTTTAACAAACTGCGATAAAATAACACCCGGAATGCTTATAGCAGCATTAAGATTAAATATACCTTCAATTATAGTTACTGCAGGTCCGTCTCTTGAAGGGCATTGCAAAGGCGAAACATTAACTTTTATAAGAGGCTCGTCCGAAGCTGTCGGAAGATACAGAATTGGAGAAATTACAAAAGAAAAATTATGCGAAATGGAGCATTATGCTTGCCCCACAATAGGGTCATGCCAAGGAATGTATACAGCTAATACTTTAGCATGTCTTACCGAAGTTATGGGAATGAGCCTGACAGGATGCGCAACTGCAGCGGCAGTATCCTCAAAAAAACGACGTATAGCTTTTGATTCAGGCTATACAATATGTGATTTAGTTAAAAACAACGTACTTCCAAAAGATATAGTAACTATAGATTCCATCAAAAACGCCATTATTGTGGATTTAGCTTTGGGAGGTTCAACGAATTCAATACTTCATCTTCTTGCAATAGCACAAAGTGCAGATATACCTTTAACGTTAGAAGATTTTGAAGATTTGAGCAAAAAAATCCCTCAAATAATAAAATTAGACCCTTCAAGCACGCTTACTATGACCGATTTAGATAATGCAGGCGGCATCTCCGGAGTAATCAAAACAATATACGGTAAAACACCTGAAATGAAAAACACAAAAAACATATTGGGTATATCCATAAGTGATATTGCTCAAAATGCATGGGCAGACAATGATGTAATAAAACCATTCGACAATCCGATAACTTCAAATCCCGGACTCGCCATTTTACATGGAAATCTTGCTCAACAGGGAGCAGTAGTAAAAATTTCAGGAGTAGACCCCGATGTATTTGAATTTTGCGGAACGGCAAAAGTATATAACCATGAAGAAGATGCTATGAAAGCAATAGAAGACGATGAAGTTGTAGCAGGCGACGTTGTTGTAATAAGATACGAAGGACCAAAGGGTGGACCCGGAATGCGTGAAATGCTTGCCCCCACTTCACTTTTGGTTGGAAAAGGTCTGGGCAAAAAATGTGCACTTATTACAGACGGAAGATTTTCAGGAGGAACAAGAGGTTTATGCATAGGGCATATATGCCCTGAAGCAGCAGCAGGCGGCAATATAGGTCTCATTGAAAACGGAGACAAAATTCAAATAGACATAAATAAAAGAACAATAAATCTTCTTGTTAGTGAAGAGGAATTGAATAAAAGAAAAGAAAATTTTAAACCATATCAAAACGAAATTTCAAAAGGATATTTAGCAAAATATCAAAGAAACGTATCACAAGCAGATAAAGGTGCTATAGCAGAATAAAATGAAAAAAAGAGCAATTTTAGCCGAAATAATAATTTGGACAATATTATTATCTATAGTATTTTGCGGAATAATCTTCACATATTCTAAAATTTTTGTTGAACCAAATATATATGATATTGATTTCAAAGACATAGACGGTATAACAAAAGGCTCACCCGTAAGATTTATGGGAATTAATGTCGGTTATGTCAGAAAATTAAAATCTAAAAATGAACACATAAAAGTTCAAATAATAATTACCGAAAAAAACATGAAAATTCCAAACGGAACTGTTGCAAGGGTTGAATTCTACGGTCTTGGCGGTTCAAAATCCATAGAACTTATGCCGCCGGACGGTTCTTGCGATGTCGGAATATTAACAGGAAGCACAATAAGAATAAATGACGTGGCTCAAGAAGCTATGGGGCTTGTTGAGATAATGGAACAAATTGAAAAATACATAAAAAATCTCGATAAAGCCGGTATGGAAAAATTTTTTAACGAAATCAAAAACACCAATGATGAAAAAATTAAAGAAATCGGTAAAGAAATTCAAAATATAAACTCTAACATGACCAAAAAAATTGAAACAATAAAAACCGAACAAAACAAAATGACTGACACTATCCAGAAGACAAACTTCAGAATAGATGAAATAAACGAATTTATAAAAAAATAATTTTTATGTTATTATTTTCTTGAAAGAAAGCGAAAATTAAATGCCTAGAAAACCTAAAGAAGTTGAAATTGTTATAGATGTAGAAACAACAGGTCTGGATTATACCAGAGAAAAAATTATAGAATTTGCCGGAGTGAAGCTTGTAAATGGAAAAATTAAAGACAAATTTGAAACTTTAATAAACGCAAAGCACCATATAAGAAAATCCTCTCAAGCAATTCACGGAATAAGCGAAGATGACCTTAAAGACGCACCAACGGAAGAAGAAATATATCCTAAAATTTTTGAATTTATATCAGATGCCACAATAGTAGCTCATAATGCCATTTTTGATTTTAGTTTTTTAAATAAAACATCAAAAAGGCTTTATAATAAACCGTTAGAAAATAACTATATAGATACTCAAATGATGTTTAAAGAAGTATATCCGCAATATGAATCATGCGGACTTGATTGCCTTGTAAGTGTTTTTAAAGCAGACAATGAGCAAAGACACAGAGCCATGGGAGACGCTATGGCACTAGCTAAATGTTATCCTAAATTAAAAGCTCTTTACTATCAAAAATACAACTGGCAATTATCTCAAATTGATCATGTGGAATATCTTTTTGAAAGATATTTAAGATTACAATCTGCAATTAATACAATGCAAGCGGAAATTCAAGACTTACGTTCAATCTTTAAAATATATTTCGAAAGAGGCGGAAAACAAATCCAATCAAATAGCGGTGAAATTTTAACATATAATCATAAAAAAACTTTTTCTTATGATTTTGCAAAAATTAAAGAAGCACTGGAAGAACTCGGAGCTCTTCCTAAGGCAATAAAATTAAATAATGCATTTATAGACAGACTTGTCCAAGGCTCAGGGATTTCAGACGAAATTAAAGATAAAATCAAATCCGCAAGAGTTGAAATTAACGAAAATAAATCATTCAGCATACAAAAACCTGATAAAAAATAAAATCATTACAAACTCTTAAAAAAATGTTAAAATAACTTTGTACATTATAAAGGAGTTTTTGTATGTGGGAAAAAGACATTAACATTAACGAAGTTAAAGAAATCAGAACAAGAACCTGCGTTTATTTTGGCATTGGCGCTATTGAAAAAATTAACGACATAGCAAAAGACCTCAAAAACAAAGGTATAGATAAATTAATAGTTATGTCAGGCAGAAATGCCTATAAAGCAACAGGCGCTTGGGATGTTGTTGAAAAAGCATTAAAAGAAAACAATATTGAATACGTAAATTATGATAAAGTTACTCCAAACCCAACCAATGAAGCTATTGATGAGGCTGTTAAAATTGCTCGTGAATTTAACGCAAAAGCAGTTATTGCAATAGGCGGCGGCTCACCGACTGATGCAGGCAAATCAGTTGCAATTTTGCTTGAATATAAAGATAAAACCGCAAACGATTTATATGAATTCAAATTTGCACCCACAAAAGCAGTGCCTATCGTAGCAATTAATTTAACCCATGGAACAGGAACAGAAACAAACAGGTTTGCAGTTGCAACAATTGTAGAAAAAGACTATAAACCGGCAATTGCATATGATTGCATATATCCAATGTATGCAATTGATGATCCTAAATTAATGACTAAGTTATCGGAAAAACAAACAAAATATGTTTCAATTGACGCCGTTAACCACGTAGTAGAAGCTGCAACAAGCAAAGTAGCTTCTCCATATACCGTATGCCTTGCGCATGAAGTAATATCAATGGTAGCAAAATATCTTCCAAATGCAATTCAAAATCCAAACGACCTAAATGCAAGATATTTCTTGGCATACGCAGCAATGATGGGCGGTGTTTGCTTTGATAACGGTCTGTTACATTATACACATGCACTGGAACATCCGCTATCAGCTGTTAAACATGAACTATCACATGGTTTAGGACTTGCAATATTGCTTCCTGCAGTAGTTGAAAACATGTGGGAAGCTAAAAAGGAAACACTGACGCACATCTTAAAACCGATGGCACCGTCCATAAAAGACACAATGAGCTCAAAAGAAGCCGGCGATTTAGTTTATGAATGGTTAAAATCGGTTGGAGTACCAAATAAATTAAAAAATGAGGGATTTAATGAAAATGATATAGAAAGATTAACCGAATTGGCATTTACAACCCCTTCATTAGACGGATTACTTTCAATAGCTCCGACTAAAGCAACCAAAGAAGCTGTTCGTGAAATTTATGAAAAATCACTATAAAATTCAATTTTTTTAAATTTAAAAGAGGCAAATTTGCCTCTTTTTTTATTAAAAAACTGCCTCAAACGAGGCAGAAAGTCGGGTATAAGCCGGATTCTGTAGTAAGATAATTATCTGTCTTGTGCGTTTTTTTATGCAATTTTTGTAAAAACAAAACGGAAATAGCACCTTCTTGCAAATTTAAACTTGCAGTCAACCGGGGTTTACCTTGCCCGATATCTCACGATATCGGCGGTGGGCTTTTACTCCGCCGTTGCACTTGTACTGACTTGCAGTAACATATTTTCTGTGGCACTTTCCTCACCCTCACGGGCACTTGGATTTCCCAAGCGGTCTGCTATTTAGACTGTCCGGACTTTCCTCACAACCCTCGCCTTCGCTTGTTAAGCTTTCGCTAAACTCGCTCGGCTCTTAAGGCGGTACGGTCTTCGCACTTGGCACGAGCTCAAACGCTCCTGCCTGCGTGCTTCGCACACCTTTGCCCTCGCCTTCGCTTGTTAAGCTTTCGCTAAACTCGCTCGGCTCTTAAGGCGGTACGGTCTTCGCACTTGGCACGAGCTCAAACGCTCCTGCCTGCGTGCTTCGCACACCTTTGCCCTCGCCTTCGCTTGTTAAGCTTTCGCTAAACTCGCTCGGCTCGGGTTGCGCAATTATCAGCCGACTTTTTTAATTATTTTAACACAACTAAAATCTAACCAAAACTTTCAAAGTTCCTTTTTCGGAATTCTTTTTAAAAGCCTCTACAAAATCATCAATATCATATATCTTTTCAACTAAAGGTTTAACATTAATTTTACCTTCTTCAAGGAGCCTCAATATTGGAGCAAACTGCCCGCAACGAGAACCTACAACAGTAATCTCGTCAACAACAATAGAAGCAAGATTTAGCCCTTCTTGCGCAACAATAGTGCTTTTTAAAACCAAAACACCCCTCGGTTTAACCAATGAAGCACTTGTTTCAAAGCCGCCGGTTGAGCCCGTCGCTTCAATTACTACATCAAAAGACTTTTTATCTTTTTCCGTTAATTCAGAAAGCATCATTGTTTTGGCACCTATATCTTTAGAAATTTTAAGTTTATTTTCATGTTTTCCTATATGCACAAAATCTATATTTAAAGCTTTAAATACTAAAGAAATGCACAATCCCAACTTGCCGTCACCTAAAATTGCAACCTTATCATCAGGTTTAATATGAACTTGTTCAAGTATTTCATAAGCAGCCGCAAGAGGTTCCGTAAATGTTGCCGTTATATCATCTATTTTATCCGAAATTTCAAAAACGTTTTTATAAGGCAAAGTAAAATACTCACTAAAACATCCGTCTTTTTTATATATTCCTAATGTCGAACGATTTGGACAATGTCTTTGCAAATTTTTATGACACCAAGAGCAATCCTCACATGCGCAATTTATCTCGCCCACAACTCTTTTGCCCATAATATTTCTATCGACATTTTTTCCGGCACCTGCAACAACTCCGATAAATTCATGTCCTAAAACTCCCTTATAGCCCATATATCCTTTTGTAATTTCATAATCAGTATTACATATACCGACCATAATAGTCTTTATCAAAACCTCATCATCTCTTAAAACAGGTTTTTGATAATCGCCTGAAAGTTTTAATTCGCCGTCGTACACAAGTGCTTTCATAATTTATTTAATTCCTCACTGCTTCCTTAATATCCATTAAATATTTACTAACCTCAACTGCCGCTATGGCTCCGTCAGATACTGCCGTTATAACTTGTCTCAAAGGAGTATTTCTGACATCACCCACAGCATAAACACCGTCAATATTTGTTTTCATTGCACTGTCAGTTAAAATAAATCCATTCTTATCTTCTTCAATTTGTCCAGAAAAGAGCTCCACATTAGGCTCTAAACCAATATAAGGAAAAACTCCGTCCGTTTTATAATCTTTAATTTTAGATGTTTGAACATTTTGCAAACTTATTTTTTCAACTTTATTACTTGCAATTATTTCAACGGGAATATACTCTAAAAGCAGCTCTATTTTTTCATTTTCAAAAACTCTTTTTTGAATAATCTCATCAGCTCTAAATTTATTTCGTCTGTGAACAATATAAACTTTTTTAGCAAACTTTGTAAGATATAAAGCTTCTTCTAGTGCGGAATTGCCTCCGCCAATTACACAAACCGTTTTATCCTTGTAAAAAGCTCCATCGCAAACGGCACAGTAACTTACGCCCTTGCCTATATTTTCACTTTCACCTTTTATATTTAATTTCTTAGGTTTCGCACCTGTTGCAATGATTACCGTTCTGGCTAAAAAAACATTTTCTTTGGTTTGAATTTTTTTAACGGGAGAAATTAAATCCGCACTTTCTATCTCCTCATAAGGGTATTTTTGAACATCAAAATTATCAACATGCTCTTCAAATTTTTCACATAATTCAAAACCTGATACTTTTCCAAAACCCAAATAATTTTCTATTTCGCAATAATTTGTCGGTGTGCCGCCAAGAGCAGATTTATCAACTATCGCACAATTAAGATTTGCACGCCTCAAATAAAGCGCAGCCGATAAACCCGCAGGTCCTCCGCCCAAAATTACGCAATCAAATATTTTTTCTTGCATATTTCAACCCTTTGACTACTATTTTAACATAAATCCTTATTTTTAAGACGAAAAAATCATGGATTGGTTCCCGAAATACGAACGCCTGAGATTGAATACTTAGCACAATCTTTCTTTACAAATTGATTTTGTTCATTATATCTTTCCACAACAAAATCGTCAGTACCCGAAAAATTATTACCCAAAAGTACAAAACTTACAGTTTCTTTATATATAACCTTTTTTCCGCCCTCTTGAACAACTTTTTGACGTTCAAATTTAAGTGTCTTACCGTCAGTTGACTTATCTTTTATGGTAATTTCCGATCTTGCGCCGGATTCTAAATTTTCAAGCACTAAAACATTACCATAACCTGACAATGTCCAAATATCTCTGCTTTCATAATTAAAAATAACAGGATTATTGGAATTATTTAATTTCGAAATAACACCCCAAGAACCAAAAAAACCCTTAGGTATATAATCTTCAGATACACCGCCCTTTAATACTTGAGCGTTTACAACAAAAAATAACATATAAACGAATATTAAAAATATTCTTTTCATATAATGATTTTAATTAAATCTCAAGAAATTTCAACCCGAAGATTGAGGAATTTTAAAAAAATTATTGTAATATAGGATTAAGGGGAGAATAATTTTGAAACAAGCACTATCCATACTAATTCCTTTAATGTTGGTGGTAGCACTAATAATAAATCAGGCGCTTCCTGCTGATGCCGCAAAAAAAACCGTTAAGAAAAAAGGCATGAGCCAAGAAGCACTTGGAGAACTGACTGAAAGCGTTGATTATTTAACAAAAAAAATATATGAAAGAGAATTTTATTCTCCGGAAGACTCAAAAAATCTTATTGCTCTCAAATTAAAACTTGATGAACAAATGGATATACTTCCGGAAGCCGCATTCGCACCCATATATTATAAACTCGGAAACATTTTTAAAATGAGAGGCAATGAAAAAGATGCCGTTGTTTGTTATCAAACAATACTTGAAAATTTTGCAGATACCGCATACGGTCCTAAATCAAGAGATATTTTATCGGAAATGGGAATTGAAATAAAACTTCCTACAGATGAATCCGAAGACGATTTGGATGAAGAGATATAAAAATTTCATTTTTATTGTATAATTTAAAAAATAAGCAGGAAATAAGGGTGAAATTCCCTAACCGGGCCGCGGCCGTAACAGTCGGAATACTGGATTTTAAACATTTTGCGGATTTTCCAAAATTGTTTTTCAAGTATTCATGCGCCCGAAAATGAGGCGTATCTTGGTAACACCACTAAATCAAACAGTTCAAAATGCAGGTAAATGTCCGCATGGACTTCCGATTGGGGCATGCCCGATATGCTCCGGTATGGGGGGCGGAATAAAACGAGATAAAAATAAACCAAGAGTACCGGGCGAAATGAGCTACAACGAATGCATGGCAGAATGGATGAAAATTCTTGCCAATAAAGAAGCAAAACTGCAAGCAAAGCAAGATAAAATAGAAGCAGCCCATCAAAAACTCTTAGAAGACAGAATAATACAAGGACTGGATAAAATTCAAAAAAATCTTGATAAATTTATGCAAACTATAGAAAATTTTTCTATTATAATAAAAGCTCCGATAAAATTCGTTATAAATGCCTTTATAGCTCCTATATTAAATCTGATATCAAAAATTCCGAACGTTATAAAAAATATTCAATTATTTTTTCAAAATACATCAACAACAATCACAAATTTCATAAATTCAACTGCAGAAAAGCTCGCTGCCATTTTTGGTGAAATAAAAAATTTCATTATTGCCTTCAATTCAAATAATAAATTTAAAAAAATACTTAAAACAATTTTATCTCTTGCAACAGAAGAAGAAGACGAAGAAGAAGAAAATGAAGAAATTCAAAAATTAAAAGCAAGAGAATTAAAAAAAGTACTAAAAGGAATATTCAGAATAAAACGCCATCCAAAGGAAGAAAAAGATGAAGAAAGTATCGTTTGATGTGTATAAAAAAAGCGTATATACTACACCAACAAGTATGTCGCAAGATTTTAACACAGTAAAGGACAATAAAATAACTACAGAAAAAAACACTATACAGGGTGTTTTACTGAATAATTATATTAAAGACAAAAAACAAGAAGATTTTGACAGTTTTGAAAATATATCAAAACAACTTTTGATACCTGAAAACTTTAAACCGGCAGAAAACGATACTTCTGGTAATATCCAAAGCTCTTTTGACCATAAAAAAGCACTAAAACCAATATTATTAGCAGCAGGAATTTCTTTAGCGACGATAATCGGAATAAGTGTTTCAATGAAACAATATTCAAAAGCATTGGCAAACAAAGCGGGATTAGTTGTCCCTGCGGATTTGGCAAGAAATATTAATATTGTTGAAGAGCCTCATTTTGCAATGTATAGAGCGCTAAGAGATCCCAATGCAAAAAATATTATAGGTTTAATCGGGGTCGGATTAATGACAGCAGTTACAGTTTGTGCTAAAAATTTAACTCAAGGCATCAAAGAAATTTGGATTAAAAAACAAAATTGCGACATAGAACACGACCTTCAAAAAAACTTGATTGATGTTGAAGCAGAGGTCTTTTCAGGAAAATTAAATGTTGTAAATACATTGCTCATCAATTCAACAGACTATTTTAAAACGGTTTTAAAAGAAAACGGAAATAAAAATACTAACTTCAGAAGTTTTTTAAATTTTAAAGGAAAAGAAAAAAAAGATGAACCATCCGAAAAAAACTATAAAAAAATAATTCTCCCGATTGCATTAGGCTCAATAGGTTTTGGTGCTCTTTGTTTTATGCTTTTTAAAAATTTTCAAAAAACAGCGGTAAATTTACAAAATTTCTATGAAAAAACCGAAGATACAAAAATAAGACAAGAAATTCAAAAAGCAATTAAAAACAATAATAAAGAAAGTGCAATTGAAACATTGTGCAACATTTTAAAAACAATCAACGCAAGAGAAGAAACAATGCGAACCAATTTGTCAAAAATCAAAGGTATAGAACCTGAAGAAATTGAAAAAGCGGTAAGAGAAATTAAAAAAGCTCAAATATATGCTCAAGCCCCTGAAGCTCTCGGAGGTATAAGCGAAAAAATACAATATTATTGCTATATAAATGAAGAAAGAGGACATTTGTATAACTGGATTTTAAACCCTGAAAACAAATTCAATAAATATTTGTTTTTATCTTTTTGCATGGTAAGTTCCATAGGATATGCCATGCGCAATATAGCGGAAGCAATAAAAGATGTTATGGTAAGTCGTGAAAACTCCAAAAATGAACTGAACCTCAGAAAACAACTTGTCAAAGTCGAAATTGAAAATTTTAAAACTAAAAAAATGAGTGCAATAAATCCCATGCTTGAAAATTTCAAATATCAGGCACAAAAAGGCAAATCAAAACAAGAATTAAAAGAATTGGCTGAAAACATCTTAATTGAAATTAAAAACGGTCCACCTTATGTATATTCATAACAATTAAATTTGCATGGACTTAAATTCATTATACGCATTTAACATCTGATTTCTGAGTTGAATTGCCATTTGCATTGCAAGACTTGACTTTTGCGCTGAAATCATTACTTCGTGTACACTTATATCTCCGCCTGAAGCAAAAGTTTCGAAATCTGTTTCAGCCTGCTTATCCACAGCATTCAAATCATTTATACCTTTTGAAAAACCGGAACCTATGTCTTTTGCCATTTTTTCAACAGGCGAAATGCTCTTGTTATTTTCAACCTTAAAAGCATTGTCATTAATATCATTAATCTGTGCTCCGGCTTGAATTGGTGCAATATTTTGAGACATAGAATTAAATATTTCACCAAAATCCGATGAATTTTGCAAATTCTCATTAAAACCGCTGACAGAATTTGAAAAAGCTCTGTTAAAATCATTAATTGAATTATTAAAATTATTCATATTAAAATTAGGATTAATCGAAAAATTACTTCCCATAATTAAACCTCACTATATATTTATCGCACTTTGTATCATCGTTTTTGTTGTTTGAGCAATTGTAACATTAGCTTCATAAGCCCTTGAAGCATTTACCATATTAACCATTTCTTCAACAACATTGACATTAGGAAGCTCGACATAACCGTTTTCATCTGCATCCGGATGATTGGGATCATAAACAATTTTTGTAGGATTATCGGCATCAGTTATAGAATCAACCATTACACCTTTTGAAATAACATTATCGTTTAAACTTACACCACCCCTCAAATAAGGCTCTGAAGGAGCATCAAACTCAACGCTTACATTACCATTGGGAAAAGAGGCTCCTTTATTTAGAACCATTTCTTTAAAATTGACTTGTTTTTTATGATATACCTGTTTTTCTCCAAATTCATTTCTTGTTGTATTAACGTTAGCAATATTGGAAGAAACCGTATCCATTTTTATTCTTTGTGCATGCATGCCTGTAGCTGCTATATCAAAAACATTAAAACTCATATTCTATCCTCCAAAAACTATAACTACTGGTTTTGACCCTTGATAATATTTCCTAAAGCAGCGTAGGATTTCGACAACAAACTGGCAACCACTTGATATTGCATACCATTTTTGGCCTCATCCATCATCTCAACTTCCAAATTAACATTGTTTCCGTCTAAACCATTAGGTTCTGCCGGATCATTTTGAACGTCAATTGAAAAACCGCTCTCAGGGTGAGTATTCAAAAAAGCAATTTGCGCGGGACTCTGTCCTGCTAAGACATTTTTTGGATTTTTTTGATATTCTATTGAATTTTGAATTTTCATTTGCTCTTTTTCATCTTCTCTTTTAATTATCTCTTGAAGACTGGACTCAAATGAAACTTCTTTTCTTTGATATCCCGGCGTCAAAACATTGACTGTGTTTGCACTAATCGCCTTAGCACGTTCATTTAACCCGTCTAAAGCCATTGCAGCAATTTCTTTTGTCCTATTTGTAACTATATCCATAATTCTATCCTTAAATTAAATCTTATTTTGTTTGAGCAAGAGGAATACAAATAGAAAACTCCGTCTCCTTTTCATCACTTTTAACTAATTCCAATGTTCCGAATTGAGAACCCACAAGTTTTTTACAAACAGAAAGTCCTATACCCCATCCGTCTTTTTTTGTTGTATAACCTTGTTCAAAAATTTTCTCTTTATTTTCCTTTGCTATGGTTTCTCCATGATTAATAAAAGAAATTTTTATTTTTTCATTAATTTGAGAAAGTTTTATTATTATTTCGTCATCCGATGTGCAATCGTGTGCATTTTTGATTATATTATTAATTACAATTAAAAATTTATCTTCATCAACAAATGCATTTGCTTCTACACCGGCCATTTCATCTATCAAAATCAACTTATTATTTTTTTCTTTAACAATATTTGCATACATTTTGATTGATTCTTGAATAATTAATTTTACATTTTTCTCCTGCAAATTAATAACATCAAGATTTTTAAATTGTTCAATCTGACCCTTAATTAAAGCAATTGATTTTTTAATAGGTTCTATAGTTTCAAAATCTTGAGTTTTCTTTTCGAAAATTCTTGCGTATATGTCCAAAATACTTAATTGATTTTTTATTTCATGAGCAATTTGACGTACATTTTGATAAATTTCATTTCTGAATGTAGTGTTTACGGTATTTACATTTCTGTAATTTTCTTGAATTTTCGTATTATACTCATTTTCTTTTATTGTTTCTTCAAAAAACTTTAAAATATTACCTATAGCTTCATTCATTAAACTGTTTTCACGACGCTCGGGACGATATGAATAAAATTCTTCGTCATAATTTATCAAAAATATACTCTTTAGAGTTTCATATACGTTTGATACTAATTTTGAATTTAATTTTAAATAAATTTCATACTTATCATCATCTATTTCTCTAAAAATAAATGCACAATTATACCTGTTTGTTGAAAGAACAACAAAACCCACATCTTCAACATCAAACTTTGAAAATTCAAAATCACTAAATTCTTTTAAAGTAATATTAGCAGAATATTCTAATCTTTTAATCAAGCTTTCCGTTTCAGGAATATTTTTAATTCTTAAAAAAGCAATCGCCTTAGAATTATTTGCGGCAATAGGTTCAAGCAGACTTCTAACCAAAGACTCAACAATAGAACCTGAGTAAGCTTCATTTTGAGTTAAATCTTTATTTTCAAAATATATATTAAAATTTTTTTTAACTTTATTTGTCATCCAACTTACCATTTGACTTTTGAAAATTGATTATTTATCTGATATACCAATCTCTAAACTGCCAACAAGTGCAAGCATTTAGCTTGTACTTGTTTTTGCAATTTTGAATAATCAATAATCTTTTTTATTTTTTCTTTGCTATACCGCAATTTTCTTAGCCTTAGGTTTAAATCCTTTATTAATTGCATATAGCACAGCTTGCGTTTTTTCTTTAACTTGAAGCTTTTGAAAAATATTGTTCACATGAGTTTTAACGGTTGTCTCGGAGATAAATAATTCTCTGGCAACATCTTTATATGTAGCTCCCTCAAGCAGCAAAGACAGAACTTCTTCTTCTCTGTTTGTTAAATAATGAAGCAAATTTTCCTCGCCGTCATCTTCTTGATTATTGCAGCCGTTTCTTTCAAAATCCTGAAAGTATTCAAAAAATTTCGAACACAAAACATTAGGAAGATAAATTTTTCCCATAGACACTTCATCCAGTGCTTTAATTAACTGTGCAGAAACCATTGTTTTTAAAACATAACCGCAAGCGCCGACTTTCATAGCTCTATAAATCAAATCCGCATCATCATAAGCAGTCAACACAATTATTCTTGTTTTAACGCCTAATTTTTGAATTTCAGCAATTGCATTAACGCCGTCCATTTCGGGCATATTAATATCCATTAAAACAATATCGGGTTGATATTTTTTAATTAAAGAAATGGCAACATTTGCATTTCCGGCATTTGCAATTACTTCATAATCATTTTCAAGATTAACAAGTTCACGAACGCCTGAAGCATGTTCATACTTGTCATCAACTACAATGACTTTTTGCTTTCTTTTAAAATCCACAGTTCTTCTCATTACCCCTCCAAAAAGTATATATTTTTGTAAATTTTAATCTATTTTGCGTAACTTACATTTTGAATATACTTCTTTTGGGCGGTTTATTCATCAATAACAAGATTGAAATTTAACCTATTTGTTGTGGTTCTTTTTATCTAAATCAAAAGATTTAGAAAAGATTTTAAAAACCTCAAATAAAATTTCATCCAAATAGATTAAATACGTTTTTCAAAATTGAGTTAAGATAAATTTTGAAGTCAAATCAGGTAAAACAATGGAATTTCATATAGGTCAACATTGGATAGTAAATATATTAGGACTTAACGTCCACATGGATACTCTTATAACATTGTGGATAACAATGGCAATTATAATATTTTTTGCCCTCTTAGCAGTTGGAAATTTGAAGCTCATACCTTCAAAATTACAAGCGATTTTTGAAAACATAGTAACAATATTCTCGTCCCTGACAAAAGGTATGGGGGACGAAGGAAAACGTCATACACCAATTTTAATAGCTTTATTTTTATTCATAATAACAGGCAATTTAATAGGACAAATACCTTGGAAAATATTAAATTTTATCCCGGCATTTCGTTTGTCGCATGGAGAATTAGCATCTCCGACTAACGATATAAATGTAACTGCGGCATTGGCGATTATAGTTCTTGTATATTATATAGCATCAGGTGTCAGATTGAAGGGTTTAAGCTACTTTAAACACTATTTTCAACCTGTTTGGTTTATGACACCGTTTAATATGCTTGAAGACATAGTAAGACCCTTAACCTTGGCACTCCGACTTTTTGCAAATATATTAGCCGGAGAAATCCTGATAATGGTATTAGGCGGATTAATTGCCTCTCTGTTAAGCCCTGAAGCAGTAAACGCATTTTGTCAAAACACACTTGGCGGGATTTTACCTTCAAGCTGGGTATATAACATCGGACTGTTTTTAGGTTCTTTGTTACCTTTGCCTATTATGTTTTTTGAGTTATTTGTAGCATTTATACAAGCCTTGGTATTTACGCTTTTAACAAGCGCATATATACAAGGAGCAGTAAGTAAGCATTAAAAAAGGAGAAAATAACTATGGATTTATCAGTTTTAAAATTTATCGCAATGGGTTTAGCGATAGGTTTTGGTGTAGTAGGCCCCGGTATTGGTTTGGGTCTTGCAACAAAAGCAATAATCGAATCTATTGCTCGTCAACCGGAAGTTGAAGGTCAAATTTCGAAATATTTCTATATTGGTGCCGGCTTAATCGAAGCTTGTGCTATATATGCTCTACTTGTAGTAATATTAATCGGTTTCGTTTTAAAATAAAATAATGCGCAATCAACTGTATTGTCGATTGCGCATAAACAAACTTAACGGAGAAACAACAATGTTAATGCAAATTGACGGAACTTTTATATTCGTAATAATAAGCTTTATACTCTTTCTTTTTATAATTAAAGCAATTCTTTTTAATCCGATTTCCAAAATTCTTGATGAAAGAGAAAAGTTTTATGCCAAAAATTCAAAAATGGAAATTGAATCAAAAGAAAAAACAACAACCCTTATAAATGAAAAAGAAAACGCACTCAAAGAAAGCAGACTAAAAGCCGCAGAATTAATAAAAGAAACCTCAAAGAAAGCACAACAAGAAAGTTTAAAATCCGTTAAAAAAACAAAAGAAGAAATTCAAAATAAAATTGAAAAAAATAAAAACGAACTTGAAGCAGCAAAATTTAATTCAAAAAATGAATTAAAAAATGAAATTTCAACTTTTGTATCTTCAATAGCATCCAAAATCCTATCGGAAGATATAAAAATTGAAATTGAAGAAGAAAGAATTAAAAAACATTTAAACATCTAGGTGATAAAATGCAAGAAGCAAGCTTATTTGAAAGTATTTTACGTACAAACATAATAAATTTTATAATTGTTGTATCAACTCTTGTTTGGATATTCAAGAAAGCTAATCTTGGTGCATTGATTCAAAAATTAGCGGATGATATAAGATTGTCCGTTGAAAAAAGTTCAGCAGACGCACAAAGCGCAATAAGTCAATATAAAACAACAAAAAAATCAGTAAAAGACACTCCTAAACTCCAAGAAGAGATTATATCACAGGCAAAAAACAGTGCTCAAAATATAAAAGAAAAAATTGAACAAAAAACGCTTCTTGAAAAAAATGAACTCAAAAAAAATGTGGAAAAAATTCTTCTAAGCCAAGAAGAAAAATTTAAAAAATTAACTATAAGTGAAATATATAACGCAAGTATTGACATGGCAAAAGAAGAAATACAAAAAAGACTTGACGAAAAAACACATCAAAGAATAATACAAAAATCAATTGAAGAACTTGATGAAATCGAAGGAAGTTTATCTTGAATAAAAATATAGACATAAAAAATTTAAAAGTAGCAAAAAGGTACTCTCAAGCCCTTATCGAAAGTGCTGCCGATAATGTTGACGAAGTTTTAAACAACCTAAAATCCATAAACGAAGCTATATTCGACAATCAAGATTTAAAAACGTTTTTTCTGCATCCCGTAATATCTTTAAAAGATAAAAAAGAAGCTTTAAAAACTGCTCTTGAAAACAAAATAGATAATTTAACTTTAAATTTTATCGAAACATTGCTTGATGAAAATCGATTCGGAGCATTTAAAACTATTTTTGAATTATTCAAAAAAGAAGTTGATAAAATTAAAAACAAACAAGAAATAGAAGTAGTAAGTGCAGTTAATATTGATGAAAAATATAAAAAACAACTTGAAGAAAAATTAAAAACAAAAATCAACAAAGATGTAATCCTTAATTATAATCTTGATGAAAATATTATTGGCGGCATTATAGTCAAAATCGAAGACAAGATAATTGATTTAAGCTTAAAAAATAAATTTGAAGCTTTAAGAAAGTATTAATAAGAAAACATAAAGAAAGGCAAATCTTATGTCATCAAAAATAAACAGTTCCGAAATAACGGCAATAATTAAACAAAAAATAGAAAACTACGAAGAAAAATTAAAGGTAGATAATGTCGGCTCCGTAATCGAAATATCTGACGGTATTTCAAGAATATACGGATTAAATGATGTTATGTCTTCAGAACTTGTTGAGTTTGATGACGGAAAAGGAACATTGGGCATAACATTAAACCTTGAAGAAGATAATGTCGGGGTTGTAATACTTGGTGATTACACCGGAATTAAAGAAGGAATGAGTGTCCGCTCAACCGGAAAAATTGCTTCAATCCCCGTCGGAGATGCTTTAATAGGAAGAATTATAGATCCCACAGGAATTCCTATAGACGGCAAAGGCGATATACAAACAAATAAAACTCGTCCAATAGAGCGCATTGCCCCCGGTATCATAGAAAGAAAATCAGTCCATGAACCGCTTCAAACCGGTTTAACAGCAATTGACGCACTAACTCCAATAGGAAGAGGACAAAGAGAACTCATAATCGGAGACAGACAAACAGGAAAAACCGCTATTGCAATTGATACTATTATTAACCAAAAAGGCAAAGATGTTATATGTATATACGTAGCAATCGGTCAAAAAACATCAACCGTTGCACAATTGGCAAAAACCTTAGAAGAAAAAGGTGCCATGGATTATTCCATAATAGTATCCGCTACAGCGGATAATTCGGCTCCTTTGCAATATATCGCTCCTTTTGCAGGCTGTGCTATAGGCGAAGAATTTTTAGAAAGCGGAAAACACGTCTTAATTATATATGATGACTTAACAAAACATGCGCAAGCATACAGAGCAATGAGTTTGTTATTAAAAAGACCGCCGGGACGTGAAGCATACCCCGGAGATGTATTCTATTTGCATTCAAGATTATTGGAGCGTGCTTGCAAATTATCCGATGAACGCGGAGCAGGGTCTTTAACAGCTCTTCCTATTATTGAAACACAAGCAGGAGACGTCTCTGCATACATTCCGACAAATGTTATATCGATTACGGACGGACAAATCTTCCTGGAATCCAATCTTTTTAATGCCGGTCAAAGACCTGCAATAAATGCGGGTATTTCAGTATCAAGGGTGGGCGGAGCAGCTCAAACAAAAGGTATTAAACAAGTAGCAGGACAATTAAGATTGGATTTAGCTCAATATCGTGAATTGGCAGCTTTTGCACAATTTGCCTCAGATCTTGATCCTGCAACAAAAGCACAACTTTTAAAAGGTGAAAAATTAACCCAAGTACTTATTCAACCTCAATACAATCCTTTAAGCGTGGCTGAACAAGTTGCAATATTATTCTGCGCAAACGAAGGCTATGTTAATGATGTTGAAAATAAAGATATTCAAGAATTTAAAAAGCAATTCTTTGAATACTTCTCTTCCAATTGTGCCGATTTAGAAACAAAATTAAATGAAGGCGCAAAACTTGAAGAAAATGATAAAAAAGAGTTAGCTGAACACATTAAAAACTTTAAAGAAAACATTTTTAAAGTCTAAAACGGTAAAAATTATGGCAAGTTTAAGAAACATAAAAGACAGAATAAACAGTATCAAAAATACTCAAAAAATAACAAAAGCAATGAAAATGGTTGCGGCAGCAAAAGTCAAAAAAGCTGAAAATGCGGTTAAATCCTCAAGACCATTTACTTTTGAATTATACAAAATGTTCTGCTGGGCTTATAAGCAAACACTTAAAGACAAATGCGAAAAAATTAAAACCGAAAACAGCATAGATAACTATTCTGCCCTTTTATGTCCCAGAGAAATCAAAACTACGGGAGTAGTTATTATTTCTTCCAATAAAGGACTTGCAGGCGCATATTGCGCAAATATTGTAAGATATGCTTTAAATCTTATAAAAAAATTAAAAGAAGAAGGCAAAAATGTCAAAGTATATTTAGTGGGTCAAAAAGCTGTTCCGGCAATAAAAAATGCAAAAAACAGATACGGTTTTGAAATAGAAAAAACATACATAAATATTCTGGACGGGATTAATTCAAGCTCGGCATACACAATTGCATCGGATTTAGCAGATGATTATATCAAAAATAAAATTGATTCCATTGAATTAGTAACGACAAGATATAAAAATATGATGACATATTCGGCAGAAAGTTGGCAGCTATTACCTGTTATGACTGACAGCGAAAAAATTCAAGAATTCAGAAATAAAGAACTTGATGAAGAACTGAAAATTAAACACCATGAAGCACATGTCGAGCCTTTAAGCGAGTTTTTACCAAATTTAAAAACAGTTCTTTCGAAAATTGTTCCAATGTTTATTACAAATGTAATTTTTCAAGCATTGCTTGAAGCGCAAGCAAGCGAACTGGCATCAAGAATGACTGCAATGGGAGCGGCAACAAATAATGCAGCTGAAATGATTACATCTTTAACAGTAGAATACAATAAAGCCCGTCAAGGAAAAATTACTCAGGAAATAACAGAAATTATTTCCGGCGTCGGAGCTTTAAAATAAGAATATTAAATTCAAAACAACCTTCCTGATTGGAAGGTTGTTTTATTAAGAAAAAGGGATGTATAAAACATCCCAAACTAAAACACAAAAAAATAATATGAAATTTATTCCATTTCAGTAACACAACGAACAGATGCAGAATAATATTCATAAGAAACAGGAGAGCTTAATAACCACCAAAGAGCAAACATATTATAATACCCGCTTTGATTCAAAACATATTGAGCGGCGCAATAATTATTATAAGCTCCATAGCATCTTGAAGAAGATAAATAACTACATTGAGCATTATTACCATTATTCAACCTCTGATCGCATAGCATTAATCCATTAACCCCTAAATTTCCGGAGTAATATTCCCAATTCTTCATTTCTGAGGCAGTTGCTAATCTCCAAGTTTTACC